>JAHFES010000002.1:0-49713 GCA_023248355.1 Nitrospiraceae bacterium
CTGAAAGAAGGATGAGGAAACTTACTGCTGATAGAAGGTGCGGACGATCTCGGTCGTGTTGAACAGCATCGCGTTCAGTCGAGTGTAGGCGGCGTGGCCGTAGTAGTGCTCCCGGATGTTCGTGGAGTTGGTGCAGTCTTTGTAGTCGACCAGCAGGCAACGGCCGTCGCCGGGAAAGCGAATGGCGCGCCGCGCACATTCCAGCCAGCGTTCGAAACCATCGTAGGGTTCAACCATCTCCCATACGGCTTTGTTCGCGGCCTTGGCCGCTTCGGTCGTCGGCATGGCGTCGCTCCCTGCCACTGCAAGCTGCTGGACATAGTCTCCGCCCCAGGCGATGGGCATCTCCATCGTCACTTGCGGGAGCTCCATCTTGGAGAGCCAGGTCTTGCCGTCCGTCCGGAGATTCCGGTGATTCACCACATGCAGAAGCTTTCCCATCCCAGCGAGATCCCATCCGTACCGCACCGGAGTGCCCATTGTGACGACATCGAGGGTCGCGCCGTTCAG
Organism: Nitrospiraceae bacterium; assembly: GCA_023248355.1. Classification (GTDB taxonomy): domain Bacteria; phylum Nitrospirota; class Nitrospiria; order Nitrospirales; family Nitrospiraceae; genus Nitrospira_D. The sequence continues at coordinate 511 of JAHFES010000002.1, forward strand.
CAAGGAATGGTCAGCGAGCAGGGGTTCGACGTGCCGAACCGTGGCGGCCAGGTCCGCTTGGCCGTTCTGTTCCGCATAGGAGGCCAGCATGCCCAGGAGTTTCGGCCTTCCAGTGATGGGGCTGGGGCAGAGTAGATTCGAGGCCAGGGCGAGGACTAACCCGGCCTGCCCATGGGCCTGCACAAGGATCCCGTCTTCCTTGCCGAGTTTCTGGGTCTCGCAGACGGTGCGAAGTTCGTGGAGCAAACGGACGGCGGCTGAGGCACGGCCCAGGTGATGATGTTCCGATGTCCATAGAATTCGCCGACAGGCGATTGGTTGAGACAGATTCTTGTTGATGGTTTTGTGAAAGAGAGACACATAGGCGTTGGTGAAGTTGCCGGCCTCGCCGACTTGGTCGTCGACGATCTTCTTGGTGGCGTCATCGTTCGAGAGCGGTGGTGTGAGGCCGCCTGAGAGGGCGGGGATCCCGTTTCCTTCTTCGCGCATGGCCGCGAGCAGGGCATCGACTCCGGAGACGCCCCGCGAATAGCCGCGCTTGAGCCCGCCGACTTCATCCAGCCGCTGCACCCCGAACACGTCGGTGCCGTGGATCGACCCATGGAGGAAGACGATGGCTCGGACGCCCGCGTGAGACAGCGTCGTGCCGCACTGGGCCATGGCGTCGAGCCAGGCTGGAGACTCGGGTTGTGCGCCGCCTGTGAGTTCGGTGGTGGCGAGACGTTCACCGGGGCTCTTCCGCGAGAGTTCATCGTGCTGGAAATTATTCTCGATCGGCATGGGAGGACGTATCTACAGCAAGTGGAAGGAGAAGTGCAATGAGGTGATACCTGAACGTAAGGAGTAAAGGGTTAGGGGTGAGGCGTGAAAATCTCCTAGCGGTTTGAAAGAGGAGGGAGCTCGGTGTCGGATACCTGCTTCGGCTGCATGGGGGTCTTGAGCATCACTGCGGTGGCGGTACAGATCTTGTTCTCTTCGTCGATCTGGCGATCGACGATCTTCACGCCGAGCAGGTATTCCTGAACGATTTCCTCGCGCGTGAGTTCAATATCCTGTTCGGTTTCACGGCCACTTCGTTCACGGACGCGATCAACCATGTGTTCCTTGACCATGACGCGGATCTGCTTTGCGAGATCGGTCCGGGCTGAGAGTTCTGACACGCGCTGACAGACGACTTTGCCCTTAGCTAAATCCCCCTGGCCCTTGCCAATCCAATACCGGTCTGAGGGATAGGTGCCGTTGCTTTCTTCGGCTGTGGTCCGGATTCCGCCGGACGGTTTGGTCGCTCCCTGTTGATCCGAATGTTGGTTGAGTTGACCGAAAGACTGTTCGGCGTGCATTCGGACGTCGCCTGACTCGGCTGCGACCTCCGCAATCGACAGCCAACCCGCCAAGTTTCCAACAGCCATCGCAACAATCACCGTTCCAATTGGATTTTTCATCGCTTATCGTCCTCGTCCGCCCCGCCCGCCCCCGCCATGTCCGCCGCCTCCTCCATGGTGGCCCCCACCTCCTCCGGAAGACCGAGGCGCAACCTGATAGGGAACACGCGGTACTTGATGCGGCATCGGCGGATGGATCTGATTGATCGTTGGCGGCAGACGTCGGGCTATGGGAGGTTGACCAGTTGGGATCTCGCGCGGCGCAGTTCCTGGTGTGGCCGGACGCATGTTAGGGGGCTGCCCGATCCCTCCATTTTGCTGCAGGAACTGCTGCATGCGGGTTGTAGCGTGCGGCTGCTGTTGTTGTCCAGCTGACGGCGGCAAGAACGGATTCAGTTGATGGACATCGGTCAAAGTGCGCGATCCCGGCTGGTTGCTGATTTGAGGTGGTGCGGTGGGCGTCGTATGGGTGATTTCGTTCAACGTTCGAGGGACGCCCTGCGATCCCGGGTGAGGAACGATTTCATGGGTTGGCATCTGGCGTGGTGTGCTTCCGGGAGCCGGCGGAGTTGGTGGTTGGGGTGGAGCCGGTGGCTGTCTGGTTGTGATGACTTGTTGCGCGATCGCAACGTGGGGGCTGGTTGGGTAGAGGCCACGCGCGACATTTAGGAGCGCATGCGTCTGTGCCAGTCCGACCCAGGGATAGGGATAGACGGCAGGGGAGACGATCACCCAGTCTGTCCAGGCTTGCGACACCATGGCGTTGGATTGGACGCGATTCAAGATCTCTTGCCGTTGCTGGGACGCCTGTTGCGTTTGATCGGGGGTCGAGGCGTTCGCCAAGGCTTGATTCGCAGCGTCGAGCTCCTGCTGCAGCTGTTCGTTTTCCACCTTCAGCGCCACCAGCTGTACCCGCGCGTCTTCGTTTTCCCGGAGCGCCGCGATCGCTTGACCGACTTCTTCTGTGTCGATCTGCGCGACGAGGTCGACTTTGACGACAATTGTCTCGCCGTCAATCGTCGTGTTGGTTTGTTGGTCCAGCACAAGGACTAAGCCGGCCGTGTAGGTGCGGATCTCGTCTTTCGTCACGTCCATCCCGTCTACGACCGTGATGCTTTCGAGATACGTCGCCACTTGTTCGAGCGCGTTCCGCTTGGCCGATTCAGTGGCGAGCCGGATGGCATCTTCTCGCGTGTCGCGGTCTCCCATCCGATACTCCCCTTGGGCATCGACGACGCGGACTTCGGCAAACGCCGGAGAAAAGACCAAGAAGGCTGCAGCGAGGAGGAAGAACAACGATAGGAGGGGCTGTGCAAGCGGCTGACATTCCGGGGTCCCTGTCTGTTGATCTGACCGACCGGGCATCGCCTTCACCCTCTCTCTAAGAGGACTGACGCACCAAGACCCCATTGGTTGACAGCAACCCTGAATGACCGAACGGTTTTAGCATAACACCGGGAAACTCCTTTCGCCAGACGTTCTGCGCTCCCTGTAGCCGCCTTGCCTTCCAGAAAATTCGCGTGCTAAGGTACCTCTCCCGTTTGTCGTACGAAGAAGGATGGAAGTTTCTATGGCACGTACCTTCTGCCGGCTGCACATCATTAGTATCGGTCTATTTGTGGTTCTGCTTGAAACCACCGTCGGATTTTCTGCCCAGGCTGCTCCGGCACCAGCAGGGGAAACCGCAGTCGCTGCCTCCCCAACCGAGCATGTCATCCTCTTCGTCTTGGAAGGATTTGGCCAAGATTCGCTCAAGGGCGGCACCATGCCGAACCTGAGTAAGCTGGTCAAAGACGGGTCGACTACCTGGTCGGCGACTGGGGTCAAACCGGCGTTGCGCCTCCCGATGATGGCCTCGTTAATCACCGGCATGCCGGTGGAGAAGCACGGGATCAATTGGAACTTCTTTGAGTTCAGCCGAGGCTATCCTCGGCTGCCGAGCATGTTCGATTACCTCGACCTGAGCGGTGGCCGAGACAGCGCCATCTTCTATATGGATGAATCGCTGTACCAGCTCGCGAGGCCTGAGCCGTACACCGACTATCAATTGTGCGGGGCCCTGCGGCCCGAGTGCGGTTCCAGCAAGATTGTGGCCTACATCCAACAGTATTTTAAGAAGGCGACGAGTGGCCATGGGTATGGGCATGCGATTCTCGCGCTACCTCATCTGCTGGTCGTCCATCTTCCAGAGGCCGGTCGGGCCGGCGTGGCGCATGGATGGAATTCCAAACAGTATCGCGAGGGGTTGCGCACGGTCGATACAGCGATGAAGTCCGTGCTGGATCTGTTCAAGGAATATAAGCTATCAGACCGCACCACGGTGGTTGTCACGGCCCTCAGTGGGCAAGGGACGGACCCCGGGGCGGACGCCCCGACGACTGATTCGCCGGTGGTGCCCTGGATCGTCTCCGGCGTCGGCGTCAAGCATGGCCAAGTGATTCATCAACCGGTCTCGATTATGGACACGGGCGCGACGGTGATGCGCATCCTCGGCCTTGAAACGCATACGGAATGGGAAAGCAAAGCCGTAGAAGAAATCTTCCAGACGGCGGCGGTGTCGTTAGCTAGTCCTTCGTCGAAGAAGCCATAGCGTCATGATACAGCGAGAGATGTGTCGCAGCATGATGATCGGGATTGCCGTCCTGGCTTGGACTGCAACGGGTCTTGCCGGTCCACCGCCGGCCCATCTCAAAGAGCACACCATCACGATCGATGCGACGGAACTTGTTCCGGCTTCATGGTGGCAGGTGCCAGGGGTGACCCCCTCGATCTACAACTCGGATCCGGACTCGCTCGATGCCCCCAAAACGTCGGCGCGCCGGGATCTTCAGTTGAAGCCTGGAAAGTACAAGTTCATTAGCTTTACGTTTGATTTTCCCTTCGTGGTCAATCTGGAGGGGACACTTGAGTTTGCCAAGTCGCTGGATCAATGTATTGAGGGGCGCGGGTCTCACACGCTCGTCGTGCGCTGCAAGCGCACGTATCCTCATGGTGGAGAACGGGATTCTTACTACGAACAGAAGCAATAACTATGACGCAAGTACTTGAAGATCTGTTGGAAGCTCTGGAAGATGTCGACGATGCCACGCGCGAAGAAGCCGCAAAGGCGCTGGCCGACCTAGGCGATCCCAAAACGTTGGATGCGCTTGTCAGCGCCTGCGGGGATGATTTCTGGTCCGTGCGCGCCTATGCGGGGTGTGGCATCGCGAAAATCGGTGGCCCGAAAGCCCTCGAAGCGCTTGTCGGCCTGTTCAACGATTCCATCAGGGAAGTGCGCAATCAGGCCGTCGACGCGGCAGCCAGGATGGGCCCGGTGGTGTTGGACCGCATGATCGTCGCGTTGAAGGATGAGCGGTGGCGCGTGCGCGAACATGCCGCCAAAACCGCGGGCGAGATCAAAGAGGCGACCATCGTCGATGCATTGATCGTGGCCTGTCGCGACCGCGATGGCGCGGTGAAAAGCGCGGCGGCTGAAGCCCTCGGCAAGATCGGCGATCAGAAGGCCGTGCCGGCGTTGATCAAGCTCTTCCGGGATTCTTCCAAGATCGTGCGCGAAACAGCAGGCACGGCGCTCATCTATATCGGTCAACCGTCGGTTGATCCGCTCCTTGAATGCCTCAAGGACAAGGATTTTGTGGTTCGGTGCCATGCGGCCCGCGCATTGGGCGGCATGACAACCGACTATCAAATCGGCCGGAGCTGGGTCCGTGATGCGCAGGTCGTCGATGCGTTGATCGCGGCCGTGAAAGATCCGGATCGGGCCGTTCGCGAAGATGCGACGATTGCGTTGGGGATGATTGGCGACCCCCGGGCCATTGACGCGCTCTTGGAAGCCATGAAAGACGGCGTCGTCAAGCGCCATGCCATCGCCTCCCTCGGCATGATCGGCGACCCCCGGGCGTTGCCTGCGGTGTTGGATGCCTTGAAAGGGAAGGGCATCAAGCAAGAAGGCTCGCCGACTCCGGGCTGCATCGTGAGCGAGGATGCGTTCATCAAGGAAGCGGCGGCGACGGCACTTGGTCAGTTCCGCGATTCCCGCGTGATTCCCGATCTGATCATGTTGTTGAAGGACGGTGTCTTGCGGGAAAAAGCCGCAGCGGCCCTCGCGGTGATCGGTGACACGGCCATCGAACCGTTGATCGCATTCCTCTACGACCCCAAAGCGTCCGAGGTGGAGGCCGAAGGAGAACGGGTGCTCTCCTATGCGTCAGTCCGGCTCACCGCGAAGGACGCACTCCGGCTCATCGTGCTTGAAACGTTGGAAAAGCTCGGCTGGTCGCCCCCTGCTGAAGAAGTCCAAATCAGCTCCAGCAAGGCGGACAATCTCCGAGTCGATCGGCCATTGGGCGATACCGGACGGTTTGGGCCGTCGGGTGACGTGGCGAAATCTCACTAGGCGGCCCGGCCGCCCTTGCTGAGAGGCTGTCAGCCATCAGCGCTCAGCAAGATGTCCGCAAACAATATCCTCAGCCCCCGCTGACTCCTTGAGCTGATCGCTGAAAGCTGAGAGTTATTTCCTCACCGCAATCCCGTGCGTGTCGGCGGTTTCTTTTCCATCCTTCATGTTCGTGATGGCGGCTTGACCCTTGTAGTGGCCGACTTTTCCACCGGCATCCACATGGATCACGCCAACGCCAGGGATCATGCCCTTGGCGTTATTCACGTTCTTGTCATTGCCTGTTAATGGGGTTGGCCCACGCAGGCCGACGAAGACATATTGGCTGTCCGGCGCCACGTCCATTAAGTCCGGGGCCGGATCCGCATTGGCGCTGGTGACCAGATCCACCGAGCTGACACTCAGGTTGCTCAACGTGTCGATGATTTCGATGGTGTTCCCGGCTCGATCGGCGCTCCACACATACCGTCCCACCGCTGCCATGCCGTGGGAATCGGCGAATTTGTCATCTCGCTGCGACACGAGCTTCGCGGAAATTGATTTGGGCAGATTCGAGATGTCGAGGGCGTACACGTCATACGACAAGGGCGCGACCGGCCAGCCGCCGCCGGAGTTGATGTACATCGTGCCGCCGGATTGAATGCCGCCGCAGCCGGCCGGGTGAATCTGGTTATTGTCCAGCGTCGCGACGACCTTCATCGGTGTGGTCGTGACGTCCATGACGATCAATCCCCCGCCACGGAGCGTGATGAATGCGTACTGACTCGACGATTCGGTGATTGGACAGATCGGAGACGTATCAGGCCGTTCGCCGCTTTCCATGGCGCCGAGATTGATCACATCCTTCTCAGGATCGAAGCTGAACTTGTGGGCGGCATAATCCGTCCAGATGCGAATGAATTTCTTCTCGGCAATGTTGGCGGCAATCGCCATCTTCTGATTCGGCGTCGGCCAGGCGGCGTGGACGTTCTTCCCCATCGAGAGACAGGCCTCTGGTTTCTTTGTCACCGCATCCATAATCAAGACCTGTCCGCTCAGAAACGAGATGATGGCGTGGTCCTGCTTGGCATTGAAGAAGAGCATGTGCGGGCGGCGCACGGCCTTTTTCGTGGCCTCTTCACAGAACTTGCCGATCTCTCCTGAAAAATCGATGGTCTGGATTGGCTTGGTTGCCGAAGGGTTCGCGGCCAACTGGGCGCCATCGTAAATGTGCAGGAACCCCCCGCTTTCCTTGCCGGTGTCTGATTGGTCCATCAGCCAGACTTCGTAGGCCTCTGCAGCGGGAGCTGCCCGCAGCATTGTGGCCATGAGGGCCACAAAGAATAGTGATCGGACCAGTAGTATTGTGTGTCTGGGGTGAGTCATGATGGCCTCCATTCAGTGAGCGGGATGGGAACTGCTGACACATAGTGAACCTTTTCGAGTCCTGTTTCCAGGCAGGGTTTCAGGTGGCCTCCCTTCGTTGACCCTGCGAAAAACCCTGTGTTAGGGTTATCGGCTCAATTCAGGAGGGTTCAGGTGGGGGATCAGGTCGCAGAGCAGATTGCCGCCCTTCGGGATGAGGACTGGGCGATTCGCGAGGAAGCGGCCACGCTGCTGGGTGGTTTGAAAGATGCCCGGGCGGTGCGTCCACTGGTGTCGATCCTCCGGGACCGTGATCGGTCCGTGCGAGAAGCGGCGATTGGGGCGCTCACGTCCATTGGAGAGCCATCCGTGGTTGCCCTAGGAGCTTGCCTCACGGATCCAGAACTCTCGGTACAAGAAGCCGCATCGACAGTGTTGGCCTCAATAGCGGACGAGCGCGTGCTCGGCCCGCTTGTGCGTGCCTTACGCAGCTTGGATTGGATTGTGCGGATGCACGCGGCCAAGGCTTTGGGGCGTATCAAAGACCCGGGATCGATTCAGCCCTTGATCCCCTTGCTACAGGATAAGGTGAAAGCGGTCCGAGAGGAGACGTCCACTGCGTTGGCGGCTATCGGTGAAGCCGCGATCCCTGCGCTGTTAGAGACGCTGACGCATCAGGACTGGCTGATTCGCCTCCATGCCGTGGAGTCATTGGGAAAAACGAAGTCTCAAAAAGCGGTGGAGCCGCTACTTTCAGCGCTGTTCAATGATAGGGATTCCGCCGTTCGCGAAGATGCGATTCGCGCGTTGGGGGATATCGGCGATCCGCAGGCCGTCGAGTTCTTGTTCGCCGCGATGAAAGAACCGGGACTCCGTACGTTGGCGGTCGAGGCGCTCGGACGCATCGGCGATCGCAGGGCGGTGCCCATCTTGATCGAGGTTGTGACCGGGGCCAATCCGCCGGAAGTGACGCGTGCCGTCGCAGGCTGTGGGGATCAGTGGAACGAAGAAGTCATCACGCAGGGTGCCGCCGTCCGCGCTCTGGGCGCGATCGGCGACGAGTCGGCGCTCCCCACCCTGGTGGCGGCGCTTGAACCCACGTTCACCAGAGCGGAGGCTGCAAGCGCATTGGCACGGTTTGGCTCGAAAGTGATTCCGTTTCTCCTTCCCTTGTTGACCGGACCGCGGGATGAAAATGTGCGGTATCACGTGAAGGAGACGCTGGCGCTCGTGGGCTGGCGGGCAGGGCGTCTTTAAAAATTTAAAATGCAAAGTGAAAAATTCAAAAATCGGCTCAGCCGACATTTTGCATTTTGAATTTTTACTTTTGCATTAGAAACAGCCATGTCCAAGGAAACGATTGAAACACTGGTTTCTGAGCTGACCCACGAAGAGGATTGGCGCCGGATGCGGGCCACTGCGGCTTGCGTGGCCGGTGGACCTCGGGCGGTGCAGGCGCTGGTCGAGGCGCTTCGTTCCGGGACGTCCGAACTGAAAAAAGAAGTGGCGGCCATGTTGGCCCGTATCAAAGACCCGCAGGCAGGAGTGGCGCTGGTCGGTCTGTTGGAAGACGAGGATGACGTGGCTCGGAAGGCGGGCGCGGCGGCGTTAGAGCAGATGGCCGGGGTGCTCGATACGGAGACCGCCGCGGCGCTGGTGGCGTTGCTTCCCAAGTATCAAGAAGGGGAGGCGCGACAGCTGATGACGCATCTGGTCGGAGCGATTCCGACTGCCGTCATCCCGCTCTGCGAGATGCTCAAGCATCCGGATCCGGAAGCGCAGGTGACGGCGGCGACGATGCTCGATCAGCTCCTGGATCCCCGGTCCATCGATGCGTTTATCGATGCGATGGGCCAGCCGGCCGTCCGTGATATCGCCGTCGGGACATTGAAGAAGCTGCAGGCGATTCGCGAACGGATCGATGAGACGTTCGACGCGCTGCGTGCGGTTGAGGGGGCGAGCGAACGGGAAGAAGCGCGGATGTCGACGGTGATCCATCTATTGGGCATCGGGCGGCCCAGCGTTGAAATTTTGATCGAATATCTCGAAGACGACGATTGGCTTGTGCGCGAAGCGGCCGCCGATTTGCTGGGGAAGATCGCCGATGTACGGGCCGTGGAACCGTTGATGAAGCGGCTTGAACGGGACAAGGATACCGGTGTGAAAGAGCTGGCGATCAAGGCGTTGGGATTGATCGGCGATGCCCGGCCCACCCAGCTCTATCTTGAAGCGATCCCGATCCGGCCGCTGCGTGTGTATGCGATGGAGGCCCTGGCGAAGATCAAGGATGTGGAAGTGTTGCGCCCCCACAAGGAACTGTTTGATCGGCTGAGGACGGATCGCGATGGGCTGGTCGCCTACAATGCGGGCTTAATCGCTGATAAACTCGAGGCTTTGGCTGGAACGGAAGTCATGGGTCAGGAAGGGAACAACGAGGATGAGTAACGAGACGGAATCTGATCGGATTGATCAGCTCATTTCAGCCTTGCGTGATGAGAACGAAGCTCTGCGCGACCACGCCATTGCGAGTCTTGGCCAGGCCGGCGCGGATGCGATTCCCCGCTTGATCGGCTTGATGGCTGATGAGGATGTGGTGATTCGCGAAGCCGCGACCAGTGCGGCGGTGCGGATCGGGCCGTCGGTCTTCGAGCCGATGCTTGAGGCGTTGCAGGACGATGAATGGGCGATTCGAGAGCAAGCGGCGTCAGCGCTCGGCAAGCTCAAAGACCCCCGCGCGGTCGATCCGCTGGTCGCGGCGCTCAAGGACAAGGATGGGGCTGTGCGGACGGCGGCGGTCTGGGCGTTGGAGCGGATCGGCGATCCCCGTGCGGTGCCCGGATTGATCGAGGTGCTCACGGATAGTACCTTGCGGGAGGATGTCGCCCGTGTGCTCAAAAAGATCGGCGATGCCCGGGCGGTTGAGGCGCTGATCGATGGACTCTTGGGCAACAACTGGATGGTGCGGCGTCATGCGGCAGAGGCGCTGGGGAAAATAGGCGATCAACGCGGGATCAACCCGTTGATCGAGTCGCTCAAAGATGAAGACTGGCTCGTGCGCCGCAATGCTGCCGAGTCGCTCGCTCGGCTCGGGGCGAAAGAGGCCATTCAGCCGCTGTTACCGCTGCTGGAAGATGAAAACACAATGGTGCAAGAAACGGTCGAGGGCGTGTTAGCCAGTCTCGGGTGGAAGTCGAAACCATAACTGTTCACCTCACATAAAGGATACTTGTCATGGCAGACGAAGCTCCAGCGAAGTTGATTCAGATCGGTCCCAAGGGCGGAGAGAAGAAGGACGGATTCAATCTGGTGACCGAACGGGTGGTGGCGGTGAACCCGGAGGCCAGGCAGATCGAAGTCGAGCTTTTGGCCTATGACGGCAAGACCGTGGTGCTCGAGGTGGCAGAGGAAGCGCTTGAGGACCTCAAGAAGCTGAAGGTCGGAGACGGGGCAACGATCCGGGTCGTAGAAGAGGGCGGAAAGCGCGTTGCCAAAAGTTTTAGGATTCGTGCGAAAGATCCCAATGCGGCTAAGGCCGACGCCATGTTGCTCGATCTCAAAGATTCGCACTGGTTGAATCGGAAATATGCGGCTGAAGTCCTGGGCGAGCTCAAAGAGCAGCGGGCTGTTGATCCGCTGGTGGGGGCCTTGATCGATGAAGTCGGCGACGTCCGGCAGCGCGCCTATGATTCCTTGATCAAGCTCGGCGGTATTTCCGTCCCTTCGCTCATTCCGTTGCTCGTGTCGGAGGAAGATGAGATCCGTCAATCCGCAACGGAAATTATCCGGAAGATTGGCAAGCCAGCCGTAGAACCGCTGGCGACGGCCTTGACCGATGCTGATGATCGGTTGAAGACCCGGATCATGAAAGTCTTGGACCGGATGGGGTACAAGCCGAAAACGAAGGATGACGCAAAGGCCGAGTTACCTCGGCTGACATAAGCGTCATGATGATTTTTTCTGTGGGTTTTGTGCCGGTCGTCCCACTGAGACGTGCTTGAACCCGACAGCCGTCACCCGTTCGGGTTCATACACGTTGCGAAGGTCGATTAACACCGGCTGGCGCATCACGACTCGCAGCTTGTCAAAGTCCAGGTTACGGAACTGATTCCACTCGGTCATGATGATCAGGGCATCAGCTCCTTCGGCCGTGTCGTAGATATCACGGCAGGCCTGGAGTCCTGGAAGTGTCCGGCAGGCTTCTTCAAGCGCGGCTGGATCGTACGCGCGGATCGTGGCGCCTTCGGCCAGGAGTTCCTGTCCGATCGCCAGTGCGGGGGCCTCTCGAAGATCATTGGTATTTGGTTTGAACGACAGCCCTAGCATCCCAAAGGTCTTTCCTTTTACTCCTCCCGCAGCCTCGCGAACCTTGGCAATCATCTGCTTTCTCTGAGTGTCGTTCACCCGTGACGCGGCTGACGCGATTTCCATGGGGTAGCCATGACGTTCACCGGTCTGAATGAGCGCGGCAAGATCTTTGGGGAAACACGATCCTCCAAATCCGGGTCCTGCGTGGAGAAACTTCGCTCCGATTCGGTGATCGAGCCCCATCCCCTTCGCGACCATTTGCACGTTGGCACCAACGCGCTCGCAGAGATTGGCGATCTCGTTGATAAAGGAAATCTTCGTAGCCAGGAACGCGTTGGAGGCGTATTTGATCAATTCGGCGGTCGGGACGTCGGTGACCACGATCGGTGTTTCAATGAGGTACAGAGGTCGATACAGATCCTTCATAATCGCGACAGCCTGATCACTGTCTGCGCCGATCACCACGCGATTCGGTCGCATGAAATCCTCAATGGCCGAACCTTCCCGGAGGAACTCCGGATTGGAGACGATATCGAAGCGGATTGCCTCTTTTTGGGTCTTCTTGACAACCTCCCGAATGGTTTCTCCCGTTCCCACTGGCACAGTCGACTTAGTGACGATGACCTTATAGCCGGTCATATGGCGAGCGATACCGCGCCCCACCTCTTTAACAAATGACAGATTAGCGGATCCGTCTTCGCTCGGTGGTGTGCCCACCGCAATGAAGATGACGAGAGCTTTGTCGACAGCTTTTGCAATATCGGTCGTAAACGTGAGGCGGTTTTCCTTGATTCCCTTGGCGACCAGCTCGGTAATCCCCGGTTCATAAAAAGGGACATCGCCCTTCTCGAGACGCTCGATGCGTGTAGCATCGTTGTCCATACAGGTGACGTTCACGCCGAACTCAGCGAAACATGCCCCTGTGACCAGTCCAACATAGCCGGTTCCAATGACGCTAATGTGCATGGTAAGTCTCCTCAGAAGAGTGAATGGTGCTAGGTGGAAGTATAGCAATCAGGGTAGGGGGGAGCAACGAATTACAGCCTTTGATCTTCCCAACGAAGGGTCAACTGGTTACTTCATTGACTCTTGGAAAATGTGTTGAGTAGAATCCGACGCCGTTTCACAATGATCTAAAGACCGAATGATAGCCTTCACGCTTCATTTAGCGACAAGCTTATTAAGCCTATCCCCCCTTCCGTTTGCACGATGACGACGGAAGCTCCACGCATCTCCCGCGGCTTTCTTCTCTTCACCGCTCTTCTGACGGGTGCGGTGGTTATGGCATTGGAGATTCTCGGGAGCCGCCTGCTCGCGCCGGTGTTTGGAAATTCGCTGTTTGTCTGGGGCGCGCTGATCGGGGTCATTTTGGCCGCGATGAGCAGCGGCTATGCATTCGGTGGCTGGATTTCTGATCGCTATTCCGGTGGAGCGGTTCTCGCCGGACTTCTGCTCTTTGCAGGTAGCTGGACATTTCTCATCGCCTGGACCAGCCAGCCCATCTTGTTCCAAGTCGAAAAGTTTGTGCAGGACCCTCGATGGGGGCCATGCCTTGCGGCAGCCGTACTCCTTGCGCCTCCTGCGTTTGGCTTAAGCGGCGTGTTGCCGGCGATGTTGCGGTTGGCGGTGGCAGACATGGATCATCTGGGTCGCCACACCGGGCGTATGATCGCGCTTTCGACCGTCGGGAGCTTGGTGGGAACCTGGGGGACCGCGTTCTTTCTGTTGTCCTGGATTGGCAGTCAGGCCTTGGTGGCTTGGCTTGGGGGAATCCAAGTGGCGCTCGGCCTTCTGTGGTTGTGGAGGGGAATGTCCGCGCGTCCACTCGTGCTGCTCATGGGTCTCGTGTGTTCCGTGGCGTTGGGGAGTGTAGCCCTGCATCCGATCCAGAGATTGAACGCCCCGGTCTATCAGGAAGATAGCCCTTATCAGCAGGTCCGTATTCGTGACGATCAACTCTTTCGTTATCTCGTGTTGGACCGAACGTTTCACGCCGTGATGTGGAAGTCCGATCCCGTCCCGCTCTTTCTCCCTTATAGTCAGTTGATGGTGGCCTCGCTGGCATTGGCGTCCGAGCCAAAGCGTGGGCTCATTTTGGGTCATGGTGGTGGGTCATTGGCGAAATGGTTAGCGCAGTACTGGCCTTCACTTGAGCTGGATGTGGTGGAGTTTGATCCGACGGTAGTGCGTATGGCGGAAGCGTATTTTGATTACCATCCGCCAGCGAATCACCATGTGTCAGTCAGAGATGGACGAGCGTTTTTGAATGGGACAGATCGAACCTACGATGTGATCTGGATCGACGCGTTTGCGCGACACATGATTCCCTTCCATCTGACGACCGTGGAGTTTTTCTCGACCGTGCGGGCGCACTTGAATCCTGATGGAGTCGTCGCGGTCAACCTGGCGTCGTCTGGAGAAGGAGGCGATACGGCCAGAGCTGCGGCGGTGGTACAAACCATGAGGCGGGCATTCCCCGTTCTTGAAACCTTTGCGGTGAAGGGGCCGTGGAAGAGTGGACAGACCAAAGCCGAGAATCTTATTTTCTTCGGCGGCAGTCCGATCGAAACAGGCGATCCAGATCATATCGTTGCGAAGGTCACGGAGATGGCGATGAATCGTCAACTGCCTGCGGAAGCGATCGCGCTTCTGAGCTCTCGTCGAGTCGAGCCTTGGCCGACAGGATTTGAACTGAGCGATGATTTCGCGCCCTACGATCTTCTGATCGGTAGGGAAGTCCTCAGTACGCAGGCGGACTAGTGTGTCCCGTCTAACCGATTGTATTCGTGTAGCAATAAGAACCACTATTGTAACTGCGCCGGCTATTCTTGTCCCAATAGCGTCAGCCCAAAAGCTGCTTGCTTCCGTTTTGACCCCTATGCTATAAGAGTCGCCTCGTGAGGTAGCAATTGTTGGCAAACGGTGTACATGTGAGAGTCGGAAGGCATCGAAGCAGTCAAGGCTATCAGAGCTTGGCGGAAGTTATTTACCAACCTAATCACATCTCTTCTTCTTTTTAAGGAGGTAGGTCATGGGCAAGACGATGTTATCGGTCATCTTTGGCCTCGGGTTGATCATCGCTGGAGCCTCGGCTGCGTTTGCACTCCAAGCCGGTGGCGTCGAGATCGGCGATCTGGAAACCGGATCAGTCGTAGGCCAGTCATTCAAGGAGCTTGAGGTGGATGCCTCGTTCTACGCCATCGAGATTGGCAACATGAAGACCTGGTATCCGCCGACGACCGTGATTGACTTCAAAAATCGTACCGGTTCCCCAGTGCTCCTGAAGGTGACGAATAACTCGACAGCGGAGCATGGGTTTCAACTTAGCGCTAAAGTGAATCAATCTGCTCCAACTGTGTTGGACACCAAGCTGGTTCTCAAGCCAGGTGAGACAAAGTATATCGGTGTCCCGACCAGCGATCTGTTCTATGCCGCGGGCAACGTTCTTGAGTACCGCTGCCATCTGCATCCGGCTCACGTCGGTGGCAAGCTTGTGATGTTGAAGTAGTTCAGTCGTCCTCCAGTCGGACGCGATCGAGATAACAAAGGCCCCGGGGAAGAAATTCCCGGGGCCTTTGTGTTTCATCTAAGGGCCAGCTGGTCCTAGCGATCGTCTAGACGTCTTCGGGTTGACAGTCCGATCCATTCTCGAAGGGAATCCGTTGCACGGCGGTCAGCTTTCCCGCGACAATTAAGAGCAGATATCGGTTCTCAAGCGTGGCCGGCTGCTGCTTCTCTACAACATACGTGTAGACATCGACAACCATCTCGTCCCCGTCCCATTGTGCGCTGTTCACCACCCACATATGGCTCGTTGCGTCGGGAAAATGGCGGGTGACAAAGCCTTCAATGATGGTTCCGAGATCGCCCGTACTGGCGTATGTCCATCCAGGTGAAGTGAAGCTGATCAGGAGGAGCGCACTGAGTAGAAAAATTCGCTGACGCATGACTGCACCTCCAAGGTAAGAGTGAGAGGTTCAATCGAAGCGTGGCAGTCAAAGAGGGAAGACTGCTACATCGAAAAGCCTACAGCTGATTCAGGAATTAATCCAGCGCAATGTGATCGGCAGGATGAATCGGCCGTTCATGCCGTGAGAAAAGCACATGGCCTTGCGCTCAGATGAGCGCAAGGCCATGTTAGAGGACAACGGAACGTGTGATGAGAGCTAGTTTCGAACGCCGCTCCACACCTTTGCAGGATCAATTGCTTTGTCCGGGTTCAAGGTCTTGGCTCTCTCAAACAGAACCTCGGTAGTCTCAGGATAGGCCGGATCTGCAATACAGCAGTTATCGACCGGGCAGACGGCAGCGCATTGTGGCTCATCGAAATGGCCGACGCATTCCGTGCAACGGTCATGGGTGATGACATAAATGCTATCTCCCACTCCCTGGCCGTCGCCGACGTGATTGCCTTTGCCCTCGGCGTCGCTCCGTGTTTCGAAGATTGCTTCATTGGGACATTCTGGCAGGCATGCCCCACAGGAGATACATTCATCAGTAATCAACAGTGCCATGACCCACGCCTCCTTCTCACGACAAAGACAGACAAACAATATTGACAAGTTCGCGCCGCCCCGACCATAGTGCGTGCGCAGTGTGGAGGCCATTCTATTCTGTGATTCTTTTCCAAGTCAACAGAACGGAATCAGGTCAGAAGGCCTAGATCGTCAGGATGGATGGGCCATTGGGCCCAGCGTGAGCGAGGCTGCGGTTTTCCTTATGGCATCGAGTCAGATCCAACCGAGTGATCGAGAACAGAAGAAAAAGCGGATCATCATGATGATCCTGCTCGCCATTCTTCTGATGAGCGTCTCGGTGTTTCTTGTTGAGCGCAAGGACTCCAGCATCATTGTCGTCAAGTTTCCGAGCGGTGTTGAGATCGAAGCCGAAGTGGCCGACACGCCGGAAAAGTTGCTGTTTGGGCTGGCGTTTCGCGATGAGTTGCCTCCAAACAGCGGGATGCTTTATATCTTCGAAGAAAATGGCCTGCATCGTGTGCGCACAAAAGAGTATCGATTTCCCATCGACATCCTGTGGGTGGATGAAAGTCATCACGTCGTCTACATGCTTGAGCATGCCGAGCCCTGCGCAAAGGATCCCTGTCCGCTCTTCGGTCCACCACCCGAGGCGGCTCGATATGTGATTCAGACTGAGTCAGGGTTCCTCAAGAAGTCCGGAGTCGCCAAGGGAGACGAACTCAAGTACGCGCTTCGCATGTAGGTGGTGTGGCAACCGGTGCCGTGGGTATCCGGAACTGATCATGACAAGGGGTGTGAGGAGATGGACGGGTTTCAGAAAGTTGCACAGTTGAACGATGTGCTGCCAGGTCAGTCGAAGATTGTGACGGTCAATGATCGGGCGATCGCCTTATTCAATATCGATGGAACGTTTTACGCGATTCATAATAGCTGTCCGCATGAGGGGGGGCCGCTCATTGAGGGTCGGCTCAAAGGATATGTGGTGGCCTGCCCGTGGCATGATCTGGCCTTTGATATTCGGAATGGGCAAGGGACGGACGGCGGTGGCTACTGTGTCGGAAGCTATGAAGTTCGAGTGGAGGGAAGCAACATCATGGTTGGTCCTCGGCGAAAGGTTTAGCGCACGAGTGATGAGGACGCGATCTGGCTCCCCAGGCGAAGAGGACGGGCAGTGTGAGCATTTCAGGACTGGATCCCAATCTCGCTGCTGATTCCGGCGATCGTCGAGTAATGGCGACAACGGTCGACCGCCCGTTTGTCATTCACCTGTGGGAAGATCGAACCAGAGGCGAGCAGTGGGTCCCATTCTACGATACCACCCGGCTTGCTCTGCTCAGTGACGAGTTCCTCCGCATCGCGAGCAATAACGCAGTGGACAACGGGCAGCGCACGTTTGAGTTCAAGTCTGTCGTGCCGGGGGTTTGCCAGTTGGTGTTTGAAAAGCGCATGGGTTGGAAATTCACGGCCGAGGATCGTCGCCTGTTCCAAATTGAGGCGACGAACCAACCAGGGAGCTGACGACTGTGCCGGACATCGCCTTCGTCAATGGCCGATTCCTTCCGTGGAATGAGGCAACCGTCTCGATCGACGATCGCGGGTTTCAGTTCGGCGACGGTGTCTATGAAGTCATCCGGACGTATCGAGGGACGCCGTTCGAACTTGACGCGCATCTTGGGCGGCTTGATCGGAGCGCCAAAGAACTGAGTCTGTCCCAGCCCTATTCCCGCTCGCAGTGGGCGCAATGGATCCGGCAGGGGCTTGGCCAAGCTGGGTACCAAGAAGCCAAGGTCTACATCCAGATCACCAGAGGGGTCGCCCCTCGGGACCATGCGTTCCCGTCCAATACTGCTCCGACCGTGGTGATGACCATCAGGGAGCTCCATCCGCTGGCGCTACAGATTCGTCAGGATGGCGTGACCGCACGGACCTGTGAAGATTTTCGCTGGGGACGGTGCGATATTAAGAGCGTGAACCTGCTTGCCAATGTGCTCGCACGTGAAGAGGCTAAGAAAGCGGCGGTCTTCGAAGCGATCCTCGTCAAAGACGGTCTGGTAACAGAAGGATCGCTCAGCAATGTGATGGCGGTGCAGGCTGGGGCGATCGTGACGGCTCCCGAAGGTCCACGCATCCTATCCGGCGTGACGAGAACCGTGGTCCTTGGATTGGCCAAGAAAGAGGGCATCCCGGTTCAAGAGCGGTTCATGTCGGTCGACTCCCTCTATACAGCAGAGGAAGTATTTCTGACCGGAACCACTCTTGAAGTACTGGGGGTTGTCCAGGTCGATGGGAAAATCATCGGGTCAGGTCGACCAGGACTGATCACAAAAACACTTGCTGCGCGGTGGGCGCTTCTGACGGGGTAGCGCCCCTTGCTTTGCCTGGGGGTGCGTGGTATGGTGCTCGCGCTGGAAGTGGGCTCAAGCCCACTTTTTTGTTTGAGCACATGCAGGTGGAGTCAGGGGAAAGAAGGTTGAGCATACCGGAGCGCGGATTGCAGTCGGTCGTCGACCGGCTGGAGGGTGTCATTTCACCGATCTTATGGACGCTCGGGTTGGAGTTGGTCGAAGTGGTGTGTGTCGGGCAGGGTCCTCGCTCCGTGGTCCGTGTCTTGATTGATAAACCAGGCGGCGTCACTGTTACAGATTGTGAGCAGGCGCATAAAGCGCTGGGCCCGGCACTTGACGTGGCCGATCCCTTTCCCCACGCCTATACCCTTGAAGTTTCTTCGCCAGGTCTCGATCGGCCCTTCAAGCGCCTTCAAGACTATCAGCGAGCGATTGGGAAACAGGTGAGTCTCAAGCTGCGGCAGCCACTCGAAGGCCAGTGGCGGGTGACTGGACAACTGACGCACGCGGATGAGCAGGCAGTGGTGTTGGCTGTTCCGACGGGAGCGTCCGAGCCACAGCTGCTAAGACTGGAACTTCAGACGATTGCAGAGGCCAGGCTGGTCGTGAAAATTTAGGTTGCGGATGGGACTCAAGGCTCGCCGGCAACACGATGCAGGAGCATGACGCATGAACCGAGAACTCATCTCAGTGATCGACGAGATCGGACGCCAAAAGGGGATTGACAAGGCACGGGTCCTCGGAGCCATCGAATCCGCTTTGCAGACCGCCGCGAAGAAGCGCTTCGGCCAGGCTGAAAACATTCAAGTCGAAATCGATCCGAAGACCGGCGAAATTTCCGTCGTCTCCAAGAAAATTATTGTGGATACCGTCAGCAATCCGAAAGCGGAGATCTCGCTGCAAGAGGCCCGTCAGTTCGATAGCGAGGCTGAAGTTGGCGATGAAATCGGATCGTTGATCGAGTTGAGCGACTTGGGGCGCATTGCGGCTCAGACGGCCAAGCAAGTCATCTTTCAAAAGGTCCGTGAGGCGGAATGGGAGGCGGTACAAAAAGAATATTCGACGCGGCAGGGCGATCTGGTGAACGGCATCATTCTCGGGATGGAGCGCCGGAACTACCTCGTCGATCTCGGGAAGACCGAAGCGATTCTTCCCATTCAAGAGCAGATTCCGCGGGAGACCTACCGGCGCGGCGATCGTGTGAAGGCCATGTTGCTGGAGGTTCGCCGCACGCCGAAGGACGTTCAAGTCATTCTGACTCGGAGCCATCCACAATTCGTGTCGAAGCTCTTTGAGCTTGAAGTGCCGGAAGTCATGGAAAAGATCGTCGAGATCAAGTCGGTCGTGCGGGAGCCCGGTGATCGCACGAAGATTGCCGTCACGTCGCGTGAAAAGGCCGTGGATCCGGTCGGAGCCTGCGTGGGCATGAAGGGGTCGCGTGTGCAGGCGGTCGTCCGTGAGTTGCGTGGCGAGAAGGTCGACATCATCACGTGGACCCAGGATCCTCGTGTGTTCATCGCGGAGGCGCTGAATCCGGCGACGATCGAGAAAGTCGGCATTGATGAAGAGAAGAAGTCGGCGTTGGTCGTCGTTGCTGACTCCCAGTTGTCCTTGGCCATCGGTAAGAACGGTCAGAACGTCCGTCTGGCTGCACGCCTGACCGGCTGGAAGATCGATATCATCAGTGCGACGGAGTACGAGAAAGAGAAAGTTGAGCGAGACAAGGAAATTAAAGCAGCGCTCGCGGACGAAGCCGAAGCTCAACGACTGCAGGAAGAAGCTCGGGAGGCCGCCAGAGCCGAGGCCGGCGAAGCGACGAGCAGCTAGAATATTGGGAACCGTCTGATGACTATGCGCGTCTACGAACTTGCCAAGAAACTGGGAATGGAAAATCGCGATCTTATCCCCGAACTCAAGAAGATGGGTGTGTCCGTCGCGTCCCATAGCAGCGCCCTGGACGATGACATTGTTCACAAGGCGTTGGACAAACTCGCTTCGAAGGCCAAGGGTGCGAGAAAAGCGTCCGAGGTAGAAGTGGGACCAGGCGCGAAGTCAGCTCATGACGCGGGTCATGCCAAAGCCGGAATGGCGAAGAACCTGCCAGTAGAAGAGCCTGCCAAGCCGGACAAGCGGCGCATTCTGATCAAGCGAAAGAAGGAAGATGAGCCGAGCGAGGCCATCGCTACTGTGCCAGTTGGTGACATTGAAAGCGCTGCGGCAACCCTCTCGGGCAGCGTGCTTCCTCCGGCCGCTCCTGTGGAGCACCCTCTCGAAGGAGTAGCCGATCACAGCCTTCACGTAGAGGCAGCGGTACCGACCGAGGTCGGAACGCTGCCGCCATCTCCTGCTGTGCCAGTGCAGGCGGCCCTGCAGGTGAAGCCGATGCTGGCCGTGCAACCAAGTGTGGCGACGGCGGAAGCGTTGGCGGCCAAGAAGAAAATGGCCATAGAAGCGATCGAGGCCGAGGGGCTGAAGGAAAAGCTCAAGAAAGCGCGGAAGCCGGGCCGGCAAAAAGATGAGCAGGAAGACGTCAAGCTTCGTGAAGATGCCGCTCGCTGGCAAGACCTACGGGCGATTCCCGTTCAGCGGCGCGAAGACCGATCGCGGCATGTCCATCATAGTACCCCAGGGGAAGTCACGAAGCCACGTCGGAAGAGCGTTAAGGTGACGGCGCGTACGACGGTGAAGGAGTTTGCCGAGCTGATCGGCCAGCGTCCGGCGGACATCGTCCGCAAGCTGATGGAAATGGGCCAGATGTTCACCTTCAATCAGCCCATGAATCTCGATGCGGCCTCGATGTTCGCCGATGAGAGCGGCATCAAGATCGAAGTGGCCGTGGAAAAGGCCGGCGAGGAACTGTTGCACGATGTGGTCGAAACGGGAGTCGAGGAGCAGCGTGAGCCGCGACCGCCGGTGGTCACCATCATGGGCCACGTCGATCATGGAAAGACCTCGTTGCTTGATGCGATTCGGCAAACGAAAGTGGCTGAAGGGGAAGCGGGCGGGATCACGCAGCACATCGGGGCCTATACCGTTGCAGTGAATGGCAAGCAAGTCACGTTTCTCGATACGCCGGGCCATGAGGCCTTCACGGCGATGCGTGCGCGCGGAGCAAAAGTCACCGATATCGTCATTCTGGTCGTGGCCGCAGACGACGGGGTCATGCCACAGACAATCGAAGCGATTCACCACGCCAAGGCCGCCGGAGTGCCGCTGATCGTGGCGATCAACAAGATTGACAAGCCGGGAGCCAATTCGGATCGCGTGAAAAATGCGCTCTCCGAGCATGGGCTGATTTCCGAGGCCTGGGGCGGCGATACGATCATGGTGGAAGTCTCTGCCAAGCAGAAAACCGGCCTCGATACGCTGCTCGAAATGATTCTGCTCCAGTCCGAAGTGCTCGAGCTGAAAGCCGATCCTCATCGGCAGGCCAAGGGCGCTGTCATCGAAGCCAAAATCGCACGTGGCCGTGGTCCTGTCGCGACCGTGCTCATCCAGAGTGGCACCCTAAAAGTGGGCGATGTGTATGTCGTCGGGACGTTCAGCGGTCGTGTCCGGGCGCTGATTAATGATCGCGGTGCGAAGACGGACCAGGCTGGTCCATCCATCCCCGTCGAAGTGATCGGGTTGCCGGGGGTGCCGTCGGCGGGAGATGTCTTTCAGGTTGTCTCAGATGAACGCGTGGCCCGAGAGATTGCCGAAGAGCGGGCCCAGAAGCAGAGGGCCGCGGAGTTGGCCAGCCCAGCCAAAGTTTCGCTCGATGATCTATTCGCCAGGATCCAAGAGGGGGCGGTGAAGGAGTTGGCCATCATCATCAAGGCCGATGTGCAGGGATCGTCTGAAGCGTTGGCCGGTGCAGTGGAGAAACTCACGACAGAGGCCGTCAAGCTGCGAGTCATCCACAACGGCGTCGGAGGGATCACGGAATCCGACGTGTTGCTGGCTGCCGCGTCAGGCGCCATCATTATTGGCTTCAATGTCAGACCGGAACCAAAAGCTGCCGCGTTGGCTGAACAGCAGGGAGTCGACGTCCGGCTTTACACAATCATTTACGATGCCATCGGCGACATCAAGGCTGCGATGGAAGGCTTGCTCGAACCGACGCTCAAAGAGCGGACCCTGGGACGGGCCGAAGTGCGGCAGGTCTTCACGATTCCCAAGGCAGGGGTCGTGGCTGGGTCCTACGTCATCGACGGCACGATCTCCCGCGCGAGCGCCGGTGTGCGTGTGATCCGGGATAATGTCGTAGTCTACCAAGGAAAACTGGGATCGTTGCGACGGTTCAAAGACGACGTGCGCGAGGTGCAGCAGGGCTACGAATGTGGGTTGAGCATCGAGAACTTTAATGATGTGAAGGCCGGCGACATCGTCGAGGCCTATGCGATCGACAAGATTGCCGGGAAGCTCTGAGTACCGGGCGGTGTAGGACATGGTCGTTGGTCTGTGCACCGTTGAGCTGCTTATCTCGGAGAGTCAGTCGCTCAAAGACAAGCGGCGGGTGTTGCATAGTCTGAAAGACCGGCTGCACGGAAAGTTTAATGTATCGGTGGCCGAGGTAGAGGGGCAGGATCTCTGGCAGAAGGCCGTGGTAGGGATGGTTTGTGTCGCGAATGAAAGCAAACACGTGAACCAAGTCCTCGAGCAGGCGTTGAATCTGATCAAGAGCACGCCCACGGTCGAGGTGGTCAGAACGCATCTGGAACTGTTGTAGCGGCGATAGCGTGATGCTCGTAACCGGCCAGATCAGCGCTCCGAATCGTTGGAAGATGTCCAAGACAACCTACAAGCGGGCCGACCGGGTGGCCGATCAGATTCGGATGGAAGTGGCGGACATCCTTATGCGAAAAATCAAAGATCCGCGGGTGCGCTCCGTGACGGTGACCGATGTCGAGCTGACGGCGGATTTGCGCATCGCCCATATTTTCGTCACCACGATGGAGAAGGATCAGGCCGAGCGCGATGTCTTTGCCGGGCTCTCGAAGGCCAGCGGATTTGTACGGGCGGAATTAGGCCGTCGTCTCGCGCTGCGGTATCTTCCCGAGGTGATCTTCAAAAAGGATGTCTGCGGTCTGCGTGGCGATCGTGTTTTGGAATTATTGGGTGGATTGCACGTGGACGCTGATCAGAGTGACGCTCCGGCCCCGTCGGGCTCCCCTGATACGACGGCGTCAGAGTCATAGGGATATGGGTATTTCAACAGACATGGCTCAGCAAGTTACCATTGCCGAGGGAGTCCTCATCGTCAAAAAAGAAGCCGGCTGGACGTCACATGATGTCGTGGCCAAGGTGCGAGGACTCTTGGGCGGGGTCAAGGTCGGTCATGCGGGTACGCTAGACCCTGCTGCCACGGGTGTCTTGCCTGTGTTGGTGGGACGCGCCACGCGTGTGGCGGAGTACTTGGTCGACTGGGATAAGGAATATCGTGCGGTCTTGCGCCTTGGTGAAACGACTGACACGCAAGACGCCACGGGGACGGTGCTGGCACAGCGCGATCCGAGCGTGGTCAGCGATCAGGCGCTCCATGACGTGGTCGCGCGGTTTCGCGGCCCTCAGCAACAATTGCCGCCGATGTACTCGGCAGTGAAAGTCGGAGGACAGCCGCTGTATAAAGCGGCCAGGGCGGGGAAAACGGTTGAACGCCAAGAACGGGCGATCGTTATCCATAAACTGGATATTCTGGCCATTGATGGGCGGGATGTGACGGTGAGCGTCGTGTGCTCAAAGGGGACCTACATCAGGACCTTGTGTGTTGATATCGGACAGGCGCTGGGCGTCGGCGGACATCTGCTCGCGCTCGAACGTCGTCGCGTGGGGCCCTTGTCGATCGATCAGGCCTTGACCGTTGATCAGATCGCCGAGCAGGTGGCCATCGGGACCTTGCGGGATCACCTGATCACGTTGGATCAGGTGCTCGACCAGTTGCCGACCCTGGTGGTCACTGATGAGCAGGCCCAGCGTGTCTTGCATGGCGGCGCAGTTTCCCCTATGGGAATCGGACAGCTTCCGTCCTCGTCTGAGCCGGTGTCTGTTCGGCTCAAGGATGAAGGCGGGCGGCTGCTGGCGATTGGCACGCATGATGCGCGAACGGCGGGGGCGATTAAGGTTCATAAAGTATTGATAGAGAGCGAGTCACTCAACTGAATAGGAGCGAGGAGGAGCAAGAGCCATGGCATTACTCAAGGAAGCAAAAACAGAATTGATCAAGCAGTATCGGCAGCACGATACGGACTCCGGATCGCCGGAAGTTCAGATCGCGGTCCTGACCAACCGCATCACGTATCTGACCGAGCATTTCAAGACGCATAAGAAGGATCACCACTCACGGCGCGGGCTGTTGCAGTTGGTGGGACGGAGACGGCGATTGCTGGATTATCTCCGTGGCGTGGCTGACGCGCGGTATCGGGCCATCATTGAACGACTCGGCATTCGGAAGTAGCCGGCCGGACCTCGTGTGCAAACCGCTGGTCGTTCAGTGAGGCGACAGCGCGGAACGAATGTCGCACAGGTGAACACGGACATGCGCTTACGCAGGCACAAGGCAAAAGTGTAAAGTGCAAAGTAAAAAAGTGGGCGACGGTTTCTCCACTTTTCACTTTAAATTTTTAACTTTTCACTTGGCTTTTGTGAGCGCATCTCTGTGGGCATCTGTGGGACCTACTAACCAAGGAGACCATAGATGGTACATGTTGTAGAAATTGAGATCGCAGGCCGGACGCTCCGGCTTGAAACCGGTCGAGTGGCCAAGCAGGCCCATGGATCGATTTGGGCCTCGTACGGCGATACGGTGGTCCTGGCGACGGCGGTGGCATCGCAGACGGCGAAGCCGGGAATCGATTTTCTCCCGCTGACCGTTGACTATCAGGAAAAAACCTACGCGGCAGGTAAGATTCCCGGCGGGTATTTCAAGCGCGAAGGTCGGCCGTCTGAAAAAGAAGTGCTCACGAGCCGATTGATCGATCGTCCCCTCCGCCCTCTTTTCCCCGAAGGCTACTACTTCGAAACACAAGTGATTACCTCGGTCCTCTCCGCCGACAAGACCGGCTCATCCGATGTGATCGCCATTACGGCGGCATCGGCTGCGTTGTCGATCTCCAACATTCCTTTCCAAGGGCCTGTGGCCGGCGTCAAGATCGGGCGTGTGAACGGGCAGTTCGTGGTGAACCCAGACCTCGAAACCATGGAGAAGAGCGATCTGCAGCTGGTCGTCGCAGGCACGGCGGATGCCGTGATGATGGTCGAAGCGGGGGCCAATGAATTGTCGGAAGCGACGATGCTTCAGGCGCTCGAACTGGCGCACGCCGAGATCAAGAAGATTGTCGCGAAGATTTCCGAACTGGCGAAGATGGTCGGGAACAAGAAGCGCGAGGTGAAGGTCGAAGCGATCGATCCTGCCCTGGCGGCGAAAGTGAAAGACCTGGTCGCGAAGTCCATTCGCGAGGCGATCATGATTCCCAACAAGGCGGAGCGCCAGGAGCAGTTGGATCTGGCTATGGCTGCGGCGGTCGAGAAACTCAAGAATCCGGACATGCCCACCAGCGAACGGCATATTAAGATCGTGTTCCATGGATTGGAGTATTCGGAAGTCCGGAACATGATTCTCGAAAAGGGCTCACGGGCTGACGGGCGGGGCCCGACGGACATCCGAGCGATCAGCTGTGAAGTAGGGGTGTTGCCCCGTACGCACGGCTCAGCGCTCTTTACGCGCGGCGAAACGCAGAGTCTCGCCGTCGTCACGCTGGGCACCACCGACGATGAGCAACGCATCGACGCGCTGGAAGGTGAGTACACGCGGACATTCATGCTGCATTACAATTTCCCACCGTTTAGCGTCGGTGAAGCACGGCCGCTTCGGTCGCCGGGTCGGCGAGAAGTGGGCCACGGCGCGTTGGCTGAACGGGCGTTGAAGCCAGTCCTCCCGGGCAAGGACGCTTTCCCCTATACGCTTCGTATCGTCTCGGAGGTCCTGGAATCCAACGGGTCCTCCTCCATGGCGACGGTCTGTGGCGGAACTCTGGCGATGATGGATGCGGGTGTCCCGATCAAGGAACCGGTTGCCGGCATCGCGATGGGACTCATTAAGGAAGGAGCTGGGGTCATGATCCTGTCCGACATTCTCGGACTGGAAGACCATCTCGGAGATATGGACTTCAAAGTGTGCGGGACGAAGAACGGAGTCACGGCACTGCAGATGGACATCAAGATCGGCGGGATTACCACAGCGCTCATGCAGCAGGCGTTGGAACAGGCCCGCACGGGGCGGCTCCATATTCTCAGCCACATGGCCAAAGCGCTCACGGGTTCGCGCACGAACCTGTCTCCGTTTGCGCCGCGCATCTTTACGATGAAGGTGAAGCAGGACAAGATCCGGGACATCATTGGCCAGGGCGGAAAAACCATCCGCGCGATTCAGGCGGACTGTGGAGTCAAGATCAACATCGAGGATACGGGTATCGTGACCATCGCGTCGTCCGATGAAGCCTCGCTGCAGAAAGCGAAGGACATCGTTGGCCGCCTGACCGAAGAAGTCGAAATCGGGAAGATCTACATGGGTACGGTCAGAAAGATTATGGATTTCGGCGCGTTCGTCGAAGTGTTGCCGGGTACCGATGGATTGGTTCACATCTCGCAGTTGGCTCACCATCGGGTGAAGGCTGTGGCTGATGAAGTCGCCGAAGGCGATCAGATTCTCGTGAAGGTGCTGGAGATTGATAGGCAAGGCAAGATCCGGCTCAGCCGGAAAGACGCCATGCCTGCGCCGGCGGAAGGTGCCGCAAAAGATCCATCGGCTGAGTAGCCCCCTTGTACCGCAAACTCATTCTGGATAACGGGGTCCGCTTGGTTACCGAGCGGATCCCGACGCTCAAGTCTGTCACGGTCGGCATGTGGGTCAACGCCGGTTCCCGCGACGAAGGACCCGCGCAAGCCGGGTACTCCCATTTCATCGAACATATGTTTTTCAAGGGGACGACCACCCGGTCGGCCACGGATATCTCTCGCGAGATCGACGCGCTCGGGGGTGAGTTGAACGCCTTCACCTCCCGCGAAACGACCACCTTCTACGTCAAAGTTCTCGACCAGCATGTGCCCAAGGCGCTGGATCTCCTCTCAGATCTGTTCCATCGATCTCGTATCGGACCGAAGGAAATTGAAAAAGAGAAGCAGGTGGTCATGGAAGAAATCCGCATGGTTCAAGATGACCCTGAAGATCTGGTGCAGGAACTTCATGCGGGGCTGGTGATGGGCCGTCATCCACTCAGCCGGCCGATTCTTGGGCAGGAAGCGACGATTGGGCGGGTGCGGCGACAGGATCTCCTCGACTATATCGACACCCACTACCGTCCGCAGGAGATGGTGCTTGCGGTTGCGGGGAATTTCGATCAGCGTCAGCTCGAAAAAACGATTGCGCAGAAATTCGGGCGCCGCCGCCAGTCTGCCAGCACAGCGCCACGCAAACGTTGGCCTCCGGAAATCTGTGGTGGCGTCATCATGAAACGAAAGCCGCTGGAACAGGTGCATCTCTGCGTGGGGTTAAAAGGAATTCCCGCCGGCCATAAGGATCGCTATGCGGCGTATGCGCTGAACAGCGTGTTGGGGGGAAGCGTGAGTTCCCGGCTCTTCCAAGAGGTGCGGGAAAAACGCGGCTTAGCCTACTCCATCTATTCCTTTCTCTCGGGCTATTCCGACGTGGGCACCATCACGATTTATGCGGGCACCCGAGCGCGTGAGGTTGAGCGCGTCCTGGACTTGATCCGTCGTGAAATCCGGAGAATGGCGGCTAAAGGTATCGAACGGGCGGAACTCAGGCGGACGAAAGATCAGATGAAGGGCAGCCTCATGCTGAGCCTGGAGAGTTCCCATAGTCGCATGAACAAACTCGCGAAGGACGAATTGATTACGGGAAGCCATACCAGTCTGGAAGACATGCTGTCGGAGATCGACGCCATCACGGAGCAGCAGGTCTTTCGTGTTGCGCAAGATTTATTCGCTCAGAAAACGATGGCCATTACAGGATTGGGACCGTTCTCTTCCCGTCAGGTTGCAGCATTAAGATGAGAATTTTTTAATAGAGGCTCATCATGAGTCTGTGGACATCTCTCTCAATATGTACGTAACAGATTGTTTTGTTGAGGCAATAGCTGTGAATTAAAGACTGGATAGTTCGTCAAACATTTCCTTGACACTAAATCGTCGTTTAAGTACCATTGCCTCGTTTTTTGAGTTATGAAGATCCATGCGAGGTGAAGCTGTGAAGGAGGAAGGGAGAAAGGGGGAAACGAAACACTTTCTCTGAAACCAGAGTGGCCTCTGAAATTGTTTTCATGTATTCATCGTCTTCAAACAAGCGTTCATAGGTTGTGAGTTTCATCATTATGAAGGAGGGACTAGGTATGAAGAGGGTTGTCATTCTAGCCACCGTTGCAGTGTTCTCGGTTGTCGGCATGCTAGCGGCTGAATTTGCCGTAGCTGCCGATGCTCCCGGAGCCGCAGGTCCTGCTGATGCCATTGTCGGTGGCAAGCCTTTCAAGGGCGAAGCCACCAAGACGCTCCAGGGCCGCGTCTGGTCACAATGGGCAGATAATCCAGATGGCGAACTCTTGTTCGGCATTCAGTATTGGAATTCCGGAGAGCCGGCGTCGGGCACACCCGCCGGTCGTTCCTCCACGATGTTGGATGTGAAACCGCCGGATCCCTTGCTCACCTGCTGCTCATGGGGCTTCGTGGGTGGGAACGAAAAGAACAGTTCCTATTCCGGTTGGTACCATGCAGCCACCACGGTGCGCCTGGCGGTCAAGGACAAGGCCCTGATGGACCAAATCATCAAGGCTTCCCAGGAACTCGTCGCGATGGAAGTGACCTTGGACGGTCGGACCATCACCGGGTTTAAGGTACTGAAGTAATCGATATCGTCAAGCTTTCATTCTTTTATGTTGTTGAAGGAGGACGCGATTATGAAGCTTCAGAAGCAAGGCGGAGCCATTTTGGCAGCTATTGCGCTGGTAGTCGGTATGGCTTCCACCGCATTGGCCATCGAAGCATTCCAAGAGCGATTTGAGTGGGGGGACATGAGCAAGCCCACCACAATTCAAGGTCGAGTGATTGTGCTTGATCCTTATGATGAAGCGGTCTGGATTAACGTTTCTGTCTTCGGCGGCGCCGCCGAGAGCGGCTTGTTCTGGCAGAAGGTTCATCCGGGCAAGAACTTGAAGTTCTATGCGGACAAGGGTGCCTGGGAAGAGCTCAAGAAGATGGGCCGTCCACATGCAGGACCGGCGGCAGCCAAGGAAGTGCCTCCAGGCAGCACGACGGACCTGATCGAGTTTGTCGCCACGGAGACCGAGCAGAACCATCGCGTCATCTCTTCCGTGAAGAAGCTCCCTGAGGTGGCCGGTGCACAGGGCAAGCCGCTGAGCATTTCGGCGCTTCGTCTTAAGGAGTGTGCCGGAAAGAGCGATGTGGAGTCAGGCTGCGCAGCCGCCAAGACCGGGCTCAACAACGCCCCCAAGGCGCAACCAGGCATGCAGTATGATGTGATGATTCCAGGTGGGCAGACGGTTGGTGGGTTGATCCCCTGGACTGCGGCGTATAATCAGGGTCACTGAGCGAAGGCAGGGTTTCGCAGAAAGGGCGGTCGCTCCTTAGGGGGCGACCGCCTTTTTATTTGTGCGGTGATTGGTCGTCGTCAGGTTGGACCATGCGCTGCAGTTCGGCGAGACGGTTGAGCGCATCGAGCGGCGTCATCGAGAACAAGTCGATCTGTTTCACTTCTTCGATGATAGCGTGTGGTTGGGGAAGCGGCTGCGACGTCCGTTTGGGTTGCTCCTGGATCGGTCCCATGAGTGTGGAGTCGGGTTGTTCAAGCTGAGCCAGGACCTCTTGTGCTCGGGTGATCGCAGCAGCAGGAAGCCCCGCAAGTTTGGCGACATGAATTCCGTAGCTTTTGTCTGCTCCTCCCGCCACGATCTTTCGTAGAAACACGACCTCGCCTTCTCGCTCCTGCACCGCGACCCGATAGTTCCTGATGCCTTCCCGTTGTTGTTCGAGCTGCGTCATCTCATGATAGTGCGTCGCGAACAGGGTGCGCGCGCCTAGATGGGTACGGTCATGAATATATTCCGCCACTGCCCAGGCGATGCTGAGCCCGTCGTAGGTGCTGGTGCCGCGTCCGATTTCATCTAGGAGAATGAGACTGCGCTGGGTGGCACTATTGAGAATCCCGGCCGTCTCCACCATCTCCACCATAAACGTACTCTGGCCGCTGGCCAGATTATCTGAGGCCCCCACACGAGTGAAAATCCGATCGACCAATCCGATATGCGCCTCGGCTGCCGGAACGAAACTGCCGGTTTGCGCCAGAAGGACAATCAACGCCACTTGTCTGAGGTAGGTGCTTTTGCCCGCCATATTGGGACCAGTGAGGATCAGGAGTCGGTTGGCATCGAGATCGAGCAGGGTGTCGTTGGGCACGAATGTCATGTCGTCACGAAGCCGCTCAACCACCGGATGGCGGCCGTTGCGGATCGTGATGGTCCCGCTCTCATCGACCGTCGGTCTGGTGTATTGGTTGAGCGCAGCGGTCTCGGCGAGCCCGGCCAAGACATCGATCAGCGAGAGGGTGTTCGCCATGGCTTCAAGTCGGTGGGTTTCTTTGGCCAAGCGTTCACGCAGCTGGGTGAAAATGTCTTGCTCAAGGGCCAGGAGCTTCACCTCGGCCCCGGTCACGCGCTCTTCCAGTTCTTTCAGTTCGGGTGTCATGAAGCGCTCGGCGTTCGCGAGCGTTTGCTTACGGATGTAATCGGCCGGCACGCGGGGAAGATTCGTCTTGGTAATTTCGATGTAGTAGCCGAAGACGTGGTTGTACCGTACTTTTAAGGATTCGATGCCCGTTCGCTCACGCTCTTTGCTCTCGAGTCCCGCGATCCAGCTTTTCCCTTCCTTGCTGGCCTTCCGCAGTTCATCGACTCTGGCGTCGTAACCCTCACGGATGATATTTCCGTCTCGAACGGAGAGCGGTGCATCAGGCTGGACTGCTTGTTCGATCAGGTCGTAGAGATCGCGCCCGTCGTCCCACGATGTGCGCGCCTCCACGAGCAAGGCATTCTGCAGGGGGACGAGTTGGGTGAAAATCTCAGGCAGGGTGGAGAGCGACTGTTTCAACGCGAGAAGCTCACGCGGACCTGCGAGTCCCAAGACGATGCGACTGCCGAGCCGTGCGATATCCTGAACCTCACGCAAGGCGGCGCGTAAGGCGACACGTTCCTGCATGCGGTCCTTCAGTTCTCCTACCGCGTCCTGGCGAGCCCGGATGTGGCTGCACTGAATCAAGGGTCTCACCACCCACTGGCGTAACAGTCGGGTTCCCATGGCGGTGACGGTTCGGTCCAGAACGGACAAGAGGGTTGTTGATCGTGAATCCTGAGCGGTGTCGAAGGCCATCGGCTTGAGGAGTTCCAGGTTTCGAATCGTCACGCTGTCCAGGTGCATCGTCTCGTTGTCCCAGCGGGCCTTGAGCCGTCGGATATGGTCGAGCGAAGCGGTCGGCTGGGTTTCTCGGAAGTAATGCAAGACCGCACCGGCTGCTCCAATGGCAGCCGTCAGGCCTAGGCATCCGAACGCGTCAAGTGTTTGGACGTGAAACTGGTTCTGCAGCACCAGCGTGGCCTGTTGTTGGTCAAATGAGGCGGCCGGGCGCTCGCACAAACGGGTGCCCTTGATCTGGTCGAGCCAGGCCATGGTTTGACGGTCGCTTCCCGCTGTAAACAGGAGCTCTCGAGGTTCCAGTCGCGTGAGTTCATCAAGCAGTTGAGAGACAGCGTGCGGGCCGTGGAACTCAGTCACCCAAAACTCGCCTGTGGAGACTTCGAGCGCCGCCAGTCCGATCAACGGTGGTTGCGCTGATGCGGAGCGGATAGAGAGAGCAGCGAGATAGTTTGATTCAACCGGGGAGAGGAATTCTGTATCGACGAGTGTGCCGGGAGTATAGAGACGAACGACTTCACGGCGCACGAGCCCCTTGGCGAGTTTGGGGTCTTCGACCTGCTCGCAGAGGGCCACGGTTCGTCCGGCTTTGAGCAACTTCGCAATGTAGCTGGTCGCTGCGTGATACGGAACGCCGCAGAGGGGGACAGGGGCAGGGCTGTTCTTGTCGCGGGATGTGAGGGCGATGGAGAGGAGCCGAGAGGCTTCCCGCGCATCTTCGTAGAACATCTCATAGAAATCACCGACACGAAAAAACAGGATAGCCTGCGGATAGCCCCGCTTGACATCCCGATACTGGCGCATGAGAGGACTGACGTCTGCGTCACTCATCGGCGAGGTCCCTGGATGGTTCCATCGGGGCAGAGGCGGAAGATCGTCCTGAAATCTTCTCGATCGACTGACGGAGCCGTTCGAGGTCCACCTCGGCTTCTTGAAGCGCTTTCGTTTTCCGCCGCAATTCGATGCGGCTCCGCACCCACGGAGGGAAAAGCAAAATGCCTGAGACCAGGAGACCAACGGCGAAGGCTGTCAGAATGGGCTTATAAATGGGTGTCGAGGCTTCCAGCAATCCGAAGAAATAGCGGAGGGTGACTTCTTGTTCCTGGTTTTGGAGGAAAAAGGCCAAAGAGAGGAGCAACAGAATGCCGACGAGAATCAATCGAATCATCGTTTCAGGGCCTTTCTTCGGATACTTGGTTTCGCCTGACGCGATGGGCGCGACCGTCGGGATGAGCATTGGGTCCGTTTGACGTAAGCGAGGAGCCTGAGGGATTGCGGTCCATGCGCCGTCAGCTGTACCTTCCGCGTGGTCAGGCTCCGGTGCGTCAAGCGCACCTCCAATCGATCCTTCGGGAGCAGGGTGGGGAATCGGTCGGCCCACTCAATGGCGATGACGGCTTGGCCCGTGAAGTAGTCCGGCAACCCGATGGTCTCCACTTCTGCATCGGTATGCAGCCGATAGAGGTCTGCATGAATCAGAGGAAGCCGGCCATGATATTTATGGATCAACATAAAGGTGGGACTGCTGACGGAGTTCGGCGGGGCTCCGAGCCCGGACGCAATCCCTCTGACCAGAGCGGTCTTGCCTGCTCCCAGTTCCCCGATCAGGGCGAGCACTTCCCCGCCTGTGAGCGCGCAGCCAATGGCCTTTCCGAGGGACTCCGTCCCGGAACGAGATGAGAGGGAAAGCTCGAGCGAACCGATCGGTGAGGCGTTCGTTCGCCGCGACACCTGATCGCCCTTCGAGTCATTGAGTCTGGCTTGGCTAGGCTTCATAGAGTTTCTTGAGAGCATGAGGAATCTGCTCAATCACGTCTCCAGCGATCATCCCGGCTTGCCCGTTTCTGTCCGCGGCGAGGTCGCCGGCATAGCCATGCAGATACGTGGCGACACAGGCGGCTTCCCATGACGCCAGGCCTTGGGCCAAGAGTCCCACGATCATGCCGGTCAAGACATCGCCGGTTCCCGCCGTCGCCATGCCTGGGTTGCCGGTTGGACAGATCGCCACTGCGCCGTCTGGTCGCGCGATCACGGTCCTGGCGCCTTTCAAGACCACGAACACGCCGCGTTCTCGTGCAAACCGAGTCGCGGTCCCGATCCGATCGGCGTTGACGGACTGGGGCGTCGCATCAATTTCCAGTCGAGCCATTTCGCCAGGATGCGGCGTGAGGATCGGCGGCGTCTTGCATTCGGTCAGGAGTGAGGCGCGTCCGGCCAGCGCATTCAGGGCATCGGCATCGAGGACGGCTGGCCGATCAAGCTGTTTCACCAATGCCTGCACCAGTTCGACGGTTTCCGGATGTGTCGATAATCCAGGGCCGAGTGCGATGGCCGTTCTGGTGGAGATAAAGGCTGCCAGCCTCTCGAAGGCGGTTCGCGAAAAGGTCCGCGCTTTCGTTTCCGGCATCGGGACGGTCATGGCTTCCAAGAGTTTCGCTTCCAGCACGTCGTTCATGCTGGATGGGATAGCGACGGTGACCAGGCCTGCGCCGACTCGAAGGGCCGCTTTCGCGGCCATGGCGGCCGCACCGGTCTTGCCGACGGAGCCGGCGATGATTCCGGCATGGCCAAACGTGCCTTTGTGACTCGCCAGCCGACGTATGGGTAAAGCAGTTCGCACGAACGAATCCGTGATCAAGGTTGTGTGGCTCTCCACGGCATCGATGTAAGCCTGAGGAATGCCGATGTCGACGATGGACACGAGGCCTGCGAGGTCAATCCCCTGGTTCTGATACAGCCCCAACTTCGGGAGCCCGAATGACACCGTGCGCGTGGCCCGTACGGCTCGGCCGAGTATGGCTCCAGTGTCGGCGTGCAGGCCCGACGGGAGATCGACGGCCACCACCGGACGGCCTGCTTCGTTGATGGCGTCGATGGTTTCGCGATAGCGTCCTGTCACTTCGGAGGAGAGGCCTGTTCCAAGCAGGGCGTCAACGAGGATGTCGCTCGCTCGTAAGAGCGCCTGCGTTTTGTTTTTG
The DNA here is from genome assembly GCA_023248355.1 of Nitrospiraceae bacterium. Classification (GTDB taxonomy): domain Bacteria; phylum Nitrospirota; class Nitrospiria; order Nitrospirales; family Nitrospiraceae; genus Nitrospira_D. The sequence goes on from JAHFES010000002.1 coordinate 35,215, forward strand.
GAGACATAGGGACGCACAGCCGACTTGCCCGCGACGCGAACGAATTGTCGGTACATGGTCGCGGCATCGCGGCTCAACTCAGAGACCGTGGCCATGGCGAGGACCCGGACTTTCGCCCGGCGACGATGGAGCAGTCGGGCCACGACAAACCCATCGCCTCCATTGTTGCCTTTGCCGCAGAGGATTGTGACGATCTTCCCACGCGGAGTTCCCATCGTCTGCTCGATGCATGCCACTACACCGGCGCCGGCTCGCTCCATCAGCGTCGTTCCTGAAATGCGAGCCTCGGTGATCGTTCGACGATCGAGCTCCTGCATCTGTGCGCCGGTGACGATCGGTGTCATCATGAATCTACGTTTCGGTTGGGGTGATGCATTAAATGACGCGGGTTTGCTGGAACAGCCAGGTATTGGAGGGGGGCGGATGGCGTCATGTCATGGTCGCCGTGCGCATGATCATCCGGCAGACGCCAGTGAGTCGATGGCGTCCGGGCTAGCCGAGTAAGGCTTTCATCTCTTTGACGGCTTGTTCAAGGCCGACGAGGACAGCCCGCGCAATGATACTGTGCCCGATGTTGTATTCGACAATTTCAGGGATATGGGTCAGGCGCTTCACATTCCGATAATTCAATCCATGGCCGGCGTTCACCCCGATGCCTAGCTTGTAGGCCAGCTTGGCGGCCTGCGTGATCGCTTCAAATTCGGCGTCGGCTTCTTTGGAGCGTGTCGCGTTCGCATAGCGGCCGGTGTGCAGCTCCACGAAATCCGCCGAAATCTTGTGAGCGGCTTTGATCTGATTGAGATCGGGTTCGACAAATACGCTGACGGGAATGCCGCCTTCATGCAGGAGTTCGATGATCCCCTGAATCCGATCGCGCTGTCCCGCAACGTCCAACCCCCCTTCGGTGGTCAGTTCCTGCCGTTTTTCAGGGACTAATGTCACCAGGTCTGGCTTTACCGTGAGGGCGATCTTCGCCATGGCGTCGTCTGCCGCCATCTCGAGATCGAGCTTCGTGCGGACGATCTCGCGCAAGAGCTGCAGGTCTCGGTCTTGGATATGCCGTCGGTCTTCTCGCAAGTGGACGACGAGCCCGTCGGCTCCGGCGAGTTCAGCGAGGACGGCTGCAGCCAGCGGATCAGGGTCGGTTCCCCCTCGCGCTTGCCTTAACGTTGCGACGTGATCGATGTTGACGCCCAGCCGGGCCATGCATCCTCCATCCGGCCTGTCGGGTACCAGGAAGAGCGGAACAATTACGCGAGGTGGTAACGCGAGATATTAGTAGCAGAAAGGAGCGATGGGGGGCAAGAACAGACTCGTCGGGTTTGGTTCGAATCGGGTACGGCTGTCCTGCAGGGAGAAGAATTCGGAACCCCACAGAATCACGAGGTAAATTGACTCGACCGGAGCCCTCCATTAGAATAGGCGCTTCTCAAGATCCCTGACCCTCGGACAAGTGGGTCAGGACTGGAAGTCACCAAAAAAGATAAAGGAAATTCATGGGGCTGGGCGACGGGTTTTATCGAATCAAGCGACTCCCTCCGTATGTCTTCGCACAAGTGCAGTCTCTGAAACTTGAGGCTCGGCAACGAGGCGAAGACATTATCGACTTCGGCATGGGCAACCCCGATCAGCCGACACCGCCGCACATCGTCGAGAAGATGATCGAAGCGGCCCGCAAGGGGAAGAACCATCGCTACTCCGCCTCGCGCGGCATCACCAAATTACGGCATGCGATTTGTGGATGGTACAAGCGAAATTACAATGTCGATTTGGATCCTGAAACGGAAGCCATTGTCACCATTGGGTCCAAGGAAGGGCTGGCCCATCTTGCCTTGGCGATGATTGGTCCTGGCGATGTGGTGCTGACTCCGACGCCGACCTATCCGATCCATATGTACAGTTTCATCATTGCGGGTGGAGAGGTCCGTGGAATCGAGCTGCGCCAGGATAGCGATTTTTTTGAAGATCTGACGCGAGTCTATCGCCAGACATTCCCGCGGCCGAAGATTCTCGTCATCAATTTCCCGCATAACCCGACCACGGCCGTGGTCAATCTCGACTTCTTCAAAAAGATCGTGGCCTTTGCCAAAGAGCACAGCGTCATCGTCATTCATGATTTGGCCTATGCCGATATCGTGTTCGATGGCTACAAAGCGCCGAGCTTTCTTCAAGTCCCTGGGGCCAAGGACATTGGGGTGGAGTTCTATACCCTCTCCAAGGCCTACAACATGCCGGGTTGGCGCGTGGGCTTCTGCGTGGGCAACCGTGAGGTGGTCGGGGCGCTGGCCAAAATCAAGAGTTACCTCGACTACGGCATTTTTCAACCCATTCAAATCGCAAGTGTGATTGCACTGAACGGGCCGCAGGACTGTGTCAAGGACACGGTGTTGCGCTATCAGAAACGGCGCGATGTCCTGGTGGGTGGATTGAACCGGATTGGGTGGCAGGTGACGAAGCCGCTGGCGACGATGTTTGTGTGGGCCAGGATTCCGCTCCCCTATCGCCAGATGGGATCGTTGGAGTTTTCAAAATTGCTGCTCAAAGAAGCACGGGTGGCGGTCTCTCCCGGAATCGGGTTTGGCGAAGGCGGCGATGAATATGTGCGCTTCGGCCTAGTGGAAAATGAGCACCGCACACGTCAGGCGGTGAGAGGGATTCGCAAAACGCTCAAGCTCGACGGAGCCGAGGAATGAAGTCGCGCATTGGAGTAGGCATGATCGGGTTCGGCACAGTGGGGACGGGTGTGGCCAAGGTCCTGCTCGACAATGCCACGCTCATTCGACGCCGAGTCGGTGTGCCGGTCGAGCTGGTCCGCATCGCGGATCTCGACATTACGAGAGATCGGGGCATTATCCTGCCTCCCGGCCTGTTGACCACCGATGCGAAACTAGTGCTCAACGATCCTGCCATTGACATTGTCATCGAGCTCATCGGCGGGTACGACACCGCCAAGCGAGTGATCTTGGAAGCGATCGCCGCCGGCAAGCACGTCGTCACAGCTAATAAAGCGTTGTTGGCGCTCCACGGCGAAGAAATTTTCGACGCGGCAGCTCGAAAAGGTGTCGATCTGGGGTTTGAGGCCAGTGTGGGCGGCGGGATTCCTGTGATTCGTGCGCTGACGGAGGGGCTGGCGGGCAATACCATCCAATCCATCTACGGCATTATCAATGGGACCTCCAATTATATTCTGTCGAGGATGACTCACGAGGGCCACAGTTTTGAGTCCGTGCTCAAGGATGCGCAGCAAGCCGGCTATGCGGAGGCGGATCCGACCTTCGATGTGGCAGGAGTCGATTCGGCGCACAAACTCGCTATCCTCGTCAGTCTGGCGTACGGCACGCCGGTAAATTTCAAAGATATCTACACCGAGGGGATCACACACATCACCCCGACGGATATTGCCTACGCGAAGGAGTTTGGATTCACGATCAAGCTTCTGGCTATCGCGAAGCTCGTGGATGGCGAAGTGGAAGCCCGGGTGCATCCCACCATGCTGCCGTCGGTGTCGCCGATTGCGCAGGTTGAAGGAGTGTACAACGCGATTCAACTGGTCGGTGATGCGGTCGGCGATGTGGTGTTGTATGGTCGAGGGGCTGGATCGATGCCGACCGGGAGTGCGGTGGTGAGCGATGTGATCGCCATCGGTCGCAATCTGCTCAAAGGTGCGGTGGGACGGGTGCCCGCGGCTTCGTTCCAACAGGATCAGCGGCGGCCGCTCCGGATGAAGCCGATGGACGAAATCAGCTCGCTCTATTATTTGCGGTTCACCGTGGTGGACCGCCCCGGTGTGTTGGCGCAAATTGCCGGCGAACTTGGTCGCTGCGGGATCAGCATTTCGTCGATGTTGCAGCAGGGTCGTCGGGAAGGGCAAACGGTGCCGGTGGTCATCAAGACGCATATGGCGAAGGAGCGCGATGTGCAAGCGGCGCTCCGCGAAATCAACCGCAAAGCATTTGTCTCCGAACCTGCCATGCTCATTCGGGTCGAAGGCAAGGACGAGTGATCAGATGAATCGCTGGCGCGGCATCATCGACGAGTATCGCAAGTTTCTTCCTGTGTCGGAGAAGACTCCGATCATCAGCTTAGGCGAGGGCAATACCCCGCTCATTCGTGCGGCGCGACTGGCCCAGGCGATCGCTCCGGGCATTGAGCTGTATCTCAAGTTCGAGGGCGTGAACCCAACCGGGTCGTTCAAAGATCGCGGTATGACGTTGGCGATCTCGAAAGCGGTAGAGAATGGCGCGCGCGCGGTGATGTGTGCGTCGACCGGGAATACGTCCGCTTCTGCCGCCGCCTATGGCGCGCGCGCGGGGCTCTCCGTCTATGTCCTGATCCCTGCCGGCAAGATTGCGATGGGCAAGCTCTCTCAAGCGATGATGCATCAAGCCACCGTGATTCAAATTGAAGGAAACTTCGATCAAGCCCTCACGCTCGTTAAGGATCTCTCGGTTGCGCATCACATTGAGTTGGTCAATTCGCTGAATCCCTTCCGGATTGAAGGCCAGAAGACGGCAGCGTTCGAGGTGTGCGATCAACTCGGTGACGCGCCGAGTCTCCACGTGCTTCCGGTCGGCAACGCAGGGAATATTACGGCCTACTGGAAAGGCTATCGAGAATATCGTGCCGCGAATCAGACGACGAAGCTGCCTCGCATGATGGGGTTTCAGGCGGCTGGCGCGGCGCCGATCGTCCTGGGCCGGATCGTCGAGGAACCGCAAACCATCGCCACGGCCATTCGCATCGGCAATCCAGCCAGCTGGGCATCGGCCTTGAACGCCGTCGAGGAGTCTTCCGGAGCGATCGATATGGTCACGGATGAAGAAATCCTTCAGGCCTATGCGACGGTGGCGGCGACCGAGGGCGTGTTTTGCGAGCCGGCGTCCGCCGCGTCGGTTGCGGGGGTGGCGAAGTTACAGCGCGCAGGAGTCTTGCGAGAAGGAGAGACGGTCGTATGCACGTTAACGGGGCATGGCTTGAAAGATGCCGACACAGCGATCAGCGTCTCGAAACAACCTCTGACCGTCAAGGCAACGCACGAGGATGTTGCCCGTCTGTTGAAGGCGTGAGAGGCATGTGGATCTCATGAAATATGTGATTGTGCATGCCGGCGGGCTGGCCGACCATCCCCAGCACGAACTGGGCGGACGGACACCGCTACAAGCCTCTGCAACCCCCCATCTTGATCGTCTGGCGCAGAGTGGAGAACTCGGTCAGCTCGTCTTTCCTGCCGACGGTGTTCGTCCTGGCGGTGGGCTGAGCGGGGCGGCGATTCTCGGATACGACCCGAAGAAATATTATCAAGGCCCCGGGCCGCTTGAAGCGGCGAGCTTGGGTGTGTCTGCCACAGAACACGATGCGGTGTATCGCTGCACCTTGGTGACCTTGAAGCCGGACGGTGGGAAGGGCGGCGGCGAGATTAAGAAGCTCGGTCCGCATGTGCTCATGGACGATGCGACGGCGGGCTTGATCGAAACCGAGGAGGCGCGTGAATTGATCGAGGCGATCAATGAGCAGCTCGGTTCCGAAACGATCCAGTTCTACCCTGGGGCGGGTCATCGCCATCTCATGGTCTGGGTGGGTGGAATAGCTCGAGCCGTCTGCGTCGATCCGCAGACCCTGCTCGGCCGCTCCATTGCCGACGCCTTGCCCATTGGTGACGGCGCGGATATTCTTCGGACGCTGATGGATGCCTCGCATTTCATTCTGCGCGGCCATCCCGTCAACGATGAACGCGTGGCCGCCGGCAAGAAGCCGGCGAACTGTGTCTGGCTGTGGGGAGAGGGGCGCGCCGTCCTATGGCCAAGTTTGACGGAGAAGTATCGCGTGACGGGGGCGGTCGTGGCCACCAGTGATGTGCACCGAGGCGTGGGGATCTGCGCCGGTCTCGATGCGGCGGATCCTGAGCGCCTTGCGGGAGGCCATCTTCGAGCGAAGGCGGCAGTCGCGCTTGAGGAATTTGCCAAGAAGGATTTTGTCTATGTCCATGCCGGATTGACGGACGAGGTCGTTCACGGCACCGATATCAAGGCGAAGGTCCGCGGCATTGAAGAGTTCGATCGTGATCTCGTTGGCCCGCTGCTTGAAGGACTCGCCAAACAAGGGCCCTATCGATTTCTGGTAGTCTGTGACCAAGGTGAAGAGGCACTGGGTCATGCCTTCTATGCGTTCGGAGAAGGCGGCGGAAAGGGCTCAGTGCCCGCCGGTCGTCGCTTTACGGAGTCTGACGCTCAAGCCGCGAACCGGCCCGCTCGTGATGCGACCAAGTTTATGCATAAGTTCTTTGCAAAGGGCTGACGTCCGTGGCATTGATCGTTCAGAAATATGGCGGGACCTCGGTCGGGACCATTGAGCGGATCCATCGCGTCGCCGATCGAGTGGCGCAGACGCAGCGCGACGGGCATCAGGTCGTCGTGGTCCTCTCCGCGATGAGCGGCGAAACGGATCGGCTCATCAAGTTGGCCCATGAGGCCACGCCCACACCGGATGAGCGCGAGATGGATATGCTGCTCTCAACTGGGGAGCGGGTAACGATCGCTCTTTTGGCGATGGCGTTGCGCGGGCGAGGGATCAACGCCCGGTCATTTACAGGCCGACAGGGCGGCATCATTACCGATAGCGCGCATACCAAAGCCCGCATTGCGCGCGTCACGGCGGATCGCATTCGCGAGGCGCTTGCACAGGGCGTCATTCCGGTCGTGGCGGGCTTTCAGGGAATCAATGAGCAATCGGATGTGACTACGCTCGGTCGTGGCGGGTCCGACCTCTCGGCTGTTGCGCTCGCGGCGGCCTTGAAGGCAGATCGCTGTATCATCTTCACCGATGTCGACGGCGTGTATACGGCCGATCCCAATATTGTGCCTGCGGCAAAACGGATCGATAAGATTGCCTACGAAGAGATGCTCGAAATGGCGAGTCTCGGGGCCAAGGTCCTCCAAGCCAGGTCGGTCGAGTTTGCGGCCAAGTTCAACGTGCCGGTGGAGGTGAATTCGAGCTTCAAGGAAGGAAAGGGGACCCTCGTGACGAAGGAAGATGCCGATATGGAAGCGGTGGCGGTGGCCGGGGTCACCGGAGACCGCAATCAAGCGAAGATCACGATTGTCGGAGTGCCGGACAAGCCGGGGATTGCGGCACGCATTTTTGGTCCGGTGGCTCAGGCGAACATCAATGTCGACATGATCATTCAGAACATGAGCCAAGCGGCGTTGACGGATCTTTCCTTCACGGTGCCCCGTGCCGACCTCAAACAGGCCATACCGATCATTCAAGCCGTGGCGAAAGACATTGAGGCCAAGTCGGTGTCGGTCACCGAAGCGATTGCGAAGGTCTCGCTCATCGGGGTGGGAATGCGTTCCCACTCGGGTGTGGCGGCGAAAACGTTCGAGGTCCTCTCTCGTGAGGGGATCAACATCATGATGATCAGCACCTCGGAGATCAAAATCTCCTGCGTCATCGATGAAAAGTATCTTGAGCTGGCGATGCGCGCCCTCCATGCGGCCTTTGGCCTCGACCAGGCTCAGCCGGCGGCTTCCCAGAGCGGGTCCTAAGCGCACGCGCAACGAGTCTCGACAGATCAGCCGTTTACCTGGTACCCTCTCTTTCCATGGCTCGGAAACCCTCACCATCTCGTTCTTCCCTTGCGTCTCAGGAGCGGAGCACGTTTCCTGAACTGCGCTTGCCTGTCGATCGTGCAGCTGCACTGGAGATCTATGACACCACGCTGCGTGATGGCGCGCAGGCGGAAGATGTCAGCTTCTCGGCGGAGGATAAGGTCCGCGTCGCGCAAAAGCTGGATGAGCTGGGAGTCCATTTTATCGAAGGCGGCTGGCCCGGGGCGAATCCGAAGGACATTGAATTTTTCCGGATGATCAAGACCATTCCGCTGAAGCATGCCACCGTCATCGCCTTCGGGTCGACGCGGAAGGCCAGCAACTCCGTTCGAAAAGATCCCAATCTCCAGGCCTTGCTCGGCGCAGAAACCAAGACCATCACGATTTTCGGGAAAACGTGGTCGCTGCATGTCACGGATGCCCTCGGCATCTCGCTGGCGAAGAATCTCGAACTGATCGGGGATTCGGTGGCCTATCTGCACAGCAAAGGACGCCGGGTGTTCTACGATGCTGAGCATTTTTTCGACGGCTTTAAGACGAATCCAGACTACGCGCTCAACACGGTCCGAAAAGCGGTCGAGGCCGGCGCCGAACGGGTGATTCTCTGTGATACCAACGGCGGGACTATGCCCTGGGAAATCAGGAAGATGTGTGAAATTGTTCAGCGAGAATGTCCCGTGCCGCTGGGAATCCATGCCCATAACGATTGCGAAATGGCCGTGGCCAACTCCCTCGTCGCGATTGAGACCGGGATTGTGCAGGTTCAAGGGACGATCAATGGGATTGGGGAACGGTGCGGGAATGCCAACCTCTGTTCGATTCTCCCGAATCTCGAACTGAAGATGAAGCGGCCGGCGCTCGGTGATCGCTTAAGTCATCTGAAAGATGTCTCTAGTTTTGTCACTGAAATCGCGAACCTGATGCCGAACAAGCATCAACCCTATGTCGGCGATGCGGCCTTTGCGCACAAAGGCGGGATCCACATCCACGCGGTCCTGAAGAACTCGGCGACCTATGAACATGTCGATCCGGCGCGGGTCGGCAATCGACAGCGGGTGTTGGTCTCCGACTACGCAGGTCGAAGCGGTCTCCTGGATAAGCTGGAGGCCTATGGCATCAAGCTGTCGAAGGACCACGCGAAGGTCCAGGAGCTGGTCGATACCCTGAAAGAACGAGAAAGTCAGGGGTATCAATTTGAAGGGGCCGAGGGCTCGTTTGAATTGCTGATGCGGAAGGCCATGGGGACTCACAAGCCCGCATTCCAACTGCTGGGGTTCCGCGTGATTGTGGAAAAGAAACAGGAGGACGGGGCTCCCCTTTCCGAGGCGACCGTGATGGTCAAGGTCGGCGGGGTCGTAGAACATACGGCTGCGGTCGGGGCGGGACCAGTGAATGCGCTCGACCATGCACTGCGTAAGTCATTGGAAAAGTTCTATCCTCAGCTCAGGGAAGTCAAGCTGCTCGACTACAAGGTGCGTGTGCTGGCGGCAAATAAAGGGACCGAATCCAAGGTTCGGGTCTTGATCGAATCAGGAGATCATAAAGACAAGTGGGGCACGGTCGGCGTGTCAGAGAATATCATCGAAGCGACCTGGCAGGCCCTGGCAGATAGTATTGAATATAAGCTGCTCGCGAAGGAATAGCCGCCCATCCCTTCACATAGCCAAGTTTATTCTTGACAGACTTCATAACCTCACGTAACTTAAGCAAAACTACGCCGCGTAGGGACAGAGGTCCAGGAACAGAGAGCGGTGATCTGCAGTGGTCGCGTAGGGAGATGGCATGAGGAAGGCTGATATCGCAAACGAAATTTTCAAGCAGGTCGGCATTTCAAAAAATGAGGCAGCAGATATCGTCGAGCTTGTGCTCAATCTTCTGAAGTCCGTGTTGCAGAAGGGAGAATCGGTCAAGATTGCGGGGTTTGGAAATTTTGTCGTGCGCAGCAAGGGTGCTCGTAAAGGTCGGAATCCTCGGACTGGAGAAGAAATTGGGATTACCCCCCGTCGAGTCGTCACGTTCCGGCCAAGCCAAGTGTTCAAGAAGTACGTCAATTCGTAAGACTGCTTTACCCACATCATCGACCGCACCGTGAGGGCCGGTCATGGGAATTGAACCCAGGCTGGGGAGCAAGGTTTTTTATAAAATCGGGGAAGTCAGTCAACTGACAAAACTGCCCGCCTACGTGCTCCGTTTCTGGGAATCCGAGTTTAGTTTTCTCAATCCTAAGAAAAGCCGAGGGAATCAGCGGCTCTACATTCAACGAGACATTGAAACGGTACTCGAAATCAAGCGCATGCTCTATGAAGAGGGGCATACGCTGGAAGGGGTCAAGCGGTATTGGCTCAGACGAGGACGGGCTGCATCGAAGCCGTTGCGTCCGAAAGAAATGGCGAAGAAGCTTCGGGGTGACTTGCAAGCCATTTTGAAAATTATCGAATCGCATTCATATTAAAGAGAGCACTCCTTACCCATTGCCTTTCCATGACCTGCCAAGTGACAATGGACATACCTCGGGAATTAAGAACATGTCGGGGCGTAGCGCAGACCGGTAGCGTACTCGCTTGGGGTGCGAGTGGTCGTGGGTTCAAATCCCGCCGCCCCGACCAATCAAACAGTGCTGAGATTTGAGTGCTGAGCGCTGAGAAGCCAATGACGCACAGCTCTCGGTTTTCAGCACTCAGTTCACGGTCCTTGAAGAGAAAGCTGCCTTGCGCAGCTTTTTTTGTGACAAGCGCGTGATGCGTATTCTGGTGACTAATGATGACGGGGTTCAGTCGCCAGGGCTCGCGGCCCTTGCTCACGCGCTGTCTGCCATTGGCGAAGTGTGGATCGTCGCTCCGGATCGCGAGCGGACAGCCGTGGCTCATGCGGTGACCCTCCACAAACCTTTGCGGCTTCATCGTCTTGCGCCGCGCACGTTTTCAGTGAACGGGACTCCAGTCGATTGCGTGAACCTGGCGCTGCTCAAGGTCATGCCCAAACCTCCCGCCATCGTGGTGTCCGGAATCAACAAGGGCGTCAATCTTGGTGATGACGTGCTGTACTCGGGGACGGTGTCGGCGGCGATGGAGGGAACGATTCTCGGGGTGCCGTCGGTGGCGGTGTCGCAGGAAGGACAGGAGTCCTTTCGCTTTGCCGTCGGAGCGACCTATGCCGCACGGGTCGTCCGGCTCGTCCTCGATCAGGGCCTACCCGAAGAAACGCTCTTGAACGTCAACATTCCGGATCGGCCGCAGCGCGCGATCAAAGGTGTGCGAATTACGTGCCTCAGTCGTCGGCGTTTTCACAACCCGATTATCGAGAAGCTCGACCCCCATGGCCGCAAGTATTACTGGATTGCCGGGAAGCGAGTGTCATGGAGTCGCAGCAAGGACGCAGACCATGAAGCGATTGAAGCCGGGCTGGTGTCCATTACGCCGATTCATCTCGATACCACGAACCATGCCGTGCTGGATCAGTTTCGTGCGTGGGAACCCATGATCCAGCGTGACGCGGTTGGTGTGAAATGTCGGGCCAAGCGTCAGGCCGGCAGAGGAGCTGATTCGTGATCAGTGGGCTCATTGAAGCAATCATCGGCGAACTCAGCCGATTCGTCATCGCCTGCATTTCGAAGTTCGGCTATGCCGGCATCCTCTTGACCATGGCCATCGAGAGCGCCTGCATTCCGCTCCCGAGCGAAATCATCATGCCCTTCTCCGGCTACTTGGTGACGACGGGACAATTCACCATGCTCGGAGTGACCTTGGCCGGCGCCGTGGGCAATGTGGTTGGTTCCATTGCGGCCTATTACATGGGGATTTGGGGCGGTCGTCCCTTTGTGGAGCGCTATGGGCGGTATGTCTTGGTCTCCCATCGAGATCTCGACCTCGCCGATCGCTGGTTTCAGAAGTATGGCGAAGCCGCGGTGTTCTTCAGCCGTATGCTGCCGGTGGTGCGGACGTTCATCTCCTTGCCGGCGGGGATTGCGCGGATGAATTTCCCGCGCTTCGTGCTCTTTACGTTTCTCGGCGCGTTGCCCTGGTGCTATCTTCTCGCCTATGTTGGGGTGAAGATGGGCGAGCGCTGGGAAGATCTGCGGGAATATTTCCATGGGTTTGATATTGTGATTGGCCTGGCGCTCGCGGTGATCATGGCATTCTTTGTCTGGTCTCATTGGCCGAAGCGTCGCTCCACGCTCCAATAGGGTCGTCCTCATGCTCAAGATTTACAATACGCTGAGTGGAAAGAAGGAACCGTTTGAACCGCTCGTGCCCAAGACTGTACGCATGTATGTGTGCGGCGTGACGGTCTATGACTATTGCCATATAGGGCATGCGCGGAGCGCACTCGTCTTCGACATGATCCGGCGGTATCTCGAATATTCCGGTTATCGCGTCGAGTTCGCCAAGAACTTCACCGACGTCGATGACAAAATCATCAAGCGGGCGAATGAACAAGGCGTGAGCTGCGACCAGATCACCGTGAAATACATTCAGGCCTATCACGAGGACATGGGACGATTGGGCGTGCGGCCAGCGTCGATCGAACCCAAAGCGACAGAGCACATGGCCGACATCGTTCGCTTGACCGAAACCTTGATCAGCAAAGGGCTGGCCTACCACGTGAATGGAGATGTGTATTTTGAGGTGGCCAAGTATTCCGACTACGGTCGGCTGTCCAAGCGGCGCTTGGACGATCTGCAGGCGGGGGCACGGGTCGAGGTGGACGAGCGGAAACGTCACCCGATGGATTTTGCGCTGTGGAAAAGCAGCAAGCCTGGCGAGCCGGCGTGGGACAGCCCTTGGGGTCCTGGTCGACCGGGGTGGCACATTGAGTGTTCGGCGATGTCGATCCGCCATCTCGGAGAGACCTTCGATATCCATGGCGGAGGGATGGACCTGATTTTCCCGCACCATGAAAACGAGATCGCCCAATCCTGCGGTGCAACGGGGAAGGAATTTGCGCGCTACTGGATACACAACGGATTCGTGCAGATCAACCAGGAGAAGATGTCCAAGTCCCTGGGGAATTTCTTTACGATTCGGGAGATCTTCGAGAAGTCTGAATGGTCGGAAGCGGAAACCGGAGAAATGTTGCGGTACTTCTTGCTGGCGACGCAGTACCGAGGCCCATTGGATTTTTCCGATCAAAGCTTGAAGGAAGCCAAGAATGCGGTGAACGGGTTCTACGATCTCTTCGCACGCCTGGCCGAGTCTGATGGGAACGCATCGGGAGATGAAGGACTGAGTCAGGCGATTGAGCGTTGTAGGGTTTCGTTCCGAGGCGCAATGGACGATGATTTCAACACGCCGGTAGCCATTGCAGCGTTGCAGGGATTGCGAAGCGACGTGAATAAACTACTCGATTGCGGCCTTTCAACGGAGGCACGCAAGGTGGCGAGGGGAGAATTTCGTTCGCTTGGCAACTGCCTGGGGTTGTTTCAATTGGACAAGTGGCAGTTTGGCCCATTTGTTGTCCCGATCGGTCCGGCCACAGAAACCGACACAGCTATGCCCATAACGGTGAAATCTGTGTTGGCTGATGCCGACATTGAGAGAATGTTGCAAGAACGAAATGAAGCACGCTCTCGGAAAGATTTTAAGCGAGCAGACGAAATTCGGAAGTCACTCGCTTCGCACGGGATCATCATCGAGGACAAGCCCGATGGCACCAGCCGATGGAAGCGATAATACGCAGGAGATCCTTTATGGACTCCATGCGGTGCGGGAAGCGCTGAAGGCCGGGACTAGGCCGTTGCAGCGGATCATTGTGATCAGGACCGATAAACAGTTCTCGGACCTGGTGCACTTGGCACGCTCGCTTCATGTGCCGATTCATGTTCAGCCGCTCGCGTCGCTCGACCGATTGGCTCCTGGCGGCAGACACCAGGGTATTGTGGCTTTTGCCGCAGCGAAAGCCTACCAGACTGAAGAGTCCATTCTTGCGCGAGCTGCACAGCTGAACGAACCGCCGCTGCTGGTCATTCTTGATGGAGTGGAAGATCCGCACAACCTTGGCGCGGTGCTGCGAACGGCGGAAGGCGCGGGGGTGCATGGGGTGTTTATCCCGGAACGGCGGGCGGCCGGACTCACCTCAGTCGTCGCGAAAGTTTCCGCGGGAGCGATCGATCATATCCCAGTGGCGCGAGTGACGAATACGACCCGACTCCTTGACACACTCAAGGAGGCAGGGGTCTGGATCTATGGGCTGGAACCGACGGCGACGAAGCTGTTCACCGAGGTGGATCTACGCGGTCCTGTTGGGCTGGTCTTTGGAGGAGAGGGAACGGGGATTCGCTCGGGGGTGCTCCAGCATTGCGATGAACGGATTCGCATTCCCATGAAGGGCCACGTTCAGTCGCTGAATGTCTCTGCCTCTGCCGCGGTGACGTTGTTCGAGGCAGTCCGTCAGCGGGGTCTTTCTGGTCAGCAGAAGGTCCGCCCTAGCGGATCTTGAGCATGCCGCCCTGGATGGCTGTCTTCAGCAGTTGAGCGGTATTCGACACGCGCATCTTCTTCATCATGTTGGCGCGGTGGGCTTCGACGGTCTTCACGCTGATCTTGAGTCGTGTGCCGATTTCCTTGTTTTTAAAGCCGGCCCAAATCAATTCAAGAATCTCCTGCTCGCGCGAGGTTAATGATTCTGGCCGCTTCGTGCGTGGAGGGGGCTCAAGATCTGCGAGAGACTTCCGAACTCGTGGCTTCGTAACGGCTTTGGCCATGATGATCAGTTCTCCTTTGATAAACGGTTGATTCAGGTATACTGGGGCTCAATCGTGCTCGAGCCCACCCTGCAAAAATCGGCGAATTATAGGGATAATCGCTAGAGAATGTAAATGGAAGCATTTCGGCCCTAGTAGGGTTACTGAGTAAGGCAAATAAACTATTTGGGGGCCAGGTTGAAGAGATGAAGG
>JAHFES010000002.1:49735-50518 GCA_023248355.1 Nitrospiraceae bacterium
TTAAATCCGCGCTATGCTGTCACTGTACCTGATCGTCGGTCTCTTTGGCGCCCTCATCGGCAGCTTTCTGAACGTCTGCATGTACCGTCTGCCGCGGCACGAATCGGTTGCCTGGCCTGGCTCGCACTGTCCAGTGTGTTCTCACCCGATTGCCTGGTATGACAACATTCCGCTCGTGAGCTATCTCTTCCTGGCAGGCCGCTGCCGGCATTGTGCTGTGCGCATTCCCGTCCGCTATCCGGTGGTGGAAGCTCTGAACGCCATCGGTTATGTGGGGTTGCTTTGGTTCTTTGGGGCTGGCTGGCCTGCGGTCGTCTACGGGCTGCTCTATTCGGCACTGCTCGTCGTTGCCGGTACGGACCTTTCCCACAAGATTATTCCCAACATTATTACCTTCCCTGGCATTGCCGTGGGGTTGATCAGCGCCTCCACCATCCTCCCGCTGGGGTTCGTGAATGGTCTGATCGGGCTCCTTGTTGGTGGTGGGATCTTGTGGCTCCTCGCGTGGGCGAGTCCCTATCTCTTCGGGAAAGAAGGGATGGGTGGAGGCGATATTAAACTCCTCGCGATGATTGGGGCCTTTCTCGGCTGGAAGCCCGCGCTGATGACGATTATGGTGGGATCTTTTTTGGGTTCGGTCGTCGGGATCACCCTCATTGCTGTACGGGTGATCAAGCGAGAGGACTATATCCCCTTCGGGCCTTTCCTTGTCTGCGGGGCCCTGGTCGCGCTGTTCTTCGGGCAGTCGATCCTCGACTGGTATCTAGGGCTGCTGGCCGGGTA
>JAHFES010000002.1:50532-56251 GCA_023248355.1 Nitrospiraceae bacterium
GCTGTGACAGGCTCGGTTTCTTTCCCTTCTCGCTGTATCTCTTCTGAAAGGGATTGTATCTCAGGAGGCACAGCCGCACTTCCTCTGAACTCCGCACTGTTCATGCAACATCGTTTCTCCTGAACATTGGCCTCTCGTCATAGTTGCCTCGCTGATTCAAGCAGTTCGCCTCGTCGTTGATAGTTCTTCCAACGGCTGATCCTCTCAAGCTGAGTGCGGCTCAAGAGCGGCACGACTCTTGAGAAGTAGCTCATTCAGAGGCGGTCAGCATTCAAGCAACGGGGAGGACTCATGAAGCAGGAAGGAAAGACTCTCATGGAACTGATGGTGGTCGTGGCGATTGTCGGGATCGTTGCGGTCATGGCCGTTCCCAACTTTTTGTCACTCAACTCGCGCGCGCAGGCCCGGTGTGCCACAGAGGAGATCGCGTCAGAGCTTCGGCTGGCGAGACAATTGGCCATCACCCATCGGGATCGGGTTCGCATCGTCTTCGATTTTGAACAGCAGGTGATGACGGCGCATTTCGTCAATGGTTCAACGATGAGCCGCATCTATCGGTATGGCGACAAAGGTATCGTCATCGATGAACCAAGCGCAGGGCCTGAAATCCTGTTCCATCCCAGCGGGCGCTCCGCAACGGCGACGACGATTCAACTTCGCAGCAAAGAGGGACAGATTCAGAAGCTGACTGTGAGCATGACTGGGCGGGTATCCATTCTATGAGCCGGAATTCCAACGACACAGGGTTCAGTCTGATTGAGGTCATGGTGGCGATGGTGATTTCTGGCGTGGCATTGATGGGGGCGATGGGTGCGGTGGAGCTCTCGTCTCGGCACGTCCAACAAGGCAGTCTCAGCACCAAAGCACTGGCGCTTGCCCAGGCGAGGTTGGAAGTGAAACGGTCCGTTCGCTGGCAGGCCCTCCTTGAGGATGACCTCGATCACGACGACGTCCCGGAGATCATCATGAAGGACGATGGCCAAGCGAGCGACCTGATGGCCGGCGACGGAATCTACACAGCCAGCCAGGAACGTGATGGGGTGACGCTGGTCTGGAGCGTCGAAGCAGATCGCCTTGGCCCACTCAGCGCAGTCGGTATGGTCGCGATCCGTGCGGCGGCTTCATACGTGGGACCAGGAGGCCAGAAAGAAGTACGGGTCGCGACCCTGCGGGCGAACCCTGTATTTGTGGGGCAACGATGAGCCAGCGACGCAGTGTTGTCCGGCTTGTCCGGGAGCTCTGGAAGACACGCCTGGGTTTTAACAGTCAGGGCGTCTGCCTAACTGAGTTGATGGTCAGTTTGACGACAGGCGCCATCGTGCTCGCCGCGGCATTGGAGACGTTCAATGTGCTGGAGGCCCATGCTGTCCGGCAGCATCGGACCGTGGCGAATCAGCAAGATCTCCGGTTGGGGCTGGAAGTGTTTGAACAGGAAGTTCGCCTTGCCGTGGCTGACTCGGTTGTCACCGCATCTCCCAGCGAGTTTCTGTTTCTCGCCAACGTCAATGCCCAGCGGACAACGACCACGAGTGTCGTCATGCCGGGTCAAGCCATCCTCGCGGTTCAGGACGGCAGCGGGTGGGGTGAAGGAAAGACGGTGACTCTTTGCGGGCAACAGGCCTGCGAAGCGCATCGTCTGTCCCGCGCAGGGCAGCGACACCAGCTCACGCTGACTGAGCCGGTTGGGTTGACACTTCCGGCTGGGGCTTCCATCGAGGTGATCAATCGAGTGGTCTACTACACCAAGCGTGATGAGCAAGGAACGCTGAGGCTCATGCGCATGGTCGATGGAGGCGCGAGCGTGCTCATCGGAGAGCTGGAAGACGCGCATTTCTCGTATTGGGATGAGCGCGGTCGCGCCACCCAGCTGCCTGCTCAGATGAAACGAGTGGTCGTCGAGATCAAACCGATGTATTCAGCTCGCACAGTTGCGCGGGAAGTCAGTCTTCGCTCATAGGTCAGTCGGTCTCAATCGGGAGGAAACGGAATGTCCCGTATCACGTGCAGCACAGAAGGTCAGCAAGGCATTGCCCTTCTGGGGGCCCTGGTTCTCGTGCTGATCTTGTCGTTGCTGGGCGCCACGCTGCTCAACCTAGCTGGACAGGAAGCGCTCAGTGCCGGTGCAGGGAGAAAGACGGTGGTCGCTCAACAGCTTGCGGATGCGGCGGGAGAGTTGGTGGTAGCGTGGTTTCACAGTCCGCAGAGCATCCCGCCTGCGCGTTCAAGTGTCTTGGCGAAGAAGAATCGAAACGCCGTGGGAGCGCCTTCGTTTTTCGACCAGTCCGGTCGTTCGCAATTCGTTGGAACGCCCGGCCATCCTGATCTCCTCTTGGATGCGAGAAATGTTTCGGATGATCGGATGCTGAACGATCCTGAGACAGGGATGTTTCGCGCCCTGCGCCATCTCGGAACGATTGAGGATCTCAAAGTCTATGCCCCTTCCAAACCAGGACTGCTCTGCACAGTTGACGCCACAGTGGCCACTCAAACCAGTCCTTCCGTCCGGCAATCGGTCCTGATGCAGCTCAGTGCGCTCGATCTGCCACCCCTGCGTGCCGCGGCGCAGGTTGGGCAGAACCTTGGAGTGCCTCAGCCGGGAAGCGAGTCGTCAGTCGACGTGCACTGGGGACCCATGAAGGTGGGCGAAGATCTCGTCCTGCGTCGGGCTGGTGAGATTCCTACAATGAGTGTTCTCGCGCCAGTGACGGGCCAGGGGTATGACGAGACCGCTCAGCGGGAGGATCGCTGGATGGAGGCCTGGGTTGGAGGGCAGGTCCAGGTGTCGCAGCCGGCAGTGCAAGGCCAGGTTCTGAGTTTGCCGCAAAACGTTCATGCACAACAAAGTCCGATTCCAGGCATCCGGCTGGATGAGTGGCCGTACGAACAGCTCAAACGAGTCGCCAAACAGTTTGGCAGCTATTTCGCGATTGATCGCAGCGGCCTGTTGTACCCACAAGGCGTTGTTCAGCCCGGTCAGGGAATTTCGCCCGATGAGGTGTTCAGATCCCAGGCCGTCGGTGACCAGCGTGGCCTGATATTCATAGATACATTGGATCAGCAAGTTCCTCGGGCGGATAACCTTAGCACCGTCATTATTCGGGCCGGATATGTGGAAGGCATTGTGGTTGTGCAGGGTCATGTCCTGCTCGCGCCGAGTGGAGGACAGTCGATTTCTGTGCTGAGCCCTCCTATCGAAGGAGACAAACTGGGTTCTCGGGCATCTGTCCAACTTTCACGGGTGAACATGAACGGTGTGCTGTATGCCAGCGGGAATATCTCCGTAACCGGCAAAGCAAGAATATTCGGCGCCGTTGCGGCTGGTGGCACGATTGCACCGAGTAGCGCAGGGGGAACGCTCGAAGTTTGGTACAACCAGGATGTTGGTGAGGGGTTATACAAAGGGGTGCCGGTGGTCTATCGCGCTCCGGGAACATGGCTGGCGAAATATTGACAGCCCAGCCGATAGCAACGAACTAAAAAGAGGACGACGCCCATGGCTACAGATCATTGTGGAATGACAGACAAACTGGAAACGAAACCCGACCGGGTATCAACAAAAGGGCGCATGCTCACACGCTCAAGAAAAACAGTAGACCGCCGTCTGATTGATTGCATTGCTTTTCGAGGGCTGATCAGCCAAGCGGATCTCGATGCGGCTGCGGAAGAGGCTTTATTGTCCGACATCGAATTGGAAACCATCTTGCTGGAAAGATATCGTCTTCCCAAGACGGAGCTGGGAGCTGTGCTCAGCGAATACTATCAGTGCCCGTTTGTTCCCTACCACGAGCGGACAATCATCGATCCTGAACTTCTTAGAGATCTCAGCTATGACTACCTGAGAAAGAATGCCTGGGTTCCGCTAAGGCGTGAGGGAATGGTTGTCCAGGTGCTCATGAGCGACCCGCACGACGTTGGAAAGGGGTTCGATATCCGCCGAGCGTTTTCCGGTTGCACCATTCGGCCGTCAGTCGGACTGCGCTGTGATATTGAGCAATTCCTTTGTGCGGCGATACGACAGCGTAAGGGTGGATCAATCGAGAAGATTCTTAGTGAACTGCTGAATGAGGTTGATGGGGAAGTGGCGCGCGACCATGCGGTACGAGAGATTGATGAGAACGATTCCGCGATCGTGCGGCTCGCCAGCCAGATCATTGCCGAGGCGGATCGACTAGGGGCATCCGACGTGCACATTGAGCCCTATTCCGATCGAAAAGAAACAGCAGTGCGATTTCGTGTAGACGGCACATGTTTTACATACATGCGCATTCCGCCGGCGTATCGGCGGGCCATTGTCTCCCGTTTCAAAATCATGGCGAATTTAGATATCGCCGAACGACGGAAACCACAAGATGGGAAGATTCGCTACAAGCTTTCTAAGGAGCATGAAATCGAACTGCGTGTGGCGACGCTCCCGACGTCCGGAGCGAATGAAGATGTGGTCATGCGCCTCCTGACCACTAAAGACACAATGCCTCTGGAGGCGATGGATTTTTCGCCGGCTGTTCTTGAAACGATTAAAGCGCTTGCTGAGCGACCACATGGGATCTTTCTCTGTGTGGGACCAACGGGGTCTGGCAAAACCACGACGTTGCATGCCGTGTTGAAGCGCATCAACACAGACGAGCGGAAAATTTGGACCGCCGAAGATCCGGTCGAGATCACACAAGAGGGCTTGCGGCAAGTCCAGGTTCATCCAAAAATCGGGTTTACATTCGCGACTGCGATGCGTGCGTTTCTCCGGGCTGACCCTGACGTCATCATGATCGGGGAGATGCGTGATAAGGAAACGGCTGACATTGCCATTGAGGCGTCGCTCACAGGCCATCTGGTGATGAGCACGCTGCATACCAATAGCGCCGTCGAGACTGTCACGCGGCTGCTTGATATGGGATGTGACTCTTTCAATTTTGCCGATGCCATGTTGGGAGTACTGGCTCAGCGTCTCTGCAAGCGCATCTGTGAACAGTGCAAAGAGGCCTATCATCCGACGCGGCAGGAGTACGATGAGCTGGTTCAGGGCTACGGGGCGCGCTACTGGGACACACTCGGGATCGCCTACACCGATGACTGGACCCTCTACCGGGGACGTGGTTGTGAAGCCTGTAACAAGACAGGCTTGAAGGGGCGTGTCCCAATACACGAACTGTTGGTGGGATCGGAAGAAATCAAGAATCTGACCCAATCCAAAGTCAGAACAGCGAAAATCCTGAGTGTGGCGATGCAGGAGGGAATGCGAACTCTCGTGCAGGATGGCATTCACAAAGTATTACGCGGCGTCACGACGTATCGCCAGGTCCGTGCCGTGGCGATGAAATAGCGATCGGGCTAAAGAGTATTTTCTAACAGTGCAACAAACACATGCATCCGATCGAGTGCTTCAGGTACGAGACGAATAAACTCCAGTCCGCATCGGTGACCAGAGACCCAGCGACCCCCCGCCAACTCAACAGCCACTGGTTCCTCGCCAGCCATAAGATCAATTCGTAGCGACACATACGTCGAAACGGCGAGGATTCGATCCACGATCATGGCGCAGCCCTGCGCCGAGAGATTCAACACGGTTCATTGCTCTTTCTTCGAGTTCTCTCCAAACGTGAGTGGAAGTTGAACAGCCCGCAGCCGAGATTTTCTGGAATCTGGTTTCATCACGTTAGTCTTGACTGGTCTCCTCAGGGTTAGTGGACAGAAATCGTACAGCCCATGCGCCGAAAATTGTCGT
>JAHFES010000039.1 GCA_023248355.1 Nitrospiraceae bacterium
CTCTGAATCCCCAAGGATGCCGGGCTTCGATCAATGTGTCATTGAAACCCACCGTCTGCGTGCCCTTGCTCGGGTTTGAACTGGAAATGAACCGTTCGACCTCTGTGTCATTGATGAGTGTCGGTTCAAACGCCCCGAGGGCTTTGAGCATCTTCCCCCGGGCCATGGCCTTTTCGGTTCCGGCTCCTTTCAGCAGCGGATGTGATCGGTCAATCCAGGCGTGGAGTTCGTCCAAGCTCAGCGGAATTTGCGGGAGTGACTTGGCGGTGGGGGATTCCAGTGGCGGCCCCGCATAGGAGGCTGTGGGTAGAACGATCAGCCAGGTGATGGCAAACAACCTCACGATGGTCATAGGAAGACTCCTTTCAGCATGGAGGATGAACGTTAATAGCCCGCGCAGTGCAGGGTGGAGACATGGAGGTAATCGTCGGAAGCGGAGAATGGGTAGAGTAACCGGCGCGAAGCAACGATTACTTCGCGCCTCGTCCTGCCTTCGGCAAGAGCGTGTCAATCAAGCTGGGCGGCCGTTCTTGATAATCTGGCGGGAACAGATTAAACCGCCGCCAGAGTTCGTACCACAGCGGAACGCGATTGAGGATGACCCAGCCCATCGTTTTGGTACCCTGCCGGACGTGGGATTGCTCAGGCCAGGGGCGATCCTCAGGGTCAGGAACGACCCAGAATCGGAAGTTCCCTTTTCCGTCGTCCACCTGGTCGATGACCTTGATCACCCCGGAATAGGTGCCGGCCATCAGTTCGGGCCAAGCGGGCAGCGGAATGGCAGGGATTCCGTAGAAGAGGATTTTGACCTTGCGGCCGACGTTCAAGAGCGGAGCGTCGAGCCCGTCTGCTGTCATTTCAATCGCCTTGTCCATGCTGGTCGGAGAGAGGCGAACGATCTTGTCTCCTTGGCGCACGGTTTCGCCGGCGCCGGCCTCCGCCATCTTGACGACGGTGCCGTCGATCGGAGCGAGCACGCGGCTGGCGATTCTTCGCTGCGTGGCATTGGACATGCGTAGGGAGACGTCGGCAAGCTGGTCTGTCGCTTTGGCGGCATCAGCGATGGACGCGTCGCGAGCCGCCTCGGCATCGAGCAACCGCTGGAGCACTTCGGCGCTGACCTGGTCTCGTCCAAAACTCAGCGCTTTCATCCCTTGCTCGGTTCCTCGCAGGTTCGCCTGGGCTCCCTGCAGATCGGCTTTGCTTGCGAGGGCAGATTGGATCGTGACTTCGAGCTCTCGCTGCGAGACCAGTCCCTGCTCAGCCAGTTGCTTGTGACGATCGACATTTAACTCGGCGGTGGCCACGGCGATCTTGGCGGCTTCGACTTTCTGATAGGCTTCGCGTACCTTGTTCTCAGCCTCGACCACACGAGCTTGGGCCGACGGCACCGCCGCCTTGACGAGGTTCTGCATTTCCTTGATGCGCTTATCCAATTGATGTGCGCGTCCCAACGCGGCTTGTCGTGTCTGTTCGAGGGCGTGCTTTCGTTGATCGAGGAAGGACAGGAGATCAGGAGCCATGAAGTTCGGGTCGTAGTCCTCCAACTCCACGATGAGGTCGCCTCGCTTGACCCGCACGCCTTCGAACACATGCCATTTTTTGATACGGCCCGTGATCTGGGATTCGATGTCCTGTGGCCGTTCATAGGGGTTGTAGGCCGAGAGTTGTCCCGTGACGGTGATGGTCTGTGTCCAAGGGACAAAGGCAATGATCAATAGAAAGAGCACGACCAGCTTGATCGCCAGTCGGGAGGAAAACTTCAACCGCTCAGGGATTTGAACCGCTTCCCAGGATTGGAGTTTGGCCGACGTGGCCAAATCATCCACAGAGATTTCATCCAGGCCGGAGCGCTGCTGGACGAGTGACCGGATCTTATTTTTCAGACCAAGACCCAGACGAGCCACGAAACCCCCTTCGTTACGAACGAGCCGACGGTCAGGGAGCGGCAGGGAACCAGTCTCATCATAATAGAAGAAACTGGCCGTCTGGGTCAATTTGACCTGAGGATTCTGCAACGCCTCATTCGCGTCCCTCGATCCCTGCCTTGACCGTGTGCGGCGGAGTCGTTAAGGTGAGCACCTCTAGCATGTGCTGATCAGTCGGGCTCTAGGGGAAGGAGAGAGGTGTTCATGAGTCGAAAAGGACGAAAAGCAAGTCAATCCCATCAGAAGGGTACGCACCCGATACAGGGCGGCAGGCCGGTCGTTGGGGTGTTGGGGGGAAGCAAGTCCGATTTCCCCATCTTAGAAAAGGCTGGGGCGATCCTGGAAGAGTTGGAGATTCCCTATGAACTGCTGGTGGTCTCCGCTCACCGCACTCCCGACCGGTTGTTCGAGTATGCGACCAGTGCTCCTGGTCGGGGCATCGAGGTCATCATTGCCGGGGCTGGAGGCGCGGCGCACCTTCCCGGAATGCTGGCCGCGAAAACGCATCTCCCTGTCATTGGCGTACCCATCCCGACAGAGCATCTGCGCGGCCTCGACTCCTTGTTGTCGATTGTGCAGATGCCCAAAGGGATTCCTGTGGCAACTGTTGCGATTGGTGGGGCTGAAAATGCGGGGTTGCTAGCGGCACAAATTCTGGGGGGGCGGTACCCGGTAATAGTCGAGCGGATCAAGAGCTTTCGCGCAGCTCAAACGGAAAGTGTCTTGAACTCTCCTGAGGCCCAGGGAACGAGCCTGGGAAATCTCGGGGCCGATGGGGCGAGTCGGCAGTCGTGACCGAGAAGACCCTCGAACCCGGATCAACCCTCGGCGTATTGGGTGGGGGGCAGCTCGGCGCAATGTTTGCGGGTGCTGCTCGCCGCATGGGGTACGATGTGGCGGTGTGGGATCCTGACACCGATGCCCCGGCGCATCGCTTGGCAAGGTATTTGTTCGCTGCGCCATTTTCCGACAACGTAACCCGCGAGAAATTTTCCCAAACCGTTCATGCCGTCACGTTCGAATGGGAAAATGTCCCCGCATCGCTCTGTGAGTGGTTAGAACAGCGCCATCGGGTCAGACCCGCCAGTGCCGTTCTCCGTATCATTCAGGATCGGATCGAACAAAAGCAGTTTCTGCAGTCTCGCCGCTTTCCCGTCCCTTCTTTCACGACGATCGAGTCCCCGAATCGACTAGCAGAGGCTGTCAAGACCATCGGCTTACCAGCCATCTGCAAAACTGCCACGACCGGCTACGATGGAAAGGGACAGTGGGCTATCCGCCAGGCATCGGATGTGGTGTCTGTCGAGAAAGCGTTGCAGACGATCGCGAAGCCAGGGCTCCGATGGATTTTGGAAAGCCTGGTGAGCTTCGAAAAGGAGCTCTCGGTCCTCGTGGTGCGAGGGGAAGGCGGCGAGTGCCGGGCCTACCCCGTTGTGGAAAATCGGCATGAACAGGGTATCTTGCGTGTGACGCTGGTGCCGTCCACTGTTTCTTCTGATGTGGCCGAGAGAGCCGCGGACCTCGCCAGTCAGGCGGTGACGTCGTTGAATGGCGTGGGGGTCTTCTGCGTCGAACTCTTTCAAACAGCCAGCGGCAATCTGCTCATTAATGAAATTGCGCCCCGTCCTCATAATTCCGGCCACTACACCCTGGACGCGTGCACCGTGTCGCAGTTCGAACAGCAGGTGCGTGTCGTCTGTGGCCTGCCGTTAGGCGAGGTGCGACTCTTAAGTCCTGCGGCCATGGTGAATTTGATCGGCGAAGACGTTCGGAACGTGATAACCGACCGCGGGTGCCATGACCTGCTCGCCATCCCAGGGGCCGTCCTCCATCTCTACGGGAAGCGAGTCGTTCGTCCAGGCAGGAAGATGGGCCACGTGACGTTTCTTGCTGATCGGAGCGAGGTGGCGGCGGAACGGGCCCACCAGTTCATGAAACACCTCGCCTAAGATTGTACGAGTACGTTCCTCACAAAAACCGAGAATAACCAGCGCAAGGTAATAGTCCCCGTCCGATGGATGAGTGGGGCCAGTCGTTCCTTTTTGTCAGCATCTGCAGGCTTCTGGCCCTGGTTGTGGACAGGAAGAAGAAAAACTCTCAGCAATTAGCGAGAGTCTGGTCGAGGGTAAGGGTATGAAACTTGCTAAATCCTTGGTGTCATTTTACAGAGGAATACAGCGATCATGCCATCCAATTTGGCTCAAACCTTGCCCAGTCAAGCTTCTAGTGGACTCTATCGATTGCTCACCAATCCGCGTTCGCGTTATCTCCTGCTCCAGAGTTTAGTCAGCATTATCCTATCCTATGAATTGCTCTTTGGCTCCGACTCCATCATCAGCCGAGTCATGAGCGATGGCCTGGTCGTTGGATTGTGGCTCATAGTTGCCGTCATTGCTGTGTTGCCCCGGGTTGTTCTGGAAGCCACCTGGTTCAGTGCCGGACTTGTGGCCATCGATACGCTCTTAGTGACTGCCACGATCTACCTGTCCGGGAACGCCAGGCCTGATCTCTATATTGCGTATTTCGTGCTCATGTTGGTTGCGGCTTCCGTGAGGCGGCTCAGTCATCTGTTGGGTCTCTCCCTGCTATTGATTCTTGGTTATGCGGCAGTTCTGTACGAGGGCATTATCCAAAGTGGGACGGTGTCGGTCGGTCACCTGCTTGGGATCCCGGTATTGTTGGTGATGGGCGTGTTCTACGGTGTGGCATTAGAGACGATTGCGGTCGGACAGGAAGAAAAGTCGACGCTGCTCAAAGATGTGGAGGCGTTAAAGAAGACCGAGGGCGAGCTGCAGGCGACCAAGACCCAACTGGAGGTGCGGATCAAAGGATTGAAAGAGGACTTGGGCAAGGCCAACACCAATCTTCGCGAGGGTCAGGCTGTGCGACAAGGACTGGAACGACAACTCCAGGAAGTCCAGAAGATGGAAGCAGTCGGCCGGGTTGCCGCCGGGATTGCCAGTGAGTTCGGGACACTCTTTTCCGTGATCGGCAAACAAACCGGCGTGATGTTGTCTCGCTTGCAGCTGGACGATCCGCTCAGGGTCTCCGCCGACGAATTGTTTAAGACCGGCGAGAAGGCCGCCGCGCTCACGGCTCAGCTTATCGCACTGAATCTTGAGGAGCGGCAGGTCACGCAGCTGTTGTCGATCCACAGTGTGTTGACCGACCTGCACAGCGCCATAGAGAGTCTCTTGCCCGATCACATCGAGCTTGTGGTGCAGCTAGACGAGTCGGTGGCTTATGCCGAGATCGACCGTGAGGGGCTGGAGAACGTGCTCTTCCAACTCGTGGTCAATGCGCGTGATGCGATGCCGAGCGGAGGGCGTCTAGCGATTGAGGTCAAAACGGTTGCGGCGGAATCGGGCACCACGCGATCCACGGTCTCGGGAAAGATGAATCCTCAGGTATTGATCCAGGTTAGCGATACTGGTACTGGTATGAACCTCGACACCCAAGCTCGCATGTTCGAGCCGTTCTTCTCGACGAAGGAAACCAACATCGGGCTCGGTCTCACGGCTGTCTACGGAATTGTAAAGCAGAATGGGGGTACGGTGGAGGTCGAGAGCCGACCGGGACAAGGCACCGTGGTCCGGGTGTTCTTCCCCGGCGTGCGGGCTCAGGTAGTTCGGGAAGAAGTGATTCCAACATCAATGTTAGCTAGGGGAGATGAAACCATTCTCCTCGTGGAAGAAGATGAAATTGAGCGGAAGCTGGCTCTCTCAGCCCTGCAGCGGCACAAATACCATGTGTTGGAAGCGGCCTCGTCGGTGGAAGCGCTCATGCTCACGCAGCACTACAAGGGGATTGTACATCTCGCCGTCAGTCCGTTGGTGATGTCGGAAATCGGTGGGCGGGAACTCGCCCGTCGCCTGTTGACACAGCACCCGACCATGAAAGCCCTCTTCGTCTCCAGCTACGACGACAACACGATTCAGCATCACCGAATCAACCGGCGATTTGTCCTCCAGCATCCCTATCGTCAGGCTGGATTGGTCGAGAAGGTCAGGGAAATGTTGGATGCAGCATAACGCCTCTGGGAGACGAACCCTTAGCCGTCCCACCTGCGCGAGTGCCCCGGCGAGAAAAACGGCACGTCTGGCCGTTTGAAGAGTCCGATCAAGGCCATCCCTGCAACAAATCCCCCGATGTGCGCGAAGAAGGCCACGCCTCCCCCTTTGGCGCCCATGCTCATCCCGCCGCTGACCAGTTGGGTGACGAACCACATCCCTAAGACGATGCCTGCCGCCACGCGTGTGATCCCGATTCCAGGAATCAACACGAGGACGTTGGCGCGAGGAAACAACAACACATAGGCCCCGAGCACGGCGGAGATGGCTCCGCTGGCCCCAACCATTGGAATTTGCGATGACGGGTCTGTAGCCGCATGGCTCAGTGCGGCCAAGATGCCGCAGAGGACGTAGAACACAATGAACTTCGCATGCCCCATGACGTCTTCAATGTTGTTTCCAAAGACCCAGAGATAGAGCATGTTGCCGATGAGATGCATCCAGCCTCCATGCAAGAACATGCTGGTCAGGAGCGTCAGGGCGGCAGGAATTGCCACTGCGGCCTCAACTGGTAGCTCGGCGTGGCCGAGCACGACGGACGGAATGGCTCCGTACTGGAAGACGAATGTCTCGCCCGGTTCTCGAGGCAGACTGACTTGATAGAGAAAGACCACAAGGCAGATGGCAATGAAGACAATCGTCGCGAACGGGGTTCGTTCGGTAGGGTTATCGTCGTGGAGTGGAATCACGTTGGGTCGCGTCAGGGAGCTCGGCGACGGTCAGTCACCGCGCGCGGCAGATCGGGATTGACGGGAAGTGTTCCATCGGCTCCAAGCGGAACGGAAAATCCAGCGGCATGGGTGTGGCCGCCTCCGCTAAACGAAGCCGCAATCGCGCCGACGTCTGTGCCGTCTTCACGAGAGCGCATGCTGAAGTAACGACGTCCATCGTGATCGTGCCAGATGAGGCAGAACGGGTGGTGCGGCGACAGCCGCTCGCCGATCTGGCTCGTGAGGACGGCACTCTGGACAGAAGGGACAACCATGCCTTGAAATTCGACCATCACGGCTTGCGCAGCGAGTTTGCCGACCAGCTCGTGCTCATAGCGAAGAATCGCCTGACCTTCCTGCTCAAGCGCGGATTGGGAGAAGCGATCCCACACGGTGAAATCAAACGGGTAGGAAGCCAGAGCGGCGTTGATCTCACGGCTCCCAGGCAACGCCCAGGTCCACAAGTCCTTGTCCTGAACATACTGAAGCAGCCAGGGGGCTGAACTGCCATGAGCCCATTCCCAGCCGAGCACCGCGCCCGACTTGGCTTGGTCAAAGTAGGCATAAGAAAGTCCGTTCAGAGCTTTCTCTGCAGTGATGTGGTGGTCCAGGATGAGGAGTTCCTTGGTTTCGGAGGCCATGGTTTCAAGGATCGGGCGCGCGTAGCTGAAGTCGACAATGACGACGCGGGAATCTTTAAGATCCGTCGGAGGAGGATTTCCGTGTTTCACCGGCATGAAGCGGGCGCTAGGAAACTGTTTCCAGATGGCCCAGGCTGCTCCGAACCCGTCCGAGCACTCTGCGTGATAGAGGACGATGTCCGGCGGATTATGAAATCGACGTGCGTAAGATGAATCGTTCATAGAAATGTGAGACAGAATAGCACGGCCAGTGATACGGACTAAAGAGCGTTTCTTACGTCCGTCCGCTCCACCGAACCGGTCGTTGGACAGGCTCTGCGCGACTCAAGGCTGGATTAGAGCCCGTTCAGGTGGTTAATCAGTTGACAGAGCCGGCTCGCGCTGCGCCGATTGAAACTGAAAATAAGCCGTGGGAGGTCTCGCAGGCCCGGCTCATCGATCTCTTCTTCCAAGGGGCCACGCAGTTCAAATCGGCCTTCAGTCAGGAGGTCGCTGAATCGTTCCTGAATCTGGTCGAGTTGTTCAGCGGAAATGGTCTGCTTGAGGCGCATGGCCATTTGTCGACCGACGAACCGGATGGAATGGTAGCGGCGATAGAATCGGAGGATGTCGTGTACGGCTGCGTCGGCGGAGTTCACAATCGTAAAGAGACTCAGATCCTCCTCATTGATCAATTTTCGTTTCAAGAGCTGCTTTGTGACGAAGGCTGACCAGTCGTCCCAATAGTCGCAGCCGGGAGCCTGGAGACAGACGATTGGTTGTGGATCGCTCTTGCCGGTCTGGGCCAGCGTCAGAATTTCAAACCCTTCATCGTGTGTGCCAAACCCGCCCGGGAAGAGCGCGATGGCGTTCGCCTCTTTCTGGAACATCAATTTCCGCGTGAAAAAATATTTGAAGGTGATCAGTTTCGGATCGTCGGCGATCGTGGCGTTGGGACCTTGCTCGAACGGCAACATGATGTTGACACCGAAGCTATTCTCGCGTCCCGCGCCTTCTTGGGAGGCGCGCATGATGCCGTCCGCGCCTCCCGTGATGACCATGAATCCTTGTTGGACGATGGCTTGTGCAAAGCGGTAGGCCAGTTGATAGTTCGGATCGTCGGAGGGCGTACGCGCGGACCCGAAGATGCTGACTTTCTGCCGATCGCGATAGCCATGAAAGACACCAAACGCATGGCGGAGTTCTTTGACCGCACGGTTCACGATTTTTAAATCCAGCAGATCGAGATGCGCGTCATGGAGTTTGAGCAGCCCCGCCAGGAGTTCTTTCATGAGGGCTGCGTGCAGGTCGTCCTCAGGACTTTCCAGCAAGGTCGTGATCTGATGGAGTATCTCGTCTTTCGATAAGACGGGGCGGAGTTTGGGTTGCTGTGATTTGCTGGGTGTGTTCATGCGTAGTCCTTCGGCTAAAACAAATTAGATGAGCGTGGAATTCTACCAATGGATGGGGTGTTGGTCAAAGAAGAATCGATTGATGTGTCGATGACTTAGGACAGATCGGAGGATTTGGGCGAATTCTGCAGTACCCAGGCTTTGATCCTGGACTGATCCGACTGGGAGAGATTGGTAAACTGGATATCCACACCCGGCATTGAGGGGGCGCGAGTCCTGCCTTGGCTCAGAGTCTGATCATAATCGTTGAGGATCGTTCCTCGAATGGTCAGTGGACTGGTCAGGTCGGGAAGTGAAAAACTCAACAGGACTTTGGTTCCTGGCAACAGCAGGGTTGGGGATTCCACCAAGGCGCCTACATGGCTCAGCTGGATGATGGTGGATTGATGCTGAGCTCCTGGGCTATCTCCATCCATGACGCTGATGGTGGCCGGTACGCTGGTCAGACATCGTTTCGGAGAAAGGACGAGGTCTCTGGCGGTGATGACCCCGACTGGCTGATCCTGTTTCGTCACAATGAGGATTGCCGTGCCGGTGGACATCATGAGTGTCGATGCATCCTCCACGGCCCGGTCATATTCGATAAATTGAACAGGTCGTGTCATGATGGTGCGCACCTCGATCTCATCCGGCTCAAGGCCCTGGGCGACCACTTTCTTGACGATGTCGGACGGGGTCATGAGTCCGAAGCACGACTCCGTATCTTTGACGAGCAGACACGGCATCTGTTCGCGTTCTAAAAGGGAAGCCGCTTCAGTGACCGATACGTCACCGGGAATTTGAACGACGCCTGGTGTCATCATGTGTGCAACCACTGTGATCTGGTGATTCGTGGTTTTGGGCCGTTGATCGTCCTTGTTCAGCATCGCCCAGCCAGGTCCTGTACTCCTAAAATCGGGGCTCCTGACCGCCGCGATGTATGCCAAGTATAGCAGACGGTTTCTGCGACCCGTGCTCTGGGGAAATCCTTGTCATGCAACGGTTTCCAGGCATACACTAGGCATGAATGTTGGCTGCTGGTGAAGGAAGTTGAATGGCTGCTCTGACCCCGGTCCAAGAGGAGTTTCTTCGTCGTCTTGAGCAGATTCCGGCTCATGGGCTGGGCCTTTCCGTCGACGTCTATTCCCCGGACCTCACTAGCTTGCTTCGAGCGTTGCAACAACGTCAAGTCCTGCCGGCCTACTTGGAAATCTTTCGCGCCACTCCGACTGCATTGGCCGGCGTCAGGAAACAAGCTGGCGATAGCTTGCTGACTTGTCACGGCGAAGGGCTGTGGTTGACCCAGCCTGAGGCGACGGTCGATCCGTTGTTTAGCCGGGAGGTCTGTGAAGTCGCGGGGCACCTTCAGACGCTGCAGAGTGCCTGGTTGAACCACGAATGCGCTACGAAGCACATAGCCGGCTATTCCTTCGGGACCTACCTTCCCCCGCTCTATACTGAATCCAGCGCAGAGGTCGTGGCCGACAACACGATACTTGTTCAGACGCTCCTCGATCGGCATTGTTGCCTGGCGAGCGGGGGGGCCCCCTTGGTGCTTCTTGAACTGCCTCCCCTCACTTACTTTGTAGCAGGTACCCTGGCGATTCCAACCTTTTTTCGTCTTGTGACCGACAGGGTGCCGTGCGGACTGGTGTTGGACGTTGGGCATCTATGGACTGTCTATCGCTATACCGGAGCGTGCCAAACCACCTCGCTTGGGCAGTTTGTCGATGCATTTCTCAGCGAGTTTCCCATGGATCGCGTGGTCGAGGTTCACGTCGCAGGGCTTGCGATTCATGAATCGAGTCTTGCCAGTCATCCCGAGTTGGCGGCAACGACGAGAGAAGATTCGCTTCCGTCGTGGACCGATGCCCATGCGGCTCCCATCCCGCCGGTGTTGTTCGAGATGCTTGATCAGATTCTGAGTCACCCGCGTCTCACCAGTTTGAAAGGCCTCGCGCTGGAAGTGGATACGAAACCCGTGGAGTTGATCGTCGACGAATTTGCCCGATTCTCTCAGCGCTATGCTGAGGTATTCCCACAGGTGAAGGCAGACACACGAGCCTCAGGTGACTCTGGAGGCACGTCGTTTCAGGGAGAACCTGTGTCGGCTTCGATCAGACAGGCTGTTGGAGAGGCCTACGATCGGTATGCTCGTGTGGTGACAGGCAGAGCCAAGCCTATTGGTATTGAATGGAACTCGAATTCGGCTTGCATCGATGAATTAGAAACCTATCGTTCCATCTATCTTCCGTATGAGATTCTCCACTGGGGGGGCGAGGTGGAGGCCATGTTTCCAGAGTCCTGCCGTCGGTTACGCGAGGAAGCCGTGCCTCTGGCAAGATTCGTCTCGTTCTGGTTTCGTGAACCGCGGCCGCTGTCTGACTCGTATGATTTCTTTCTCTTGAAGATTGAGCGGTTCCTGGAATTTGTCCACGAAGAAGCGCCAGCGCTCGATAGTGTTGCCGAGCGAGAGGCAGAGGAACTCCGCCAGGCCTACCACTCGGCGAATGAACCAGCTGTTCCGGCCGCGAGTGAGCTGACATGAACTTCTGGTCCACTCTCCCACGTCCGATCATTGGGCTCTCACCCATGGATGGTGTGACCGATGCCAGTTTCCGTTCCATGATCGCGCAGCAGGGAAAGCCGGACGTGACCTTCACAGAGTTTACACACGTGCATGATGTGTGTCGCGGACCCGAGATGCTCTTGGAGACGCTCATCTATAGCGAGATCGAGCGCCCCATGGTCGCGCAGCTGTACGGAAAAGATCCGGACTTGTTCTATCAAGCTGCCCAGGTGGTCTGCGAATTGGGATTCGACGGGCTGGATATCAACATGGGGTGCCCCTCGAAGAACGTGGCGTCATCCGGATCAGGGGCAGCTCTCATCAGAACGCCGGATCTGGCCCATGCCATTATCCAGGCGACCAGACGCGGAATTGAAGATTGGGCGGGCGGGCAGACGCTCGAACAGATCGGGTTCAAGCCCTCACGCATTGCAGCGTTTCGACGACTCAATGACCAGCGCGGTAGCACGAGTCCCACCGTACGGCGTCAATTGCCTCTTTCCGTGAAGACCCGGCTAGGGTACGACTCGGTAATAGTGGAAGCCTGGGTCGAGCACTTGTTGCAGGAGCAGCCGGCGGTGATCTCGCTCCATGGTCGAACGCTCCAGCAAATGTACCGTGGGGCAGCGGACTGGTCGGCCATCGCGCGGGCTGCCGCATTGGTCAAGGGGACTGGAACGCTGTTATTTGGCAATGGTGATGTGCAAAGCCTGGATGACGCCGTGCTGCGTATCCGCGAGACCGGCGTGGATGGCGTGTTGGTGGGGCGGGCTGTTCTTGGAGCACCCTGGTTTTTCCGTTCAAAGGAAGAGGCCCGTGCGCTTGCATGTCGGGAGAGCGGTAGCGGTATTGGTGGGGATTCATGTGTCAGCGAAACGATCGCACTCGACCAACGCTTTGCCATCCTGCTCGATCACGCGCGGCAATTTCAGGCGCTCTATGGCCAGCATCAATTTCACCGCATGCGGAAACATTTGGGCTGGTACTGCAAGGCCTTCCCCCATGCCGCCGCGCTTCGTGCGCGGATGTTTCGGGTGTCCTCCGTGGACGAACTCGAAGCGGTCATCGCCGACTATTGGGCGCATGGAATTGTGGATTCTGGCCGAGCTGTGCCTCTCGATGATGTGCGCACGCTGGCGTCACGATGCAGTTAGTGCTGGCCTCCACCTCGCCCCGTCGTCGCGAACTCCTCGCGCTGTTGGGGCTGTCCTTCGATGTCTGTTCCCCGACCTTTGAAGAGCGTCCGATTCCTGGTCTGTCGCCGCGCGACCAAGTGACGTACTTTGCTCTCGAAAAAGCGCGATCTGTGGCCCAAGCACGGCCACACGATTTGGTGCTCGGCAGTGACACGGTGATTGAGCTCGATGGGAAACTGCTGGGGAAGCCGGTCAATCTTGACGACGCACGCTCGATGCTCACGCGCTTGACGGGCCGAGCGCATCACGTCCACACGGCGGTGGCCTTGTGTGGCAAGGTGAGGGGCATTGAATCTGTAGAAGTTGTGACTGCAATGGTGCTCATGAAGCCGGATACTAATCACGCAATCGAACGATACCTCGCGACACACGAGTCGTTGGGCAAGGCCGGGGCCTATTCGATCCAAGGGGCAGGAGGAGACCTGGTCGAGCGGATTGACGGAGACTACACCGCGGTGGTGGGTTTGCCAGTGAAGGTGGTGGCACGGCTTCTTTTGTCGGTCGGCTATCCCGTTTCACAGAACATCGAGGCGCTGTACCGGCGAAAGCCGTATCCGAACTGGAGCCGGTTCATGGCCTGATTGCAAAGGGGGGGACGGTTCCCCTACAATGCGCCCGTTTATTCGTCATTTTGTCTTAGGAGGACGTCATGGCTTCGCAAATGAACAAGGCGGTATGGGGTCTTGCTGGTGTGGTCGGGGTCCTTGCGATGGGAGTCGGTTCGGCATGGGCTATTGATGTGAAGCTGTCCGCTGAGGACGCCCAGAAAGCTCTTGAGGCAGGCCGAGCCCCCATGGAGAAGGCCAATACGCCTGAGGATGTGAAGAAGGTCCTTCAACAAGCCTCGCTCGTGACGCGTATCGGGGCCGATCCCGAAAAAGATCCCTGCGGGGCCAGCGCCGTCCTCCGAACGAAGCGCTATCGCCTTGAAGCATTTGGCCGGCAGGAAGCCGCGGAGTCCAAAAAGCGGAAAACAGACGTGCGTATGCCGGACGAATTTATTAAAAAAGTCGTGGACATGCCCAACATGGAGATCGAGGTCCAGCTCTGTGGCGATGACGAATACTTCGCCGAAGGGGCGCTCATCGAGCTACAGCAGGGATCCAAGAAGATCAAGCCCATCGATATCGGGAAAGCTGAACGTGGGAGAAAGAACGAAGGCAACGGGCCGGCTTTCCGGTCGCGCTTCACCGTGCTGTTTGCGTACGAGCAGTTTGACCCCCATGCAGCATCGGTCTTCGTCGTGAATCTTCAGGACGGGAAAGAAGCCAGAATCGCAGCTGACTTTTCAAAAGTGAGGTGAACGACCCCTCATAATTCGTTCTGTGTCAAAGTGTACTATAGTTGTATCTGGAGATGAGCCCGCTGGTTCTCAACAGGTCCTGAGAAATGGAGCTTCCGAAAATGGCTCTTCAGGTTGCACACTTGATGAGGCCTAAACAATATTTCCGAAACCAGAGCCATAACGGATACGAGCTCGCCTATTTCCAGATCAGAACTCTCCTGAGCTGGCTCCAAACTCCGTACAGTCTTGGTTACCCCTCCGATTCATTGAACCGGATTGTATAGAGGTAGTGGTACAGACCTTTCCGCTCCATGAGGCGGGCATGCGTACCCTCCTCCACCAGCTTGCCTTTGTCCAGGACTAGAATGCGATCGGCCCGTTGGATGGTCGAGAGCCGGTGGGCTACGACGAAGGCTGTTCGTCCTTCCATCAAACGTTCCAAGGCCTCTTGAACCAGCCGTTCTGACTCGGTGTCGAGCGACGATGTGGCTTCGTCGAGCAGCAAGATGCGCGGGTTCTTCAGAATCGCCCGCGCGATCGCGATGCGTTGACGTTGCCCGCCCGAGAGGTTGATGCCCTTTTCTCCGACGACAGTCTGATAGCCATCCGGAAAGGCCGAAATGAACTCGTGGGCGTGTGCAGCCTTGCTGGCCTCATGCACGGCCGATTCGCTGGCCTGGGGGTTCCCATAGCGAATGTTGTCGAGAATTGTTCCGCCAAACAGGATGGTTTCTTGCGGGACGAGCGCCACCTGGCGGTACCAGCTGTCAACAGTAACCTGACTCAAATCATGGCCGTCGATCGTGATACGGCCCGCGGTAGGATCGTAGAACCGGTGGAGCAAGTTGATGACAGTGGTTTTCCCGGCTCCGGTCGGCCCAACGAACGCCACGAGTTCTCCTGGTCGAGCCTCGAATGACACGTGTGAGAGCACTGGGGTGCGGGGATCATAGGAAAAACTCACGTCTTCGGCACGAACGTGACCGCTTACAGCCGAGAGGACGTGGGCGTTTGGTTGGTCGTGAATATCCGGCTGTGCGTCGAGAATCTCGAAGACGCGTTGCGTCGCCCCCTGGGCTTCTTTAATTTGTGCGAAGACGCGGGCGGCCGAACTAAACGGCCCGATCAGAATGCCGGCAAACAGCACAAAGGCAAAGAGATCTCCCGGCGTGACCGTGCCCTCGATAACCTGGGTGCCGCCGTACCACAACACGGCAGCCGCGGCTGAAAATGTCAGCAGGCTGATCACTGGGATGAACAGGGCCATGATCCCGGCTCGGCGAAGGGACAACGACAATCCGTGCTGGACTTGTGCCGAGAAGCGCGCCTCTTCACGCGTGGTTTGTACAAACGATTTTACAATGCGAATGCCGGAGATGACTTCTTCCAGAAGCGTGCTGAGGGCTGCGGTCTGATCTTGGATGGAAGTCGAGAGGGATTTCAGTCTGCGCCCAAAGAATTTGGCCACGAGCACCAGCAGCGGGAGGAGGATCAGGATGAGCACACAGAGCCGCCAGTTCATGGTCAGAAGGAAAGCGATGCCGCCGATGAAAGTGACCACTTGCTTGGCGGTGTCGATGGGCGTTTCCGTCATAATGGACTGGATGACGGTGACATCGTTCATCATGCGAGACAACAATTCGCCCGTGCGTCGCCGGGCAAAGAAACTCATGGCCAGGCTCTGCAGATGTGAAAAGAGATGGGTGCGAAAATCCGCTACGACTCGTTGAGAAACCCAGGCGGTGAGGTAGCTGTGTCCCATCGAACAGAGACCTTGGAGCAGTACCAGCCCGATGAAGAGCGCGATCAATTCCGTCATGCGGCCAAGATCGTGCTGAACCGTAATGACATCCCAGAGCGTGCCGGCCAAGCGGAGGAGGACAAGATTGATCGCAGCGACGCCCATGACCAGTATGCCAGCCAGGATCATGCGCGTCAGGTAGGGACGCACAAATGGCAGGAAACGTGTGAAGGTCATCATCACAGGTGATGCCGTGCGGTGAGGGTACTGGAGTCTTGAAATCGATTATGAGTCAAAGTGGAAAAGAATCGGAGCGGATGAGAGGAAAGTGAGTCGATTGCCAACAACTAGAGTTGGGCAATCGACTCAATGAGGTTCTTATTGATCGCCACGAAGTCAGACCGGTCTTTCTCGTTGATGACGACATCGGTCAGGCTAATGAATAGACGTGCCTCTTCGTTAATCGCGTCTGAGACGCGATTACGCATCGGAGGAACCAGGAAGTCCCCCACGTAGGTACAATTCACAGTACGAACGCGGATGCGAACCTTCTTGCCCTCTGGCACAATCTCCTCCTCCCGCAGTGCGGGCTGAGCTTAGCTTTTACGGCGAAGGAATTTTTGACGCCGGCGCAGCTTCTTGTACTTGTGCTTGCGCATTTTCTTCCGGCGTTTTTTCAACACGCTCGACATGCTTCGTCTCTCCTAGGGGGCGGAGTCTAGAAGCTTTTGGCTGAAAATGCAAGCGCACAGCGGGAATGCTGCATGGCGACCGATGTATGCCAGATGTTGGCGCGAGCGTCCCTTGACCCTGTGTTCGTTGCCTTTCTATACTGCGCCATGATGTTTCATAAAAGGGTGCTCTCTGGTTTTTCATCATCGGCGTTGGTCGGTTGGCTCGTGCTTCTCGTCATCGGTATGGGCGCCTGTTCACCCAAGACGGTCCAGTACCCGGAAGATCACGAGCGTTTTCGCCGGATTGATCAGGCCGTGGAATCGTTGCGTGAGGCGTATCAGAAAAAAAATCGTTCAGACTTTCAGGCGGTGATGTTGCCGCTGGATCAACTGGAACAACTGCAACGAGACGCGGACGCGGATTTCGATACCTTTCATGCCATCTCACTGGAGTTCAAGACCGAACGGATCATGATCGAGGGAGACGACATTGATGTGTATGTCCATTGGCAAGGCATTTGGAAAAAAGACGCCAATGATGCGGGCATTCGCCAGCGCGGCCATGCACGATTGCAATGGGTCGGGATGCACTCGATTCTTCTTCGCGGCGTGCAAGGAGA
This sequence comes from Nitrospiraceae bacterium, assembly GCA_023248355.1. Classification (GTDB taxonomy): domain Bacteria; phylum Nitrospirota; class Nitrospiria; order Nitrospirales; family Nitrospiraceae; genus Nitrospira_D. The sequence continues at coordinate 16,805 of JAHFES010000039.1, forward strand.
TCTTCCCTTCGGAATGAAAACGAGACAAACTCTGTCCGACGTCCCTCCACCTCAGGCCAAGCCACGATGATGTCGTTGATGCCGCTGAACACACCACCCCAAGCAGATTTTCTCGTCATCGGCAGTGGCGTGGCCGGGCTTCGTGCGGCGCTTGAACTCAGCCGTGAAGGTCGGGTGATCATGCTCACCAAAGGCCATCCGTTGCAGAGCAATTCCATCTTTGCACAGGGTGGCGTGGCCGTGGCTCTGAGTGAAGAAGACGATGTGGCGATTCACTTGACTGATACGGTGAAGGCAGGACACGGGTTGTGTCGCCGCGACGCGGTGCGGGTCTTGGTGGGAGAGGGACCGGATCGGATTCAAGAGCTGATCCGTTGGGGAGCCAAATTCGACAAAACGGGGGGGAAGTTTGCCTTTGCGCGGGAGGCCGCTCATAGCCGTAGCCGGATTCTCCGTGCCCGTGGCGATGCCACGGGGAACGAAATGGTGCGGGTGTTGATGGCGCAGGTCAGCCGACAGAAGCGGATTCATCGGCTGGACTACCATTTCACCGTGGATCTGGTCGTTGAAGACGGACGGTGTTGCGGGGCGGTGGTCTTAGATGAAAATTCTGGCGAGCAGTTCATCCTCCCTGCCAAGGCTGTCGTGCTCTCGACCGGCGGCGCCGGCCAGATCTATGCACGAACCACGAATCCGCCGAACGCGACCGGCGATGGGATGGCGATGGCGTTTCGTGCAGGGGCGCAACTCCAAGACATGGAGTTTGTGCAGTTTCATCCGACCGCGCTGTACTTGCCGTCGAGTCCGCCTTTTCTCTTGTCTGAAGCGATGCGAGGAGAAGGGGGGCAGCTCCGGAACAATAAGGGCGAGTTGTTCATGCACTGGTATCATCCGCTGGGTGCGTTGGCCCCTCGGGATATCGTGGCGCGCGCGATCTGGGCGGAAATGGCGGCAACGCGGGCCCGCCACGTCTATCTCGACGTGACGCACCTCGGAGCGGATTTTGTGAAGCGACGATTTCCAACGATCTATGCCACGTGCCTTCGTCACGATATCGATATCACGGAAGAGTGGATTCCCGTTTCTCCGAGTGCGCATTACATGATGGGAGGGGTGTGGACAGATCTCAACGGTGCAACGACGTTGCCGGGTCTCTTCGCCGCCGGCGAGGTCGCGTGCAGCGGTGTGCACGGCGCCAACAGGCTTGCGAGCAACTCATTGCTGGAGGGATTGGTCTTTGGGATGCGGGCTGGTGTGGCCGCCATTTCGTGGGCCTCTTGTCGTCCTATGCCGGACCTCATCCATCAGGCTGAAGCGCTGCGGCGGCGTCGGTTTGACCAGTTGGATGACGCGGAGAAACTGCGGAGTTCGCTTCGCCGAACGATGTGGGGGCAAGTCGGGGTCATTCGCTCTCGTGACTCACTGATTCGCGCGACGGCACAGTTGTCTCGCTGGGGGCATCTGGTCGCGAAGCCCTTTGCAACCAGGGCGGATCTTGAAGCCAAGAACATGGTCCAAGTCGCGTACTGTGTGGCGGAAGCTGCGCTGTGGAGAGAAAATAGCGTGGGAGCGCACTTTCGCTCAGACTTCACTGAGGCCAAGCGCCCAGGGTGGAAGCAGCATAGCCAACTCTGTCTGACAGAGCGTGCTACTGAACAGAAGGGTCGGACGAAACAAGCGCTGGTGATTGCACTGCGGGCTCGGAAGACGCGATCACGTGGCCGGTAGAGGCGGGATCTCGCATCAAGAAGGTCCGATAGTACCGGAGGACCTTGCGGACGTACTGGCGTGTTTCGTCGATCGGGGGTAGTGCGCGGTAGCGATCCACTACATGTTCCCCCGCGTTATAGGCTGCGAGCGCCAGGGGAAGATTTCCCCGGAATCGATCCAGCAGCTGTCGCAGATATTTCGTACCCCCGCCGATATTGTCTTCAGGATCATACAGGTCCTGTACATCCATCCGAACAGCGGTTTGTGGCATCAACTGCATCAAGCCCACTGCGCCTGCTCGGGATACTGCCATTGGATCGAAATCCGATTCGGCTTTGATGACCGCGCGGATGAGTGCCGGGTGGAGCTGATGCTGGCGCGAGAATCGACTGATCACCGGCTCCAATTCCCGTTCCGAGATCATGGGATGCAATCGGTTGGGGTGAATATCGACCCGACGATAGCGAACATCGGAGGGTACGTTTGTCAGGGAGATGGTCCCTTTGGCATCGATGTATTGGTAGATTTCAGCATGGACGATCGGAGCGGTGACGGCGAAGCCACCACCTAATACCAGGAGGGTGATGCTCAGCAATCTGGAAAAGTCGATGGGTTTTTTTGGTTTTAGCATGGTCAAACGATAGCAGTCTGCGACTACCTGTCAAGGGAATGCAGCTCTTGTGCCCTTGGGGTCAGTTTGAAACTGGTGTGAAAACAAGAAGATGAAAATTCAGCGGGAGGATGGCGATTCCAAAAAACGTTCCCGAGCCCCAATAAATTGTGCCCGGAGTGTCTGGGTAATGGGACCAGGTTTTCTCTGGCCGATGGGCCTGTGGTCGACGGAGGTCACTGGCATGATTTCCATGCTGGTGTTAGTCAAAAAGCATTCAGTGGCTTGATACAGCCGGTCCGGAGTGAAGCGTCCTTCCTCCACGGGGATCCGCAGTTCCCTTGCCAGCTGAATCACGATATCCCGCGTGATGCCATCTAGAATTCCGCAGTTAACGGCAGGGGTCCGCAAGCAGCCGTCTTCCACAAAGAACAGATTGCTCACCGTACATTCCGTCAGGTGCTGTTCCCAGTTTAGGAAGATACTATCGAACACACCGGCGGCGACCGCTTCCCGTTTGGCGAGGATGTTGTTGAGGAAGTTCGTGGCTTTGATCTGTGGAGACAACGCGCTCGGTAAGTTTCTTCTGGTTGTGGCGATGATCAGCGCCACTCCATTCTCATAGAGAGAGACGGGTGGTGTTGTGAGAGGCTTGGCCATGATCACCACTGTCGGAGTTGGGCACAGCGCTGGGTCTAACCCGATGTCTCCGACTCCTCGGGAAATCGTAATTCTCAGATACGCGTCCTGCTGGTCATGGCCGACGTCATTGCGTGTCATTGATTCGTGCAAGAGGTTCGGCCAGCTTTGTATGGGGATCGGAATTGATAAGCCGATGGCTTCCGCGGAGCGATGCAAGCGTGCCAGATGGTGGTCGAGCATGAAGATACGACTTCCGTAGGAGCGAATCGTTTCGTAGACCCCGTCTCCATAGAGGAACCCGTGATCGAATACAGAGATCACGGCCTCTTCCTGCTTCACAAATCCGTTGTTCAGATAAATCCACATAGGATGGAAGCACGTTACGAGAACGCGCTCAAAAAGGCCTGGGCTTTGTGAATGGTCTCTTCATACTCTCGTGCTGGTTCAGAATCCGCCACAATGCCGGCGCCGACTTGCAGGTATCCTTTCCCATTTCTCATGACAAGGGTCCGGATCAAGATATTAAAGTCGAGATTGCCGTTCCAGCTAATGTATCCCATTGAGCCGGTGTAGGGACCGCGGCGAACTGGTTCCAGCTCCTCGATGATTTCCATGCAGCGAATCTTGGGCACACCGGTAATCGTCCCGCCCGGGAACACGGCTCGGAGCAAATCAAAGCCCGTGGCATTGTCCCTGAGGGTGCCGGTCACATGTGAGACGAGATGGTTCACATGTGAATATTGTTCCAGCGTCATCAGTTCGTCTACCTGTACGCTTCCAAACGCGCATACGCGGCCGAAGTCATTGCGTTCAAGATCAACCAGCATGACATGTTCTGCACACTCTTTTTCGTTCGAGCGTAATTCCTCTGCAAGCCGTCGGTCGTCAGCGGTATTTCGGCCGCGTGGCCGAGTGCCGGCAATCGGCCGCGTGTCTGCCCGCCGCCCATCGAGGCGGACGAGTCGCTCGGGCGAAGAACTAATGAAGCTGGTCTGGTCAAATCGAAGCAGCCCGGAGAAGGGCGACGGGTTCACGGTCCGCACGCGCCCATAGGCGAGCAACTCTGCCTGCAACTCGCCTCGGCTCTCGAATGTATCACCCGTGACGGCAAAACGGTGTGAGAGATTGGCTTGATAGATATCACCTGCGGCGATGTAGTCCTGACAGCGCTGCACGCGATCCATATACGAAGATTGTTGCTGTTCTGGCGCGAACGTGAGGGGGCCGAGCGAGTCATGCCCTGTCCCGGCTGTGGCAGGACTCGACAGTCTTGCTTCAAACGCGGCGAGGCGGTCGCACCCCTCTCGAAATAATTTTTCCCGTGGCTCGCCTAAGAATCGTTCGAGTGGTGGACAGAACATGAGCATCAGGCGGTCTAGTTCATGGTCAATCGCTGCCACAAGGTCGAAGAAGGCAAATTCAAGGTCGGGAGTGGCGAGGTCATCGAGAGCGGTCGAAGGTAACGTCTCAAATTGGCGGACGAGATCGTAGCTGAAGTAGCCGACCGCCCCTCCGAAAAAAGGTGGGGCATCGGGAGGACGGGTGATGCACGAATTCCCGCAGAGCTTGGCCAGGTGCTGAAACGGGACTGACCCATCCTGCTCGTGGCCGTCCGCAGTTCGTCTCACCCACCTGTTGTCTTTTCCCCGTAGCACCTGGTAGGGGTCGCTGGCGAAGAACGAATAACGCCCCGTGGTTGCACGTCCGTTGCCGCTTTCGAAGAGAAAGGATGGGCGGTGACTTGATGCGATTTTCGCGTAGAGCTCGAATGGACTTTCTGATGGACAAGAGAGCGTCACTACAAGGGGCGAAGGGGGGCCTTCAAGAAATGGAGTCGCTGAGGGCATCGTCATCGGCATTATGGCAAACCTATCCCTCGAGAAGAACGTGATTCACCCGCCTACGCAGGAAGCCGCGGCTGCCCGTCCTCCGCAGTAGCCTGCTACGGAGGATGGATGAAGCCCTGGGGCTCCACTATACCGCAGCGACTCTGGCCAGGGACAGGCCTCTAACAGC
>JAHFES010000115.1 GCA_023248355.1 Nitrospiraceae bacterium
CATTGGCGCCGACGACCGTCTGAATTTTGAAGCGCCGATAGTCTGCCTTCTTCATCTGCCCGTCTTCCCAGACGACCATCGAGGCTACGGATTGATTGCCCATCGTATTGGAGATGTCAAAGCCTTCAATCCTCCGAGGCACATGCTCCAGGCGAAGCAGGCGTTTGAGTTCTTCGCCCGCTTGGCGGTCACGTTCTTCGTCTCGCAGGTGATTGGCGACAGCGGCAGCCGCGTTCTCTTCAGCCAAGAGGACGAGCTGATGCTTGACGCCTCGTTCGGGAGCAAGGACGCGAACCGAGTCTCCGCGTTTATTCGAGAGCCACTGTTCGATGAGCGGGGCGTCTTCCAAACCGGTTGGAACGAGGACTTCCTTCGGGGGCTGTCCGTCTTTGTTATAAAACTGTTCGATCGCCGAACGCGCGAGTTCCTCATCCGGTGCGTCGGCTGACTGGGGCCAAAAGAAATCCTTTCGTCCGATCAGCAACCCGCCGCGAACGAAAAGAATCTGCAGGTCCACCGCGGCGCCCTGTCGTGCGAGACCGATCACATCCTGGTCAGTGGCAGAGGTCTGCGTAATGCGTTGCTTTTCCAGCATGCGCTCAATCTTGAAGAGACGATCTCGCAGGCGGGCGGCTTCCTCAAACTCTTCCCGTCCCGCCGCCGCGTGCATGCGGGCTCGGAGATCGTCCAGCAACTCGCGGTCGCGTCCTTCCAGAAAGTGACGGACCTGTTTGACGATCTGATGGTAATCCTCCTTTTTCTGGTTACCTGTACAAGGCGCCATACAGCGCTTGATCTCGAATTCGATGCAAGCCCGATCGGCCTTTCCATCGATGTCGATTGAGCAAGTCGCGAGAGGAAAGGCCTGCTTAATCACTTTCAGGGTCTCGCGGAGCGCGTTCGCCGGTGTGTACGGCCCGTAGTAGAGCGCTCCATCTTTCTGCACGCGTCGGACGATCGAGAGCCGTGGAAAATCTTCTTTAATGGGCAGCCGCAGGTAGGGATACTGCTTGTCGTCTCGCAAGACGACATTGAACCGGGGCCGGTGGCGCTTGACGAGATTGCTCTCAAGGATCAGCGCTTCGAGTTCGGATCTGGTCACCATCGTATCCAAGTCGGCCACCTGGCTGACGAGCAAGGCGGTTTTCGGCTGGTGATCGGCGGATTTCTGAAAGTACGACCGTACCCGATCGGCGAGCACGGCGGCCTTGCCGATGTAGAGGATCTCGCCCTCCGCGTTCTTGAAGAGGTAGACGCCGGGCTGGTCCGGGAGATGCGCGAGCTTCGATTGGAGGTCAAGAGCAGCAGGCATAGAGCGGTCAGCTTTCAGTCGTCAGCTTCAGATTCGGTCGGACTTGGGTCTTCACCTCATCATTCTACGGTGTGAAGAAGAGACGGGCAACCTGGCTTGAGTATCCAAAGCTGAGAGCCGACGGCTGATTGCTGATAGCGTGCTCAGCGCAGCGATCGGACGAATGACGGGCTGCGCGTGCCACGTGCGACTTTGGCAACCGGATCCTGCGTCGTGAGGCAGAAATCAAGGGCGACCTCGATCTTCAGCGGGCTGCCGGGAAGGAGCGACAGTGGCCTGATGGGGGAAGCCCGGAGTGCGCTACATGGAAATCCGAGCGTAGAACGCGGCGGCCTGGGAGCGCCGGCTGATCTTCAGCTTTGCGAACATATTGGCCAGGTAATTCTTGACCGTCTTGTCGCTCAGGTTGAGCGCGACCGCGATCTCTTTGTTGGTCTTGCCCTCGGCGACGAGGGGCAGGATGCGCTTCTCCTGAGGAGAGAGGGCTTGCGGCTTGGCCAGGTCGCTCGTTTCGGCCGTGGTCCGGAGCCAGTCCAAGGTCCGGTCGGTGATCTGTGGATCGAGCAAGGATCGTCCCGAGGCTACGGTCCGAATGGCGTCGATGAGCAAGCTGGCCGCGATATCTTTCAGAACATAGCCGTGGGCGCCGGCGAGAATGGCGGCGCGGACGGTGGCTGTGTCGTGGTAGCTCGTCAAGAAGAGCAGACGGGTCTCAGGGTAGCGGGAGAGAATTTCACGGGCGGCCTCGATGCCGCTGCTGCCGTCGCTGTCGGCCAGTCGGATGTCCATGAGCACGACGTGCGGCCGGGTCCGTCCCACTCCGGTAATGGCATCCTCCGGCGTCGCGGCTTCGCCTACGACCGACAGCCCCGGAGCCCGATCAAGCACCGCCCGCAAGCCGACCCGCACGACCTCATGATCGTCCACCAGGAAAATTGTGATGGTGTGGTGGTTACGTCTTGCCATCGCTCACCTCGGTTGGAGCAGGTTCAGGGAGGCGGAGGACCACGCGCGTCCCTCGCCCGGGTGGCGAGATAATGGACAGGCGGCCTCCCAGTTTCTTTGCCCGCGCCCGCATCGTAGAAAGTCCCATGCCCGCCTCTCGGCGCTGGTGCGCGCGAAAGCCGATGCCGTCGTCTCGGATTTCCAGGCGTATCTCGCCACGAGACCGGCCCAGTGTGACGGACCGGTGCGTGGCGCGTGCGTGCCGCACACTGTTGCTCAGCGCCTCTTTGATGATGTTCACGAGGTGGGAAGTTTGCTCCGCGGAGAACGACGCGGCGACGCGAGGATCAAGCTGGACCGCAATGTCGCCCGCGCCCGTCGCGACGAACGCTCCTGTCAACGCCTGAAGCGTCTGGGCGAGGTCCCGGACATCCTCGACGGGCGTTGTCATGCGGGTAATGAAGCTGCGGACTTCCCGCACCAGGGCATTGAGCTGGACGATGGCGCCATCCAGCCGTTGGACCATGGCTCGCGAGGCGGGTTTGACGTCCCGTTTCGTCGCTTCCAATCCCAACCCGACCGCATAGAGCGACTGCAGAATGCCGTCATGCAGATCGTGGCTGATCCGCTCGCGCTCCTCGTACGACCGGCGCACCGCCTCCTCGGTCTGCTTGCGCTCGGTGATATCGCGAACCAACGCACAGTGAAATTCTTTCCCTTCATAGGAGAGATAATTGACGTTCACCTCGATGGGGATGAGCCGGCCGTCCTTGGCCTGATGGAAAGTCTCAATGGAGGCCGTACCGCGCTGCTTCATCGTTGCCCAAAAGTCCGGCCACATGTCGGCGTGAAAATACGGATTAATGTCATGGACGGTCATGGCGCACAACTCTTCTTTTGAATAGCCCAGCATGGCGCTCGCGGCATCATTGACCTCCAAGATCTTGGCCTGCGGATCGACCCAGTAGATGGCGTCGCTGACGCGCTCGATCGTAAATTTCGAGAATCGCAAGGCGAGTTCGGCCTGTTTACGGTCCGTGATGTCCTCGCACACCACCAGCACGACCGGGGCTCCTCTGTCGTGATGCACCACGCGCGCCGTTTCTTTGACCCAGAGCACAGTTCCATCCTTTCTGATTTTGCGGAATTCCCAGTGTCCGACTCGATCAGGATGGGCCAGCAGCGCGGCGAGGCTGTTGTGAACCCTCGGCCGGTCATCATCATGAAACAGCGTCAGGACGGACCGGCCGAGCAGTTCTTCTGCCGCGTAGCCAAGCTGTCGCGCGCCGAACTGGTTGACGGAGAGCACGGTTCCGTCCGTCGCCAAGGTGAAGTACATCGAGGGATTTTCCTCGTACAGGGCCCGGTACCGGTCTTCGCTCGCGGCGAGGGTTCTCTCCGCGCGCACGCGATCAGTGACGTCACGGTAAATCCAGAGATGCCCGATGAGCGCGTCAGCGGTTTGTACGGCTACATAGTCGCGCTCGAAGATCCGTCCATCCCGCAGAGTCAGTTGGTCGCCACGGACCGGCTCTCCTCGGGCGATCGTTTCATCGAGACACCGGACAAACCGGTCAGGCTCCTGAAACAGTCGGCTGCACTGTCGAGCCGCTTCGCGGCTGTCCAGCCCGACCAAGGATTCGGGAGTCGGAACCTCGAAGAAGCTGCAGAGCGTGGGGTTGGCAAAGACGATGCGGCGGTGCGGATCTTCGAACAGGAGGCCGGATTGGGAGCTGTAAATCAGTGCCTTGAGGGTGGACAGAGAAGAGCGGAGGGCCTCTTGCGCGCACTTTCGTTCGGTGATGTTCTGAAAGATCACTACGGCGCCCTTGACTGTTCCCTGTTCCAGGATGGGAAAGGACGAGTATTCAACCGGGAATGAAGTCCCATCGCGCCGCCAGAACACGTCCTCCTCTATGCGACATCCCCGGCCGGTTCGAAACGACGCGATGATCGGGCACTCGACAATGGGGTACGGGGATCCATCGGCGCGAGAATGATGGACGAGTTCGTGCATGTTCTTGCCAAGGGCTTCGTCGGCAGCGTATCCAAGCATTCTTCCAGCAGCCTTGTTCAAAAACATGCAGCGGGCCTCTAGGTCGACTCCCCATATGCCTTCGCCGGTGGAGTCCAGGAGCAACTGGATGTCTTGGGCCAATTGTGCCCGTTTCTCTTCGGCACGCTGGTGCTCCAGCGCGTTCACGAACATTTCGCCGAGCACGCGGAGCAAGGTGCTGTCTTCTTCCGGCCAGGTTCTCGGCGCTTGGACCGAGTCGAATCCGATAAAGCCGACGAGGGCATCCCCTTTCGTCATCGGCACGACGATCAATGATTGAATGCCTTGCGCTTGGAGAATGTCTCGTTCGGCGCGGGCTTCAGCCGGCAAGTCGGCGACGCAGGGGATGGAAATCGGCTCGAAGCGCTTCATCTGCTCCATCCACCAGGGAAACGTTTCGACGGGCAGGTGTTGGAGCTTGGCCATTTCGGAGGTGATGCCGGCAGCGCGCCACTCGTGGGTGTTGGACATCGTTGTTCCGTCGTCCGACAACAAGAAGACATAACTCCGATCCGCTCCCATGAACCGGCCGATGCTCTCCAGCGCGGTCGTGATTCTTCTGTCGATCTGTCTCGGCCCTAAGCTGATAAAGTGTGTGGAGATGCGAGCCAGAAGTTTTTCCAATTCGAGACGATGCTGCAGTCTCTCATTCGCCCGCTTGCGATCCAGTTCCGCGGCAGCCCGGGCGGCAAAGATCGCCATGATGGGAAGGGCCTGTGCCCCTATCCGCAACGGTTGGTCCGTCAGTACGCAGAGGTGCCCGACCGGCTCTCCTCCTGAGTCGTGGAGCGCGTACCCGAGATACCCATCAACCTCCAGCCTGATCAAATCCTGATCGTCGGGGAACAGCGCACGGACGCCGGACGGGTAATAAGCAGAGCCCTGCGCAAGCACGACCTCACAGGGAGTTCCGCGCGTGTCGTATTCGAAGGTCCGCCCAAGCTTGTCACCCGTCCACACAGCCAGGGCACGCAACCTGGTCTGTGACCGGTCGGCCAGCTCAGTGACGAGCGCGGAGCGAGCGTCCAGTGCTGAGGCAAGACACTGGGCCAGGACCGGGAAAAACGCTTCACCGGTTACGGAGGACGTGCCCTCCACGAGGCTTTTCAGCGCCTGCTCCACCTGCTTGCGCTCGGTGATGTCCATGATAAAGCCCTCAAGGGCGGTGACGGACGAGTCCGGGTTCATGACTGCCTGGCCGCGCTCCCACACTAAAAGCTCCCGGCCATCATGCGACCGGATGCGGTACTCTAATTGAAATGGCCGCGCTTGTGCGACCGCGGCCTGAACCTCATCCCAGACTCGCCCCACGTCATCGGGATGGATGAGCTGGGCCCAGGTCACACGCGATGAGAGAAATTCCTCCGGCCCATAGCCCACCAGGTCGCGGACCTGATCGCTGATATATTTCAACGTCCAGTTGGGATCGTTCAGGCACCGGTACACCACGCCGGGCAAGCTGGTCACCAGCGTCCGCATGGCCCGCTCGCGCTCGGATAAGGCCTCCTCCGCTTGCTTGCGGGTCACCGCGAAGGCCACGTGCGCGGCGATTGTCTGAGCGAGCCGGACTTCTTCGCGCGTGAAGCACCGGGGCGCATCACCGTAGAGCGTACAGTTGCCGATCAGCCGGCCTTGCGCGAGCAGAGGGATGAAAGCCAGCGCCCGGATGCCTTCCTTCAGGATGGCCGGCCGGTACGGCTCTATGCTTACGTCTTCTGCTATGTCGGGAACGATAATCGGCTGCGCGTCCGCCCCGCCTGCCGTGGCGCGGGCAGGCGTCTCCGGCTTCCAGGGGAAATGGCCCTCCACAGCTTGCCGGTACTCATCCGATAAGCTGCGCCAGGCCTTGAAGCGCAGAACCCCGTCCGGATCGAACAGCAGGATGGAGGCCCGGTCAGGCGCGAGCGTTCGCCTGAAGGCATCCAGCGCCGCCTCGTAGACCTCGTCCACCGAGACAGCGGCGTTGAGCCGTGAAACGAGCTTGTGGAGATTGCGGAGTTCCTCGTACCGCCGTTCCAACTCAGCGGTTCGTTGGCGCACCGCGGCTTCCAGCGACTCGGCGTAGCGGGTCAAATTCGCTTCCCGCGCCCGGTGCACATGCCGGATCAGTTCTTGCGGGTCTTCGCCTTTCTCGATGTAGGCGAATGCGCCCAGGTTGACGGCGTCCTTGGCGGTGGCGAACGACCCGTAGCCGGTATGGATGATGATGCGGGCCATCCCGCTTCGGGCTCGCAATTCCTCCAACAACGCCGTCCCATTCCGGTCGGGAAGACGCAAATCCACCACCACGATGCCCACCTCTTCGCGATCCAGCACGGCGAGCGCCTCGGTTCCTGTCGGGACCCCGATCGTCTCGATTCCCTCCGCCTCCAACAGTCCGGTCAGCGTTCTCAACTGGGAGGGATGGTCCTCGACAATCAGCACGCGAGACAGTCTCGCCCGCTCTCTTCCCCGCTCAACCACCTCAGTCATTGCGCCGCCCTTTCCCCATTTCACCC
>JAHFES010000116.1:0-1230 GCA_023248355.1 Nitrospiraceae bacterium
TATACGGACTCTCGCAGGTTTCGTTCAGCGCTTTGAGGGTCTTGAGCACGAGCCGATCCTGCTCCCAGGCTTGCAGCTTCGGCCCGGCTGAGGGATGCATGGCGAGCAGATCCATGAGCGTGATGACGTTCGTATTCAACGAGCGCCCCACAAACTCCCGCTGCGGCTCGAGCACGATCTGGCTCATCCCCAGATGCTTGGCGACGGCCTCGACCAATGCGAAGTTGATCATGAAGCTGTATTGGCCGCCGAATTGGCCGTAGCAGGGCTTCTCCGGGTCGTTCAGGACTTTCATATCTGCCGTCCCGGTATCGAACGCGCTGAATCCGATGGCGTCCGGAGCGAGCACCCGCTTGGCTTCTTTCAGGGTCGCAAATGCGCCGAGATTGACGGGCACCAATACTTGTTGTTCGACCCCTTTGAAGAATTCCGTGACGGTCTTCCGGTAGGGCACGTCCTTCCACTCGACTTTCCGATATTCTTTTTCCCACACGAGATCGTCGAGAAACGGCGGAAAGGTTTTCAACACGTCGAGGTCCTTCGCCTCGAACGCTCGCACGAACCTCGACCAATCTTGAATCTTGGCATGGAGCGATTCGCTCAGGTTGGGCCGCAGATACTCTTCTTCAATCTCACCGGCGTTCTTCGCCATCAACTTGGTGGGCAAGTCGTTCCACAGCTCGTTGCAGATAATGCGATCGACCGACCCATCGGCAACGGTCGCGAGACTCTCCACTGACCCGCAAATCGTGTCCACGCGATCTCGATGCGCCGCCAGGTCAGGATGAGCCAGGGCTCCATCCAGCACCGGCTGTTCCCAATCGACGAGGACATACCGAACCCGCGGATAGACCGTGCCTTGCTTGTCGAGCGCCTTCAGATGGCTCAGGAAGCAGGCGGCAAGGTTGCCGTTGCCAGGGCCCCATTCATGGATGATTAGGGGCGGGCTAGGGGCAAGGGGCAAGGGGCAAGGGGTCGGATTTTGTTCGCTGCCTCTAGCCTCTAGCCTCTGGCCTCTGGCCCTCTCGCGTTTTGTGACGCGATCGTAATAGTCCGCCGCCAGGGCGTGGGCCAACCGATAGTCGGCTGAGGCGAAGGTCTGATAATAGGAACGGAGCTTGTCTCCACGCAGCCCATAGAAGAGCTGGTTTACATGAGCTTGCCATTGATCGAGCGGTTTGTAGTCCCCGATCAGCTGGGGAAGGGCGTCAGCGTCTTGCAACATGCTTC
>JAHFES010000116.1:1330-6805 GCA_023248355.1 Nitrospiraceae bacterium
ATCCCTGAGTTTCAAAATCGAGCCCAAGATGCCAAGCCCTACAACTTCGACGCTCCACCGGAGGGCATGTTTCGCTCCATTACCATGGCGGAAGACTTCGAAGAAGAACTCGGCTTCCGCCGGACCCACGAGATTGTGCCGGTCACACCCACCGAACGATTTTCAGCGGCGGCACCGGCGATCTTCATCGTGTTCCATCTCCACCAGCACTATCAGTCCTTCCAAGTCTTTGGTCGCTGCTACCCGGAACAGGTTCCAGGCCTCTCTCCCCAGACTCTCGTCGGACAAGATGCCATGTACATCGCGCTCGAAGACGAAACGGGCTACCTGAAACTGTTCCCCCCACAGGGCGGGTGGACACCTGGCCGCTACAAGGTCGAGATTCACGCCGGTGAAGAAGTGAACGACATGAGTCTCGTCGGGACCATGCGCTTCACCGTTGAGGCTTCGGGGAAGTGATGGGTGCCGGGAAGTGATGCGTGATCGGTGATGAGTGATCAGGACTTGGCCACAAGTGATCAGTGATGGGTGATGAGTGATCCGTTATGGGAAAGGGAAGAAAAGATTGCTTCTTGATTTCCCCGCTCATCACCCATCACCCATCACCCATCACCGCTTCAATGGTAGGAGCTTTTTTTAGAACGACCCATGGCGTCACCTGATCCACACCAGCCCTTTCCCCAATACCAGCTCCGCAACGTGGTCCAGGACATCTTCACCCAGCTGGGACTGCTGTTCCGGCTGGAGCGGAAGATCCTGGGCATCATCGCCTCCTACGCCGTCGCCATCGGCCTGTTTATCCTCTGTGTGCCGATCGCAGTTCAGGAGCTGGTGAGCACCTTCTCGTTTGCCGTCCAACCCATCATGATTTTTACCCTTGCCCTCGTGGTGGGACTCGCGCTCACGGGGGTGGCAGCCTTTCGGATTCTGCAAGCACGGGCCGTTGAAACACTCCAACAACGCCTCTACACCAGAATCGCCATCGCCTTTACCGAGACGCTGCCGCGCCTCCAGGAAGAATCCTTCCTCCCTCAATATGCGAACCGCTTCGCAGAGGCGGACTTACTGACTCGGGCGCTGGTCGCCATGGTGGCGGATCTCTTTAACGTCGCCGTGGTGGGGTCCATCGGCATGTCGATGCTGATCTTTTTCCATCCCTACTTTCTCCTCTACAACGTGATGCTGATCGGCGGGTTCATCCTCCTGTTGGTTGTCTTTGGGCGCGGCGGATTTCTGATCACGCTGGACATGTCCCGCCTGAACTACGAGATCTATCACTGGATCCAGAACATTGCGGCCAATCTTCCCCATCTGCGCGCGGCCGGACAGAGCCCGTATCTCTTGCAGCGCACCGATACCCTCACGAAAGCCTATGTGCGGGTTCGCCAACGGCGCTCCGATCTGCTGACCGGCCGTCAGTACAAGGCCGCCGCCCTCTGGCAAGTGGTCGGCCATGCGGGCATGATCGCCACTGCCGGGATGCTCGTCTCCGAAGGCCAGCTCACGGTCGGACAGTTTGCCGCCGCCGAATTGCTCGCCGGGAATCTTTTGCTCAACATGGACACACTCGCCCGCCGGATGGTGGCTATGTTCTTCGCCTTTGTGTCCTTCCGCGAACTCAACGCGTTCTTTTCATTGCCACAGGATCATAGCGGCGCCAAAAACATTGTCCCCTTCGACGACTTCGGACTCGCGGGCATCAAGCTTTCAGCCAGACATCTGTCGTTTGGTTATCCAGACTCTACGCCGTTGTTCGAACAGTTCAATCTCGAAGTGGCTCCCGGTGAAAAGGTCGTGGTGCTCTGCCAGACCAATACCCAGAAAACCGCCTTGGCCAAAGTCCTTGCCGGCCTGATGGCCCCATCAACGGGAGTCGTGCTCTACAATGAGATGAATCTCGTTGAGGTGAACCTCGACTCCATCGATCACCGACGCAGTCTCATGCTGGATTCCCATCCCACGCTCCTGGAAGGGACCATCGAAGACAACATCACGCTCGGACGGCCGTCGATTTCCTACGACGACGTGCAGTGGGCCTTGCAATTCGTGGAGCTGGATGAAGAGATCGATAAATTGCCGGATGGGTTGACGACACGCGTGACAGGGCACAGCGGGCAGTTCACCTTGAGCCAAACTCTCCGCTTGCTGCTGGCACGGGCCCTCGTGACACGACCTTATGTCTTGATCATCGACGGCACGCTGCACAGCATTATTCCGTCCGTCCGCGAAGTCATCTTACGGCGACTCTGCTCGAAAGATGAACCCTGGTCGATTATTTTCGTCTCCAACGATCCCACGTTCGCGCACGCCGAGCGGCGCGTGATGCTGGGATGACGAACGATAGGCGAGAGGCGAGAGGTGAGGGGCGAGAGGAAAAGAAGGCTCGACATTCTTCCACTTGCCTCTAGCCCCTTACCCCACGCCGTCCATCGCCCCTCGCCTCACACCCCCTAGCCAATCTTCTCGCCTGTCGCTCATCACCCATCACGTTTCACATTTTCGCATCCGCAGTTTGACGGTCTCTCGACCATCCGCTAGAATGCCCGCGTGATTGCACACCGAGCGAGTCCGGTCGTTTCATGACCTCATCACCCCGCCCATGGGCCTCTGTCGTCATCCCCATTAAGGATGAGCGAGACAACCTCGCGCCTCTCACCGAACGCGTCCTCAAGGTGCTCGACACACGGAGTGAATCGCGCACGGCGCCCTATGAATTAATCTATGTGGACGACGGGAGCACGGATGGCAGCAGCAGCCTGCTGGATGAACTGGCCAAGAACTATCCGGCTGTCCGGGTGTTGCACTTTGACCGGAACTATGGGCAATCGTCGGCCTTTGATGCCGGATTCAAGCATTCCACCGGCAACCTCGTGATCACTATGGACGGCGATCTCCAGAACGACCCGGCGGATATCGAGACCCTGCTTCCCCTGACACAGACCCATGATCTCGTCTGCGGGTGGCGGACCGCCCGCAACGACAATCTGGTGCGCAAACTCTCGTCCCGCATCGCCAATGCCGTGCGCAGCGCGGTGACCGGCGATCGAGTCCACGATACGGGGTGCTCGCTCAAGATTTTCCGGCGGGCGGTGGTCGACAAACTCCAACTGTTCACCGGCATGCATCGCTTTTTCCCGGCCCTGGCGCTGATGCACGGATTCTCGGTGACCGAGGTGCCGGTCCGTCATTATCCCCGGGCTTACGGCATGTCTAAATACGGCGTCGGCAATCGGCTCTTCAAAAGCCTGTACGATTTGATCGCCGTCCGGTGGATGCAGAATCGCTGTTTGCGATATCGTCTTACAAAAGGCGAGGGGCCAGGGGCTCGAGGCTAGCGGGTGGGAAACAAAGGATTTAAGGATCTCGCCGTCTGGCAGAAAGCAAAGGATCTTGCTGTGCTGATCTATAAGATATCTAATGGCAGTATGAAGAGCGTGGACTTCGGCCTCAAAGACCAAATACGGCGGAGTGCTGTGAGCGTTGCCAGCAACCTTGCCGAAGGAGACGAGCGAGACACCGACAAGGAATCAGTCAGGTATTTCTTTATTGCGAAAGGATCGGTCGCTGAATTGCGAACACAACTTCAAATCGCGCATGAATCAGGCTACCTCAACGCGCAGACGTATCAGCCCCTCGAAAACGAGTACGACATTTTGGGCAAGAGAATCGGCAAACTCATCCAGGCGAGACGCACATCCCCTCGCCCCTAGCCCCTCGCCCCATGCCTATCTATGACCACCACTGAAACCATCTGGATCGCCATCGGCTTTCTCGGGCAGGGGCTCTTCTTCGGCCGGTGGGTTATTCAATGGCTGGCATCGGAGCGGAGTGCCCAGAGCCAAGTGCCCATCGCCTTCTGGTATATGAGCCTCATCGGCGGACTCATCACGCTGGCCTACGCGATCTATCGGAAAGACCCGGTCTTCATTGCGGGGCAGAGCGTGGGCGCGGTGGTCTATGTACGGAATCTCATGCTGATCTACCGTCCGAACCGGGCCCACCCAGTGAAGGGTGATCGGTGATGAGTGATCTGTCCGATCCGACTCCGAGCGCTTCACCGATTACGCATTACCCATCGCAGATCACTCATCACTCATCACTCATCACTCGTCACGTATTGCTTCTGCTCTTGCTGGCCGGGCTCTTTTACTTCTGGGGCCTGGGCTCCATTGGACTCACCGATCGTGACGAAGGCCGCAATGCCGAAGCTGGGCGCGAAATGCTGGAGAGCGGCGATTGGGTCAGTCCCACCTTCAACTACGAACCACGCTATGCCAAACCGGCCCTCGTCTATTGGCTGATGAGCGCCAGCTACCGTCTGTTCGGTGTCAGTGAAACGGCTGCCCGTGTTCCCTCTGCGGTGTTCGGACTCGGCCTCATCGTGATCACGTATTGGTTTCTCGCACGAGTGCGCGATCCCATCACCGCCCTCATCGGGTCGCTCATGCTGTTGCTCAATATCGAGCTCATCAGCCTGAACCGCATGGCCCTGACGGATAGCGTGCTGATCTTTTGCACGACGCTCTCGCTCTATGCTTTCTGGCTCGGCTTTCAAACGACGGAACAGCGGCGCAGATGGCTCTGGGTCTTCTATATCGGAATGGCAGTCGGCACGCTCGCGAAAGGGCCGGTGGGGATCCTCGTTCCCCTCGTGACCATTGCGCTGTATCTCACGCTGACGAAACAATGGGCGCCATTCTGGAAGCAAGGCAAGCCGCTGGCTGGAACCGCCGTGCTCGCGCTCCTCGCGCTCCCGTGGTACCTCATGATGTGGTCGCTGCATGGGAGCGAGTATGCCGCCTCGGCGCAGGCCAACACCGTGGGACGATTTCTCAGTCCGATGGAAGGGCACAGTTTCACACTCTTGTTCTATGTCCCCGTGCTGCTCGTGGGCTTCTTCCCCTGGAGTGGCTGGCTGCCTTTCGCCTGGTTCCATGCCTATAAAAGCTGGCGGGAAGCCAGGCTTGTGGCTAGGGGCACGAGGCTAGAGGAAGAAATACCTACGGCCTCTCGCCCCTCGCCCCTCGCCTCTCACCCGCCAGATTTGCAGAATCTGGAGTGGTTCGCCGCGGTGTGGGTTCTAGGCACGTTTGTCTTTTTCACCCTCTCCTCGACCCGGCTTCCCCACTACATTGGCCCCCTCTTTCCGGCCGCCGCCATCTTGACGGCCATCTATTGGTCGCGCTGTATCACGGAGCCCGACACGAAAGGGGCCAACGCGGCGATCCACACGGTCATGCTCGTGGGCTTCATCCTCGCCGGCGCCTTCGCCTCTCTCCCCTGGGCCTATGAGTCGTTTATCGCCGGGAAGCTCATCAAAGAATTTCCGCTGGCCGCGCAGGTGTCGTTGGGCAGCGGTCCCTATCTGGCGGCGACGCTCTTGCTGATCGGCATGACGTTGGTGGGCTACTTCGGACTGTCGGAGCACCGGCGAGGCGGCGCCTTCTGGGCCGCAGGCGGATCGCTCGCCTGCCT
>JAHFES010000117.1 GCA_023248355.1 Nitrospiraceae bacterium
GCAGACACCTTGGCGTGGACCTGTACGTCGCCATCGAATCGCAGTATTTGCGAAGGAGAGGAGCCTCTCATGATTTCTCGCATTTTCTTATCCGTATTGTTTGTCAGCTGCCTAGTGGATCGAGGTCAGACCGGCGTGATGGCGTGGGCTGCGGAGCCACGCGCCGGCGCCTACTCGTTAGACGACATCGTGGCATTGGCGGTGGAACGCAGCCCCACCTTGGCCGGCGCCGAGGGGTTCGTCAAACAAAGCCACGGTCAACAGATCGCCGCGGGAGCGTACCCCAATCCGTCGGTCTCAGGGACGGCCGGTCGTGGCGCCATTCGTGATCCGAGTACCGGCGTCCGGATCACCGAGCGGACGGTCACCGTCGAACAACCGCTTGAATGGGTGGGAAAGCGGCAGGCTCGCCAAGAGGCCGCTGACGCCGGAGTCGCGGGAGCGAATGCCGCGCTGGAGGAAACCCGCCTGACACTTATTGCTGACGTCAAAGTGGCCTTCTATAAGCTAATGTTCGCCCAGCGCGATGCTGAGATGACGATTCAGAACGTCACGACGGTTGAAGAAGTGTTGCGTACGGTTAAAACGCGTGTAGCGGCCGGCGAAGCGACCTCCTTCGATACGATGAAAGCGGGCGTTGAGGTGCAGAAAGCCCAGAAAGAAGTGGCCCGAGCCCAGAACGCGTTGTTGGTCGCAACGTCTCGGCTGAACACCCTCACGGCCGGCGCGCTCGGCAAACAGTTCTCGATCAGGGGTGACTTTCAATCCCCCAGGCAAGGGTTCGATCTGGAGCAACTGGCAACCCAGGCCCTTGAGCAACACCCCACCGTGCGGCGCTTGACCAAGCTCGCCGAGCAAGCGGGTCATACGGTGCAATACGAGCGGGCATCTCGCGTGCCGAATGTGAGTGTCCAGGGAAGTTATCACCGGGAGGCGGGGGATGAATCGCTGACCGCCGGACTCAGTGTGCCTCTTCCACTGTGGTATCGGCGACAGGGTGAAATTGAGACCGCGCTCGGGACGAAATATCGAGCCGAAGCCGAACGGCTGCGGACCCAAAATGAGTTGGAGCAGGCGATCACCCAACATGCGCAGGAAGTCCGTACCGCGCAGGATCAACTTCAAATATTCGAGACCGGTTTGCTTAAACAGGCAGAACAGACGTTGACCGTGGCACGGACCAGCTTTCGACAGGGGGCGGCCAGCCTCTTGGATGTGCTGGACGCTCAGCGTGTGTACCGGCAGACGGTATTGGAATATGCCCAGGTCCGTGCAGATCTCTCGATCGCGCTGGTCCGGTTGGAGCGATCCATCGGTGCGCCGCTGTGAGCACGCTCGTGCCGCACATGGCATTGACAGAAGCGGGAGGACGCCGATGACACCACGACACATCACCTGGACGATCGCAGCCCTTGTGCTGCTTCTCCCTGGTTGCGGCGATCGAGGGACAGAGCCGCCGACACAGCCGCCAGCGATGGGCGCCAAGCCAAGCGCGCTCCGGACCCGCGTGATCCAACCACCTCAGGTCGTTCGAGACCGTCTGCAGACCGAGCCAGTCGCCGAGCATGCCGTGCCTGAGATCGTAACCGCTCCCGGCGAAGTCTCGCTGAATCTCAAACAGGTGGCGAAGATCACCTCACGCATTGAAGGACAAGCCGAGGAGATCCATGTTCAGCTAGGCGATCACGTGAAAAAGGGTCAACCGCTGGCGGCCATCGGCAGTCTGCAACTCGACCAGTTGATCGAAGAATATCTCGTTGGCAAGGCGCAGGCCGACGTGGCCGAGAACAGCTTCCGGCGGACGGAGAAACTGCGGGCGGATGATATCGTGTCGGAGCGGAAACTCATTGAAGACAAGGGCCGCTATCTGGAAACCCAGGCACGCTACCAACACATCCGCGAGAAATTGCTGAATATGGGATTGAGCATTGCGGAACTCACCGCACTCGAACGGGGCCACCAGGATGAGAGCCATCGGTATACGCTGACCGCCCCTATTGCCGGAACCGTCGTGGCGCAAAATGTGGTGCGCGGCCAGGGCGTGGCGCCGGGGAACGAACTCTTCGAAGTGGTCGACACGAGTCGCGTGTGGGTATTCGCCAACCTGCCGATCGAGCAGGCGCGGAAATTCAAAGAGGGCGATACAGGATCGATCACGCCGAAAGGCGGCGCGCCGATCACCGCGCCGCTCACCTACCTGGCGCCGGTCGCCGATGAGACGACTCGAACCATCCGGATCCGGTTTGAAGTTGCGAATACACGGAGAGCGTTGAAGCCCGGAGAGTACGTCGATGTTTCGTTAACCCTTGCTGGAACCCCGACTCTCGCGGTGCCAGTCACAGCCCTCACGACCGTAGACAACCAACGCGGCGTCTTTGTTCAACGTGAGAACGGCTACGCGTTCGTCCCAATTGAAGGCGGGCGAGAAGGCGGCGGATGGGTCGAAATTCGCACAGGGGTGTCAGAGAGGGATCGTGTCGTCACCGAGGGCGCCTTCGATCTCAAGAACGTGCTCTTGAAAGAACACATCGGGTCAGGAGTGTAAACCGCGTATGGATCGCTTGCTGGCATTCTCGCTTCGATATCGGTTTTTTACCCTTGTGGCGATCGCGGTCGTGGTAGGCACAGGCCTCTGGTCTTTTGCGCACCTGACGATCGACGCTGTGCCGGATCTCACACCGGTGCAGGTGCAAGTGCTGACGAAAGCGCCGGCGCTGGGGCCGGTCGAAGTCGAACAGTTTATTACGTTTCCGATCGAGGCTTCGCTGAGCGGCCTTCCGGCCTTGCGCGAGTTGCGCTCCGTTTCGCGCTATGGACTCTCTGCGGTCACAGCCATTTTCGAGGACAGCACCGACATCTATCGAGCCAGACAATTAGTCACGGAACGGTTGGCTCGGGCGATGGAACGGATTCCGGCTGAGTACGGTCGTCCGATGATGGGGCCGCTCACAACCGGCTTGGGCGAGGTGTATCAATTCACACTCAAAGGACCGGGCTACAGCCCGATGGCTCTGCGGACCATGCTCGAATGGGACATCGGCATGAAATTGCGTGCGGTTCCTGGAGTCGTCGAAGTGAACATTTGGGGCGGTGAACCACAGCAATTTCAGGTGGTAGTCGATCCGGCCAAGCTGCTCTCGTTCAAACTCTCCCTTCGGCAGATCTTTGACGCGTTGGAGCGGAACAACGCCATTGCCGGAGGGGGTTATCTTGAGCGACAGCGCGAGCAACTACTCATTCGCGGGGAAGCCCTAGCCACACAAGTGTCCGACCTGGCCCGGATCGTCGTAGCCCATGGATCGGGCGGCGTCCCGATCTACATTGCTGATGTGGCGACCGTGCAAGAGGCATCGGCACTGCGCATCGGCGCTGCCACGGCCATGGGCGAGGGCGAAACCGTCATCGGCATGGTCCAGATGTTGGCCGGCGAGAATGCGCAACAAGTCGTGGAGCGGGTCAAAGTTCGCGCCCGTGACATCCAGGCGACGCTCCCCTCCGGGGTGACGATCGAGCCCTATTATGATCGCACCCTCTTTGTGTCCAAAGTCATGAAGACCGTGCGAAACAATCTCGTGGAAGGAGGCCTCTTAGTCATTGCCGTGCTGTTTCTGTTTTTGGGCGACCTTCGAGCAGGCCTGATTGTCGCAGCAGCGATTCCCCTGTCGATGCTCATGGCGTTCACAGGGATGATGCAGGCCGGGCTGTCCGGAAATCTCATGAGCCTCGGCGCGATCGATTTCGGCCTGCTCGTAGACGGCTCGGTGGTGATGATCGACAACATTCTCCGCCGATTGGCGAAGAAGAACGGGATGAGCCGCGAAGACCGGCTGGCCGAAGTCCAAGCGGCCGGGCGCGAAGTGTTGCGTCCGATGACCTTTGCCGTGGGTATCATCATCCTGGTCTATGTGCCGATCCTGGCGCTGACCGGCATCGAGGGGAAAATGTTCCGCCCGATGGCGCTGACGGTCATTATGGCCCTCGCCGGCTCGCTCCTCGTGGCCGTGACCGCCACGCCGGTGTTGGCGTTCTGGTTTGCGCGCGCGCATCCGCGCCACGAGGACACTCGCCTATTGCACTGGATACGGCGGGTGTACGAACCCTGTCTCCGCTGGGCGATCGACCATCCTCGGTGGGTCGTCATTCCGGCGGTCCTCCTCTTTGTGATGAGTCTCGGGCTCGGATCGTTTCTCGGCGTTGAATTTATTCCCCGGCTGGATGAAGGGGATTTGGCGATTCAGCTGTGGCGGTTACCCAGCATCTCGCTCAGCGAATCGGTCTCGACGGCGCTGGAGGTGGAGCGGGTTCTGCGGCGCTTTCCGGAAGTCAAACAGGTCGTCACCCGAACAGGCAGCCCCGAAGTCGCCACCGACGTCATGGGGGTGGAGATGTCGGACGTCTTCGTGATTCTGATTCCTCAAAGCGAATGGGTCACGGCCAACACCCGCGAAGCGCTGATTGCGAAGATGAAGGATGCGATCACGAACGAGGTCCCAGGTGTCGGACTCGGCTTTACCCAACCTATCGAGATGCGGTTTAACGAGTTGATTGCAGGGGTCCGGTCCGATCTCGCCGTGAAGATTTTCGGCCCCGACCTGGACATCCTCAAACAGCAGGCCGAACAGGTGGCACGCACTCTGGAAAGAGTGCAGGGAGCGGCCGACGTGAAAGTTGAGCAGGTGTCGGGGTTGCCACTCCTGCGCATCATCATCAATCGCGAGGAAATCGCCCGCTATGGGCTCACAGCGGATGAAGTGCTCATGCTCATCCAGGCCACGCGTGTTGGCCATGTGGTCGGAACGGTCGTGCAGGGCTCGAGACGATTCGAGCTGGTCGTCCGTCTTGTGGAACACGCGTCGGCAGATCCCGCCCAGCTCGGGAATCTGTTGATTCCCACGATGCACGGAGAACTCGTTCCCCTCTCGCGCGTGGCGACGATTCGGGTGGACTCGGGACCGGCGCAAATCAGCCGCGAGCACGTGCAGCGGCGCATCGTGGTGGAGTGCAATATCCGCGGGCGCGATTTGGGCGGGTTCGTCACTGAAGCCCAGCAGGCGGTCCGTAAGACGCTCCTGCTTCCGCCTGGCTACGAACTGACCTGGGGCGGACAGTTTGAACATCTGCAAGAAGCGTCGCGACGGCTGGCCATGGTCGTGCCGGTGACGCTCTTGCTGATTCTTGGCATGCTGTCCGTGATCTTTGGCGCGATGCGGCCCGCGCTGCTCATCTTTCTCAACGTGCCCCTGGCCTTGTCCGGTGGCATTCTGGCTCTGTGGCTGCGCGGGTTGCCGCTCAGCATCTCCGCCATCATCGGCTTCATTGCCCTCTTCGGCATCGCCGTGCTGAACGGCGTCGTGTTGGTAAGCCACATTCGGCAACTGGAAGCGGAAGGACTCTCGACCGACCAGGCGATTACCCAAGGAGCCAGCGATCGCGTCCGACCGGTGCTCATGACCGCGCTCGTGGCGAGTCTGGGCTTCTTACCGATGGCGCTGGCCACTTCGATGGGAGCCGAGGTACAGCGACCGTTGGCGACGGTGGTCATCGGTGGACTGCTCACGTCCACAGGCCTCACGCTTCTGGTGATCCCTGCGTTGTATCGTTCGATCGCACAAGGACTTCGTGAAGGATCTGACCTATGAAGATTGAGTCGCAGGTGGGCCGCTCCTGGCGCCATATTCCATCGGGTGTCTGGGTCCTCGGCTTTGTCAGCATGCTGATGGACATCTCGTCGGAGATGATCCATAGCCTGCTGCCGTTGTTCATGGTCACGACACTCGGAGCCAGCACGATTGCGGTCGGCATAGTTGAAGGGCTCGCCGAATCCCTCGCGCTGGTGGTCAAAGTCTTTTCGGGGACATTGAGCGACTATCTGGGAAAGCGGAAGGGGCTGGCCGTGTTTGGCTATGCCTTGGGTGCGCTGACCAAACCGCTCTTCGCGGTGGCCTCTGGTATTGGCCTTGTCTTGACCGCTCGCCTGCTGGATCGTGTCGGGAAAGGAGTGCGCGGTGCGCCGCGGGATGCCTTAGTCGCAGACATCGTGCCGCCGCATCTCCGTGGCGCTGCCTTTGGCTTGCGGCAATCGCTTGATACAGTGGGTGCGTTCCTTGGCCCCTTGCTCGCGGTCGGCTTGATGCTGCTCTGGGCCAATGATTTCCGCGCCGTCTTCTGGGTCGCCGTCATTCCCGGGTTGATGGCCGTGGCTCTGCTCTTGTTCGGAATTCAAGAGCCGGCGCACCGACAGAGTCAAACGGGCACGAATCCGATTCGCCGGGAGAATCTCATCCGCTTAGGATCGGCCTATTGGTGGGTGGTGGGCATCGGGGCAGTCTTTACGCTGGCCCGGTTCAGCGAGGCGTTTCTCGTCCTGCGCGCCCAGCAAGGCGGGATTCCCATTGCCCTCGTTCCTCTCGTCATGGTGGCGATGAATCTGATCTATGCCTGCTCGGCCTATCCGTTCGGACGGCTCTCCGACCACATGGACCACACAAAGCTGCTCACACTTGGGCTCATGGTCCTGATTGCGGCCGATCTGGTCTTAGCCGTGAACGATCACTGGAGCGTCGTGTTGGCGGGCGTGGGGCTCTGGGGTCTGCACATGGGCATGACGCAGGGCTTGCTGGCAGCCATGGTCGCCAACACCGCTCCTGCCGATTTGCGCGGAACCGCCTTCGGATTTTTCAACCTGGCCAGCGGACTGGCCATGCTGATTGCCAGCGTATTAGCGGGGCTGTTATGGGATCAGCTGGGTGCCTCATTCACATTCTACGCTGG
>JAHFES010000040.1:0-18749 GCA_023248355.1 Nitrospiraceae bacterium
CGGGCGCATCGTTGGACGGATCTCTGTAAAAGTTGTCGATCAGGGGAACGCGCAGCCAGCGCTGACGACATTCTTGTATTAACAGGTAGAGCAATGCAGTAGGGGAGAGGTATGTTATTCGAAACTGGGGCATTGATCGTAGTGGTGGTCTCGTTCCTTGGTGGGGCATTGCCCTTGCGGTTGTCGAGAATCGGATTGCGGATTGTGAGTATTGTCTCGACTCCTATTCTTACTTTCTTACTTCAGCCGGTCTTTATTGGTTCCCGGGCTTTGGGCTGCCTCTATCCGTCAGTTCGGAATATCAAGCATGGTCAGGGTTGTTCATCGGCTTGTGGGGAATTGCGGGTCTGGTTGCGTCGGTGGCAGCGTTTCTTATAGCGTATCACTGGTCACAACCACGAAATCTTTCTTCCCTTGATCGTTAGCAGGTATAGAAGTCAGGATTGGAGGTCAAGTGAGTGTGCGAATACTAGCGCCTTGTCCCAATAGTCCCAACTGCGTTTCGACTCAAGCGCAGGACAAGGGCCATGCGATTGCGCCGTTTCGGTATCGCAAGTCACGGGCTGAGGCGAAGGAGGCGTTGAAAGAAGCCGTCCGTTCATTGCCTCGTACCAAGCTCGTCGAAGAAGACGATTCTTACCTTCATTATGAATTTACCAGCCTGTTACTCCGCTTTGTGGACGACGTGGAGTTCCTCTTCGACGACGAGACCAAGACGATTCACTTTCGGTCAGCCTCACGAACTGGATACGGCGATCTCGGTGTGAATCGGCAGCGGATGGAAGAGATCAGATCGTTGGTCGAGGGAAAGCTATAGCGCCTTACGGGCGGCAGTCGGCACCAGTTCTCGGTCGGCAAATTCCTAGTTCGACAGGTAAGCCCAGCCCATCAGATAGTCCAGATGGTGAGCCAGCATCCACCCAGCGATGTTGGAGCCGCCGGAGACCGTGCTGATGTAGTCGATCTTCAGCAGGCGTTGCATGTCGGACTGAGCCAGCGCGCTTAAGCTTGAACTTCAATAAACCGACAGGGACATCAGTGGGCAGGGCTGGGTGGTTTCGGGCCGAGCCGGGTGGTGTGCTGGAAGACGCACTTCGGGCAGGTGTAGTGGACGAACTGTTTGCCGCCGACTAGGCGCTTCTTCATCGGCACCTGGCACCAGGTGCAGAAGCGGTCGGGGAGGTCGGTCAGTGATGTATCGGGGGTCGTCATCATGAGCGGTATTGTCTCCGAGGGCTGCGAACCTTGTCAACCGATCACGAAAGGGTCGATTGGCTCCGCGTGAAAAATTTTCTTTCCGTCGCCCTTGCTCGCAAAAATAATCGTGGTATAGTGCAAAACAGCATTACGCAATTCACGTGCTCAACCCTCTCACGGAAAGGTAAACACCCTCTATGAGTATCTCGGCTGGTTCCGAGTCCTCGATCTTACCAACCAGCGCCCCTGCGGCCGCTTCACTGCCTGTCCAAGACATGGTAGGAACCGGCAAGGCATGGGGACTCTGCACTGCTGTTGACCTCCAAGATTGCAACCCCGACCTCATCCGCGATGCCGACTATATCAAGCGTTATGTCATTGAGCTCTGCGAGCTCATCGGGATGAAACGCTTTGGCGAGTGCCAGGTCGTGAATTTCGGCGAAGGTCACGTGGCCGGCTACTCCATGGTGCAGCTGATCTCGACCTCGTTGATCAGCGGCCATTTTGCCAACGACACCAACAACGCGTACCTCGATATTTTCAGCTGCAAGGGATACGACCCCGCCGTCGTCGAAGCCTTCTCGAAGGAATTCTTCGGCGCACGCCGGAGCATGGCGACTGCCACGCTCCGCTACTAAGCCGGATGTTGAAAATGGCCTCCAGCGGCGTTCTCGCTTCGCTCACTGCCTCGACGTACTGCACAGAGTACGCCTCGGCAGTTCGCTCGTTGCGGCCTTGCTGGGTGACCATTTTGACTATCCCGAACATTGCCCATTAACCTACGCGTGGGGGCCACGGGCACGTGGCCCCCACTGCATTCACCAGCTGCTCTCTTCCGTCCCAAGATGAAACCCACCACTGTCAAAGAATTGTTCCAGTCCCTTCCCACGAAGCTCGACAAGGATGCAGCGGAAGACCTTGATGCTGTCTATCAGTTCGACTTACGCGGTGCACAGGGCGGCCAGTATCAGCTGTTGGTGCAGAATGGGACCTGTGTGGTGGAAGAGGGAACCCATGCCGACCCACACGTTACCCTCTCGATGGCGGGGGAAGACTGCATCAAGGTGCTCAACGGGCAACTCAGCGGGCCGGCCATTGTGATGACCGGTCGTTTGCAGATCAGCGGCGATGTCGGGCTTGCCATGCAGCTTAAGGCGCTTTTCCCCACCATTGGGTCATGACTTATCCGGGCCACTCATGGCCCGCGCCTAACAGGATGCTGAAAAAGTCCGCCAGCGGCGTTCTCGCGGCGTTCAGAGGCTCAACGTACAGAAAGAGTACGCTTCGCCTCTTCGCTTGCTGCGGCCTTGCTGGATGGCCTTTTTGTGCATCCTGCGGGGATATGCCTCTGTCATCCCACATGTTCAGCACGTCGATTTCGGGAAGGCTCAAAATAGTTTTCCCGCAGCCTGCTCAGAACCGTGCGGTGAGCGACGCGAAGCGCATGCCCTGTGCTTGACGTCTGTTGCTCGTCTCTGCGACGTTGTGTGTCCGTCCTCTTGATCAGAAAGTCTGTCCCCCATGTCCATACAGTGGTTTCCCGGTCACATGAATGCGGCGCGCAAAGAAGCGGCCAAGACGATGGAGGCGATCGATGTCATCGTCGAGGTGCTGGATGCGCGTATCCCCGAGGCCAGCTGCAATCCGCTGATCGAAGAGCTGCGCCTGTCCCGGCAGCGCCCTTGCCTGAAAGTGCTCAATAAGGCCGATCTCGCGGACTCCGCCGTCACAAAGATCTGGCTTGATCTGTATAGCCAGCAAGCGGGCATCAGTGCCGTGGCCCTGTCCTGCCGCCATGCGGGCGATGCCGCCAGGGTGCCCCATCTTTGTCAGGCCCTCGCCCCTCATCGCAACAGCCGCGTGAAGCCGCTGCGCATGCTGATCATGGGAATCCCCAATGTCGGCAAATCGACTCTGATGAACACGCTCCTCAAGCGCCGCGTTGCTCGTGTGGGCGACGAACCGGCCGTGACCAAAGTCCAACAGCGCCACAAACTGAACGACCATATGGCCATCATCGATTCACCCGGATTGCTGTGGGGGACCATCGAAGACCCTCACGTGGGCCTCCTGCTCGCCACGATCAACGCCGTGGGTCACACGGTCGTTGATGATGAAGCAGTCGCCGAGTTTCTCGCCACAATCTTGCTCGCGCGTTATCCTGGCCGGCTCACGACTCACTATGGTATCGCGGTGGAGGGTCTGACGAGTGTGGGTGTGATCGATGCGATTGCCAGAAAGCGCGGCTGCTTGTTGGCCAGAAGCGACGGCGGGCTGGACCGAGACAGAGCGGCGAGGATTCTCTTGTCCGACTACCGCAACGGCACTCTGGGCCGTACGAGTTTGGAGGTGCCAGAGACGCAGCCGGAGGCGCGTGGCTGATGGTGCGCGAGTGAAGATAGAAGTGACTGCAGAGAGAGTGATTACTCCAGTGCCGGAATCTGGCCTGCCTGTGAGGGGGCGGACGCCAGCTGCTCCTCGTTGAACTTCCTCGGGAACCGTTCTTCCAAAATCACATACATCGTTGGAACGAGAAACAGCGTGAGGAGCGTCGAGACGCTGAGTCCCCCCACGACGGATCGTGCCAGCGGCGCGTTGGTTTCTCCGCCGGTCCCCCATCCGATAGCCATGGGGAGCAGGCCGAAGACCGTGGCGAGTGATGTCATCAGAATCGGCCGGAGGCGCGTGCGTGACGCGGTCACCACGGCTTCGAACAACGGACGGCCTTTTCGGCGCAGCACGTTCGTGTAGTCCACCAGCAGCACGCCGTTCGACACGACGATGCCGAGCATCATGATGATGCCCATCATCGAGGTGGTGGACAGCGTCGTGTCGGTGAGGAAGAGAATCAGAATGACGCCCGGAAAGCCCATGGGCACTGAGAACATGATGATGAACGGATCGACGAGCGACTTAAACTGCGCGGCCATCACCATGTACACGAGAAGGAGTGCCAGGACCGTCGCAAACTGGAGCCCTTGGAAGGTCTCACGTTGCTGCTGGATCTGCCCCGCCAGTTTGAGGCTGAAGCCGGGCGGCAGTTGGAGATTGGCAAACGCCGACTCGAGGTCCTCGGCAATGGCGCCCAGCGGGCGATTGGTGGGGTTGGCCGTAATGTGAACGACGCGCTGGAAGTATTTGCGATCGATTTTCACGGGGCCGGCGTTGAGCTTGAGTGACGCCACGTTCTTGAGGAGGACAGGTTCTCCGGCCTTGGTCGTCAGGAGAATATTGTCCAGATCGCTGAGGTCCTTCCGGTGTTCTTCTGCGAGCCAGGCGCTGATGTAGTACTCGTTGCCGTTTTGTGGGTCGGTAAAGATGATGGGATCAGTCTGACCGTTGCCGTTCAGCGAGAAGAGGACGGCGTTCGCCACGTCGGTTTCGCTGATTCCCAGCAAGGCCGCTTTTTCGCGATCGACCACGACGTTAATTTCTGGGTAGTTCTCCTCGCGGCTGACTTCGATGTCTGCCAAGCCCGTGGTTTTGTGCATCACCTCTTCGACTTGCCGGATCACGCCGCGCGCTTTCTCAAAATCATACCCGTAAATTTCAACGTCGACGGCCTTCTGGGATCCAAAGCTCGTAACACGTTTCACCAAGCCGCCTGGATCGAAGAACATGGCGACTCCGGGGAATAGCTTGAGGACCTTGGGGCGGACGTCGTTCATGATCTGGATTTGGTTCCTGGTCCGCTTGTCCGGCGAGACCAGATAGACGGAGATCACTGAGGTGTGGGGACCGGTGTTGGGATTGAACAGGGAGGACCGGCCCTGTGCCAACACGCCGGTACTGGACACCATGGTTTCCAACTCTTTGGCCGGAATGTTCTCGCGGAGCACGCGTTCGACTTCGGCGACCTGCTGCTCGGTCTTTTCAACTCGCTGGCCGACCGGGGCCCGTAGCACAATGCGGAATTGGCTTTCGTCGGAGACCGGCAAGAATTCCGTGCCGATCATGGGGAGCAGAAGGAGGGAGCCGGCAAAGACCAGCAAGACGACAGTGATGAAGGTCCGGCGATGTGCCAGCACCCATCGCAACGAATCCTCGTAGCTGCGGTCTAATGATTCATAGCGCGCCCGGCTCCACTCCATCATTCGGACAAACCAGCCTGGCATGGCGCGGTGGGCTTCCTGCTCGGGCTTCAGAAATTTGTAGCACAGGGCGGGCGTCACCGTGCGGGAGATGAAGAACGAGGTGAACAGGGAGATCGCAATCGTGACCGTTAAGGGAATCAACAACAGGCGCGCGATGCCGACGACGAAAAACATCGGAAGAAAGACCACCACGGTCGTGACGGTCGACGCGAAAATCGGCATGGCGACTTCGCGCGCCGCCTCAAGGATGGCGTCCCAGCGTCGAGGGTTGATGTTCAGGTGGCGTTGGATATTTTCCAGTTCGACGATGGAGTCATCGACGAGACGGCCGATGCCGAGTGCGAGGCCGCCGAGCGTAAACACGTTGAGGGTTTGGCCGCTGAAATAGAGCACGATGAACGTGACGAGAATGGAGAGTGGGATTGAAACGGAAATAATCAGGGTGCTGGTCAGGTTGCGGAGGAAAATCAAAATCACCGCCGCGGCCAAGAGTGAGCCGTGCAGGGCCTGCTCGATCAGGTTCTGGATGGATTGGCGAATATAGACGGATTGGTCAAATGAAATGCCGAGTGTGACGCCCGGTGGAATGCCGATCATCTTCGGGAGGGCGGTTCGGAGCGCGTCTACGACTCCAACAGTGTTGGCGATGGGCTGCTTGTTCACGCGGAGGTAGACCGCTCTCGCTCCGTCTGTCCGCACGATGTTCGTTTGAATGTCGGACGAGTCCGTGACGGTCCCCACGTCACGCACACGGACTGGGTTGCCCTGCTGGTTCACCTTCACGATGACGTCCTGGATCGGATCCACCGTCTTGAACTGATTGTTGGTGAAGACGTTGTAGTCGAGATTGCCGGCTTTGATATCGCCGGAGGGCAGAATCAGGTTTGCCGCCTTGATGGATTTCACCACGTCGAGGATCGAGAGCCCGCGCGCACTGAGGAGGGCCGGATCAAGGTTGATGTTGATCTGGCGGATCTTGCCGCCTTCGACGGTGGCTGCGGCGACGTTGGCGATCTGCTCGATCTGTGGCGCAATGGTGTTGTAAGCCAGGTCGTACAGCGCACGTTCGTCGAGGTCTTCGCTCGAGACGGTGACAAAGGAGACCGGAATATTGGAGACATCGAACTTCACGATGAAGGGCTGTAAGATTCCCGGCGGCAGGCTGTTCAGGATCTGTGTGATGCGCTGCATCACCTCCATC
This sequence comes from Nitrospiraceae bacterium, assembly GCA_023248355.1. Classification (GTDB taxonomy): domain Bacteria; phylum Nitrospirota; class Nitrospiria; order Nitrospirales; family Nitrospiraceae; genus Nitrospira_D. Next base: position 6,493 of record JAHFES010000040.1, read on the forward strand.
TGCCCGACGTTGATGTCGGCGCCCCAGTTGAACCAGATCTGCACGGCGCCGATGCCTTGCTTGGAGAAGGATTCGACGTGCTCGACGTTGGAGGCGGAGCTGACGGCTTTCTCGATTGGATAGACGACGCTCTGTTCGATATCGAGCGGGGGCGCGCCCTTATAGATGACGCCGACGAAGGCGACCGGGACTTGAATCTGTGGAAACAGATCGACCGGCAGCCGCTGAAGCGAGGTCACGCCCAGCACGACCATCGCGAGCGACAGCATCAGAATGCCGATGCGATTGCGTAGTGCGAGTAAGGTCAGCCACATGATGTGAGCAGAAGTGATGGGTGATGAGTCATGAGTGATGAGCGAAGCTTCGAGACAAGACTGTTGCCAGACAACCCATCACGCATCACCCATCACGCTTCACTGGTTCGAGGGGTTGCGTCTGAACCGGTGTGCCGTCGTGCACAAGATCTTTGCCGGACACGATGACCTGTTCGCTACCGGTGAGGCCCTTCGTGATCTCGACGCGGTTGTCGTCGCGGGCACCGATTTCGACATTCACCCGTTGGGCTTTCCCGTCTCGGACGATATAGACGTACTGCGCGTCTTCCAGCCGGCTGACTGCATCGATGGGAATCTGCACGGCTTGATGATGGGTGCCGACCATCACCTCGACTCGGGCGAACATCCCGCCTTTCAAATGGCGGTCTTTGTTCGGCAAGTCGATTTCCACTGTCATGGTGCGGGTGGCACGATTGAGTGCTTGGACGATGCGCGTCACGGTGCCTTCAAAGATGCGGGCCGGATAGGCTTCGGCGCGCAGTTCGGCTTTCTGTCCAATCTTCACCAGGGGGATGTCTTTCTCGACGACTTCGATGAGGACGCGGATGGTGGCGATGTCGTGCACAATCAGCATGCCGCGCGAATTGATGGAGGTGCTGGTTGTGGCGCTGGTGACGTACGCGCCCGTATCGAGATTGCGCTCCGCGATGTAGCCTGAAAACGGCGCTCGAATGTAGGAGTAGGCGAGATTGGTCTCTGCCTGCGCCAGGGCCACGTCCATCTGCTTGACCTGGGCTCGTAACGATTCCAGTGCCGCCGAGGCGGCGTCGAAGTTGACCTGCGCGTTATCCAAATCCTGCTGCGAGACGAATTGCTCTTTGATGAGGGCCTTCATGCGATCGAGCGTGAGTGTCGCGTTACGCACGGCGGCATCCTGCTGCGCGACCTTGGCCCTGGCGGCGGCGAGATTGGCCTTCGCCTGATTGACCGCATGCTGGTAGTCCGTGTGGTCGATTTCGACGAGCAACTGGTTGGCTTTGACGAAGTCGCCTTTGTCGACATGGAGCTTGGCGATGTAGCCATCCACGCGTGAGAAGAGGTTGACGACCTGATTGGGTGAGATGTCCGCCGTGTAGGCCAGGCGAATGTCGAGGTCCTGCTTCAGAGGGGCAACGGTTCCCACCGTGATCAGGCGCGTCTTGCGCTGGTCTGTCTTGGCGCCGCTGCTCAGGCGGAAGACGATCAGGGCGGTGACCGCAAAAATGATGATCACGCCGAGGATCATGAACGGATGCCGTGCAATGCGACTCATGGATGCTCCCGTCGCCGTACTTTGCGTGGGGGACTAACGAGCCCGCCGAGGAAGATCGAAACATATTCGGTCACGGTGTCCTCGTGAGTGCGGTGCATAGGCAGGCCAAAGATATCGTGCAAAAGCCGATGATGAACGATGACGCCGAAGAATGCTCTCGCGGCGAGGAGCGGGTCAACCGGACGAAAGGCGCCCTCCTCGATCCGCTTGTGGATATAGCTGGCAAGCAAATCATAGAAGATCCGGTACTGTTGACGGAAAAACATATCGGACATCTCGTGGCCTTCCAGGGCGCTGAAGAGGAGCAGGCGAAGCAACGTGGGGTCTGCGCCTTTTCTGATCCGGTAGCTGGCCAGTAGGGTGAAGAGTCGTTCATCGTCTTGTTTCTTGGCTGCTTCTTCGATGGCTTCCCTCAATCCTGAGTACTGCGCCTTTTCCGCCAAGATGGCGGCATAGAGGGCTCGCTTGGTGGGAAAGTATTTGAAGAGCAAGGCCTCGCTCACCCCGGTCGCCTTTGCAATTTCCTTGGTGGTCGTTCCTTTAAACCCTTTGGCAGCAAAGAGTGAGGCGGCGGCAGTGATCAAGCTGGCTTGCCGCTCCTGGCTCGTTGCGCGAGGAGTTCTGCGAGGAGTTCTGATAGAGGGTGTCATTGTTTTGTGTATGGTGAGTAAGTGGTTACTCACCATAAAATTTATCATGGAGGATTCTTGAAAGACAAGTAATTGAGAGGATTGCCGTTCCAGGAAGGAAGACTAGCGTGAGTGAGCGTGCAAATAGGATGGGTTGACTAATCAATATTAGTTGATATATCAATACCGCATGACAACGGACTCTGCAAGAACCCGCGAGAAAGCGATACAGATCTTTCACGCTCTGTCTGACGACACGCGGCTTCGTCTGATTGAGAAATTGAAAGAGGGCGAGCAATGCGTGTGCGACCTGACTGAGTCCTTCAAGACTGGTCAGTCGAGGTTGTCCTTCCACCTTCGCGTTCTCAAAGAAGCCGGGCTGGTCATCGATCGCCCCGAAGGCCGCTGGATCTACTATGCATTGAACCAGGACGGGGTTCGTGAGCTCGAGGATCTCGTGGGGTGGCTGAAGGAATCTGGTCATCGGAGCACTCGATCACCATCCCACTGTCCGTAGTGTTTTTTTGTCGTGACTAATCAAGAATTATTGATGTGATGAGAAAGTTGTTATGGCCATCGCGATGACTCCCGTTCTGCCGGTCCCGCCGAGTGAGAAGCGACTGAATCTCTTTGAACGCTATCTGACACTGTGGGTCGGTCTCTGTATGGTGGCCGGGGTGCTCTTAGGCCAGGGGGCCCCGAGAGTCTTTCAAGTATTGCGCAGTCTGGAGTTTGGCGAAGGCAGCCATGTGAATGTTCCTATCGCGGTCCTGATCTGGCTCATGATTACGCCGATGATGATGAAAGTAGACTTTGGCTCGATCCGCAATGTCGGACGACGCCCGCGGGGACTTCTCGTGACGCTCTTCGTCAATTGGGTGGTCAAACCCTTCTCCATGGCCTTCTTCGCATGGCTCTTCTTCCGTGTGGTGTTTTCTGCGTGGATCAGTCCGGGGGAAGCCGATCAATACATTGCGGGGGCAATCATCCTGGCAGCCGCTCCCTGCACGGCGATGGTCTTTGTGTGGAGTTATCTGACCGACGGCGATGCGGTCTATACGCTCGTGCAGGTGTCGGTGAACGACCTGATCATGCTCGTGTTGTTCGCTCCACTCGTCGGCTTCTTGGTCGCCGGCGCGTCCTCGTTGAGCGTGCCCTTTGCCGTGCTGTTCTATTCTGTGATCGTCTTCATCGTCATTCCCCTAACCATCGGAGTGGTCCTCAGGCACTGGCTCATCCGGGAGCATGGGAAGCAGTGGTTCGAGGAGAGCCTCTTGCCGCGATTCGCCCCCATCACGATCATGGCCTTGTTGGCCACTCTTGTTCTGATCTTTGCGTTTCAGGCCGACAACATCACGGGGAAAGCGTGGCATGTGGCGCTCATCGCCATTCCGATTCTGCTGCAAGTGTATTTCAACGCATCGCTGGCCTACGGACTGATGAAGTGGCTCAACGTGTCCTATTCAGTGGCCGCTCCGGGAGCACTGATCGGTGCGAGCAATTTCTTCGAACTGGCTGTGGCCACGGCTATTGCTCTGTTTGGGCCGGAATCCGGCGCGGCACTGGTCACAGTCGTGGGGGTTCTTGTCGAGGTGCCTGTGATGCTCTCGGTCTGTGCCGTCTGCAATCGGACGCGTAACTGGTTTCCCAAGGAGGCGACAGCATGACGCGCTCGGTCCTCTTTCTCTGTACGGGGAACTCCTGCCGCAGCCAGATGGCAGAAGGCTGGCTGCGGCATCTGGATGGCACTCGCTTCGAGGTCGCCAGTGCGGGCACCCATCCGGTTGGGCTGAACCCGCGGGCTGTGACGGTGATGAAGGAGGCGGGTGTCGATATCTCTCGCCATCGGTCAAAGCGAGTGGATGAACTGTTGGGGCAACGGTTCGACTACGTCATCACGGTATGCAATCGCGCCAAGGAGACGTGTCCTACGTTTCCGGGGGCGACATCGGTGCTGCATTGGAGCTTCGACGATCCGGCCGACGCGCAAGGAGAGGAAGAGGCTCGCCTCGCCGTCTTTCGACGGGTTCGTGATGAGATTGCGCAGCGTGTGCGGGAGTTCGAACGTTACGCCTGAGGCCGAGGGAATCCCTCGTCAGCGCGCGTAATCTAGGAGATCGCTTTGAGCCGTCTCCGATTCGGACTTGAGCTGTTGACCAATGAGAAGAGCGGCCTTTGATCGCTCACCGTGCGTCGGTGTTGCCCTGGTGGTGCCGCCCTGCAAACCGGAGTGAGAGCGAGACGGGAATCCGGTAGGTTCGGCGCTGATCGGCTTCAGTCTCCAACCGACTGAATTCGCGAGAAACCGATTTCTTCTTCGACATGCTCCAGGCACCTTTCTGGTCGTTTAGAAGTGTTCAGGACGAACACGTCTATTGGCGATGCTGTTCGAATAAAAATGCGTGTAGCCGATGTCCTTCTCGAAGACTGAGTTTCTTGAATTCGACACCGAACTGCCTTCCCTTAGTCCAGGCGACGTGCGCTTCGAGGACAAACAACGGATCATCCCCGTCGGGAAGATACAGAAAGAGTGTCAGGTTCATTCCTGCTTTTACGGGATGGTTCCAACGAATGCCGAGGCCGCCTTTTGACAGGTTAACGACAGTGCCATCCCCCATGAGGACCTCGTTCTCGTCGAGACCGGAGTACATCAAGCCGAATGAGGTGGGAATCCGGGGGGCTTCCCGTCGTTCAATCGGGTTGACATGCTCTGATTTAGCCTGTCGCACAGTTTTCACGTGTTTCATGGGAATACCTCCGGGTTGCGAGCAGCTACTGCTGACGGTTCCATAGCAGAAACCGAAGTCGAGTCTGGTCATCGAGTTTCAGCGTCCGCAGGGCTATGCCGAAGCGACACCCTTTCACCCACGATACGCGGGCTTCAGGGATGCACAGATGATCTTCTGAGTCCGGTAACTCGATGAAGAGGGCGAGCACCATGCCTGGTTTGACCGATCGATTGCCGCGGACTCCGATTCCCTCTTGCGACAGATTCAGCACATGGCCGTCGCCCATCACGATCTGTCCTTCGTCCATTCCTGAAAAAGTCAGCTCGAACTGACCGCCCATACGTGGTCCTCGTTGTCGGTTTGACTCCGCTTCCACCGGCATCAACGAGCGGTCCTGCTCGTAGGTCATCGGCTTCATGATGTGAGGTCCTCCCTTGCATGTTCCCGTATTCAACAGAATCGCTGTACACCCTGAGACTATCGCGAAGTTCCCGGTTTGCCTTCCCCCTAGGTGGGGGATAGAGGCATAGCCAGAAGGGGGGTATCGAAATGCTACGGTAGCCATAGTCAATATAGGCCATAAACATCAATTGGTTATGGAGTATTCTCTTAGTGGGTAACTCTTAGATTTTGAAGGGCAGTGATAGGGGTCGGAGATGGTTCAGAGGGAGCAGCCCTCAAGATCATTTCCTCATCTGAGAGAAAATGACCTTGTGATGGGCAGGGTCGGGGCAATGCTTCAAAGATTCAGAGAGGCTATACAGGCCGAAAGCGAGTCCGTTGATCGCTAACCGTGTTGTGCGAGATGCTTTGTTACACCGGAGCTCATTCACGCAGCATCCCCTGCGAGAGGAGAGGGACGCCCCACAAAATGGGAGGAAGGCTGGGAGAGTTTTTGTAACCTATTGATATGTTGCTTGGAGATATGGAGTGGGAGAAGAGGAAGCTACTGTCTGATCTTGGCCCAGGCTTTCTGGTATTCCTCGAAGGAGTCGACTTCCATCCACCCTTTGAAGATCGGCACGGCTTGGACGGTGTGGCCCCGATCGATCAACTCCTGGAGGATGTCGGTGAAAGAGGCTTTGGCAAGACTGCCGGCCTCGTGGAAGCCGGTCGATTTGTACGTGTCCTGTGAGGCTCGGTAGCAATCACGCAGTGCCTGGGCGCCTTTTTCAGAGAACATGGCCATGCCGATGAATTCCCCGTGAGCCTGTTCCCGTGGAAGCTGCTGGCCGATCTTGGTCACCCGGTGCTCTCCCTCCGGCATGACGAACCGAGACAAGTAGCTCTTGCCGGGAGGTTCCGCCAGGGAGACGAGGTCAGGATTGAGATGGGTCGGCTGGGCGCTGCGTTGTTCCTGATCGAGCCAGGCCAGATCGACCACCAGGGAGATGTCGGCGGGGCTCTTGAGCAGCTTTTCGAGAATGGCCGTATCGAAGATAATGTCGCCGTACAATACGATGGTCCGGCCTTTCAGCTCATTCTCGGCACAGAAAATCGAAAACAATTCGCCGGTCTCTTCGTAGCGGTCGTTGTCGTAGTAGCGGATGTTGGGAAGCGTGATGGCTTCCTTTTTGTAGCCACGGATCAAGGCAATGTCTTTGATGTCGCATTCGTTGAGCGCACCCACCTGGCGATCGAGGATGGTCTTCCCTTTGATATCGAGCAGACATTTTGGCTTGTCCTCGATCAATGGGAGGAGCTGTTTCTCGAACCCGGCGGCCGCGATAATGGCCGTGATCTTTCCACTCCCCACCGGCAGGAACTGCTTTTCGTCTTGTTCCATCTGCGGGACGCCGACAATGTCGTAGACTTCCGGCAACGTCACAATGCGATCGTTGGCAGCGCCGGGGCGCGTGTCTTTCTTGATGAGATCAAGCGTGTCCCGCATGGCGCGAATGGCTGCTCGCACCGGCTGGTTTGCATAGATGATGATCTTGGCGCCGGCTTCTTCCATTTCCGCGGCAGTCGTCTGGTCGAAAATTGTCGGGACCACGACCAGCGGGACGCGACCAGACCAGACTTTGTAGAGCGCTCTGAGCTCGTCAAATTTCTTAGACTTCGAGTGGATCAGCACCGCATCGGCGCCTGCGTCGGCATAGGCCTCCGCTCGCTTCAACGCTTCTTCTTGGCCCCAGCCCGCAATGAGGGCTTCAGTTCTGGCGATGATCACAAACTCCGGTGAAAGTTGTGCGGCCTTGGCCGCTTTGATTTTTCCGCAGTGCTCCTCGAGGGGAATCAGTTCACGGCGGACGCCTGCGTAAAAACTGCAGCGTTTCGGATAGACGTTGTCTTCGATGCAGATCGCGGCCACACCGGCTCGCTCACGATCGTTGACCGTCCTCATCACGTTGAGCGCGTTGCCGTAGCCCGTATCGCAGTCCGCAATAATCGGGATCGACACGGCTTCGGCGATGTGGCGTTCGATTGCCAACTGTTCGCTGGAGTCGATGAAGCTGGCATCCGGAATGCATTTGAGGGAGGCGGAGATTGCAAAGCCGCTGGCCCAAATCGCGTCGAATCCGGCGCGTTCAATGAGCTTCGCGCTCAACGCATCATGTGCGCCGACGGCCTTGATGACGCCTGGGCGCTTGAGGAGTGCTCGAAGTTTCACCGCATTATTCATGGGGATGCATCTTGCAAAAGCGCGTGGCGGTTGTCAATGGAAAGTTTGTGAAGGAGCGCAGAGCGTCACTTAAAAGACCGTTCCGGAATTTCCTTCCGCCAACTTTTCACGGAGCGTCCGGCTTTCGAAGAAGATAATGCCGCGTTCGGTTTTCGTCTCATACCGCAAGGTCACTTCGGTATCGAATCCGTGCCACGCGTAGACTTTGATCGGTCCAACGGCAATCTGGCCAGGCGTCCGGTCAAGCGGACCGTACGTGGACTGAAGGTAAGCGAGGATGTGCTCGTGCGTGTCTTTCCCGTTATAGCGGACGGTGACTCGACCAAACTTGCCCTCGAACGTCGTAAATCGCATTGAATCGACCGCTGTGGTTCCAAGGGTCGGCGCGGTTCCCTTGATCTCATATGTCTGGAGTCGACCGGCATCCTCAACTTTCACAAACTGGTCCGTCTCAGAAAAGGTCGCTTCCCAGGGAATGTTCTCAAATCCATTGGGATCGTTGATGATAGGAACGGCCACGGCAAGCGAGCCCGAGAGCACCAGGCAGAGGAAAAACCCCACGGGGAATCCCGCCCGACAGCGGATTACCCAATGAGCCAGACTATTCAGCTGAATCGGCAATGTGGTCATTGAACCGTGGCGCGAGCGTTCTGCTATCGATGAAAATGTACCCGCGCTCCGTGCTCGCCTGATACGTCAGATTGATCTCAGTTTCTGGACCGCGCCAATTATACTGCTGATTGAGACCCCGTGCCATCTGCCCGGGAATATGCTCGAGGGGACCAAACTGGGTCTCTAAGAAATTCAGCACCCGTGTGTGGACGTGCTCGCCCTGATAGCGAATCGTCACTCGCGCGAACTGATCATCCACCGACACATAGAGCATGCTGGCCATCTCAGCGCCGGCAAACGACGGCGTTTCCGTCTTGCGTCGGTACTCGTTGACGTGAGGGCTTGACCGCGCGGCTTCCATATCCTGGCGAGCTGTCAGGGCCGCACCCCAGGCGATGTTGTGAAATCCTTTCGGGTCGTTCATCATCGGCACAGCCTGCGCGGACTCTGTGCAGACCATGGTGCCAATGATGAAAACGAACAACCGAAAAGGCAGCAATGATGCGGCGGTGGTGTGCATGGCAACAGGCCGGAAGAATAAAGAACGATACGCCGCAAACGCTACCATGAGGCAGAGAAGAACGCAACCCGTCGATGTTCCTTGAGAATCCGTAAGGCTGTATCTTATAATGCGCCGGTTTTTCTGGTCGCCATCTGTCCGGCGACTCCACATAAGGAATTGTGACGCATGATTGAAAGCGATGCCTTTGTTCAGGCCCTGCAGGACATGGGGGTGGATTTTTTCACCGGCGTGCCCGATTCGATTCTTGGCGGAATCATCGCCGAGTTGATGACGCGTCGTTTGTATACCCCAGCCGTCCGAGAAGATGAAGCGGTGGCGATGGCGGCCGGAGCCTACATGGCGGGAAAGATCCCGGCCGTGCTGATGCAGAATTCCGGGCTGGGAACCTCGCTCAACACCCTGATTTCTCTGAATATGATTTATCGACAACCCTGCGTTCTGATCGTCTCGTGGCGAGGCCAAGGAGGGAAGGATGCGCCGGAGCATCTGGTGATGGGCGAGGTGATGCCGCAGTTTCTCGATACCATGAAAATTCCCCATCGTACCCTGACCGAAAAGACCGCGATCGATGATTTCAAGTGGGTCGCAGAAACGTTTATGAAACAGCGGATTCCGGTCGTGCTCGTCATTACGAAGGGCGTGGTGAAAGGATTGCACCCGTGAAAGCCGTGATGCGTGATGAGTGAAGGAGACGGGCGAAAGCCGGGGTAAGGCGAGAAAGGTGGATACGAAACAATGAGACCAGAACAGGGTACGCTCATCAGCCGTGCGCAGGCCATTGCGGCGTTACTTGAACTGCTGACCGACCAGCCGGTCATCATTTGTAACGGCTTTCCCTCGCGCGAGGCGCACAAAATCGCCGACCGCCCCACCCATTTCTATATGATTGGGTCGATGGGAAACGCGCCGGCCATCGCACTGGGCGTGGCGCTCGCGAAGCCGCATAAACAGGTGATTACATTTGACGGCGACGGCAATGTCTTGATGGGCATGGGGACGCTGGCGACGATTGGTGCGCTGAAGCCGAAGAACTTTATCCATGTGGTGTTCGACAACGAGGTGTACGGAACGACGGGGAACCAGCCGACGATTTCCAACGTGGTCCCGCTGGAGAAAGTGGCGAAGGCTGCCGGGTATGTGAACGTCGAGCGCGTGTTGGACCGCGAGGACCTGGTCTATGAGTTTAAGGACATGCTCAAGAAAAACGGGCCGAGCATGTTGCTGATTAAAGTGAACGAGTTTTCCGAAGATGCCGGACGCGTGTTGCACGAGCCACCGGACATTACGAAGCGGTTTATGAAAGCAATTCAGTAGCAAAGGAGGCGAGGGGTACGAGGCCAGAGGCAAGGGGTTCGGAGGATTTCCTCTAGCCCCTAGCCTCGTGCCCCTAGCCCTGGAGAGATATGATCTTATTGAATCCAGGTCCAGTCAACGTCAGCGAACGGGTGCGGCAGGCTCTTTTGAAGCCGGACCTCTGCCATCGCGAGTCCGAGTTCACCGAGCTCTTGCACGGCATCCAGGCCAAGCTGCTGAAGGCCTTTGTGCCGGGGGTGGAGGCTGACTACGCCGCCGTGCTGATTACCGGGTCGGGTACCTCCGCGGTCGAGTCGGCCCTCATGTCCTCCATCCCACATGGCCGACGCATCCTGATCATCAACAACGGCATCTATGGGGAGCGGCTGTCACAAATGGTCGGTCTCCATCGTCTGGGCGTGTCTGAACTCAAGTATGAATGGACGGTCAAGCCGGACCCTGAGCGATTGCGCCTGGCGCTGCGGCAACATCCAGAAGTGCATGGGGTGGCGATGGTCCACCACGAAACCACGACTGGCTTACTGAATCCGGTCAAGGACATCGCCGAAGTGGTCGATAGCCAAAATCGCGTATTCATTCTCGATGCCATCAGCGCGTTGGGCGGGGAAACCATCGATGTGGCCGGATCGCACATGTATATGGTGGCCGGCACGGCGGGAAAATGCATTCAGGGATTCCCCGGCGTCTCGTTCGTGCTCGTGCGCAAAGGGTTTCTGGAGCGGATGCGAACCTATCCGAAACGCTCGTGGTACCTACACCTGACGCACTATGTCGATGACCAGGGACGTGGCACCGTTCCCTTCACGCCGGCCATTCAGATTTACTATGCCTTCGATGAAGCGTTGAATGAGTTGCTGGAGGAAGGCGTTGCTAAGCGCATTCAGCGGTACAAGAAAATGGCGGCGCTCATTCGCACTCGCATGGCGGCACTCGGCATCAAGCCAGTGTTGACACCCGAGCGGCAGTCGAACAGTATCACCGCTTTCTATCTTCCTGAGGGGATGTCGTATCAATCATTGCACGATCGCCTCAAGGAACGCGGCTATGTCATCTATGCCGGTCAGGGGAATCTTGAAAACAAGATTTTCCGCGTCGCCAACATGGGCGCACTGACCGAAGCGCAATTCACCGGCTTCCTCGACGCTGTCGAGCAAGTCTGCAAAATCGCATGAAAGCCATCATTCTCGCAGCCGGCGTGGGGAAGCGCCTGTGGCCAGTCACGCAACATCGCCCCAAGTGTCTCATCGACATCGGCGGCCAATCGCTGTTGCATCGCTACTTAGTCACGCTGGCCAGCGTCGGGATCCGGCGGGCCGACATCGTCGTCGGCTACAAACAGGAGATGATTCGCGCGGGGGTCGAGCGCGATGACTGTGGCGTCAAGGTGAACTTTCTCGTCAACGAGCAGTTTCATCGCGGCAGCATCTCCTCGCTCTGGATCGCCAGGACCGCGTTGGATGACGACGTCATCATCATGGATGCCGATGTGCTCTTTCACCGCGAGATCCTGCGCCGGCTGGTCGAGTCGCCCTACGAGAACGCGTTGTTGATGGACGAGACGGTCAAGCAAACCGGTGAGGAATGCATGGTCGTCGTGGCGGGCGGCCGGGTCATTGCGCTTACCAAAAAAGTGCCTGAGCGCTATGAGTATGCCGGTGAAGGCGTCGGATTTTTGAAAGTGAAGCATGCCGACACGCCGCATGTCGTGGCCTCCCTCCGGTCCTCTGTCGACAAAGAAGCCTGGAACATGGAGTACGAAGACGCCCTGCTGGAATATTTCCGGGATGTGAAGGTCGGCCACGAGAAGATCGGTGGTCTGCCCTGGACAGAAATCGATTTTGTCGAAGATGTGCGTAAGGCGGAATTGGAAGTCTTGCCGAGATTGTGAGAAAGTCATTCAGACCGCGTCGCATGTGACGCGCGACCTGCCTGCGAGATACGAACGACGAGATACGAGGGACGACATCGGCCATGAGTGAGAGCGTCATTCAGAAGCGGGCGGAGATCCAGGGACTTGCCACGGCCATCCTGCTCCCCTCGGTCAGCGTGTTCGGTGGATCGATTGGGCAGCAAGTCGGCGAGGTGGGCCCCCTGACGAGCGTGGTGGGAATCGGTCTGTTTCAGCGCGCCGTGCTCACGTTGCAGCGGGCGGGCATTCGCCAGTTACTCGTGCTCGCTGGTCCTGAAGAAGATGAACTCAGACAGGCGTTGGGCAAGGGGCCGCGCGTCACGATCCC
>JAHFES010000040.1:18849-21521 GCA_023248355.1 Nitrospiraceae bacterium
TGTTTCAGCGCGCCGTGCTCACGTTGCAGCGGGCGGGCATTCGCCAGTTACTCGTGCTCGCTGGTCCTGAAGAAGATGAACTCAGACAGGCGTTGGGCAAGGGGCCGCGCGTCACGATCCCGGTTCGCTGGATGCCCATCCGAGAATTCCCCCTCGACGATCCTCGGACATGGGAAGCGCTGGCGGCTGAGGTCCATGGCTTTGCACTGGTCGCGAGCGTGAGCGGCGTGTTCTCGCGCGGGCTGGTCGAACAGTTGCGGCACGACGTGCAGGATGGCCAGGCCATCGTCGTCGCACAGGCGTCGCAGGTGCGATCCGCAGAGACAGCGCCACGGGGCGTACGAGTGAAAGTGCAGTCCGATCGATTGACCGCGTTTGCTCCGGCACGATTCGATGACTCGGCGCCGCGGGCCGCTGAGCTGGTGGTCTTACCGGCCAGCCTCATGAGTGGGGGCCGTCACCCCGCGATCGAGAGCGGCCAGTTGCCGATTCGTCAGTGGCTCGAACGGGCTGCGGTCGATGGGCGCGTACGCGTTGTGGCGGCGGAGGAGAAACGCGGCACCTGGTATCAAGAGGTGCGCACGGTGCCAGATGTGCAGACGGCCGAGAAGAAACTCTTCAATTCCCTGAAAGGGGAGTTCGAAGGATTTGTCGATCGGTACTTCAATCGCAAGCTGTCCCGCTGGTGTACGCGTCTCTTCCTCGCGATCGGGCTCTCGCCCAACTCCATTACCATTCTGGCCGCCGTGGTCGGCCTCGTGTCCGCCGCCGGTTTCGGCGTGGGAACCTATGCCTCCGGCATCGTTGCGGCGCTGCTGTTCCAACTGGCTGCCGTCATCGATTGCTGTGACGGCGAAGTCGCCCGCCTCACGTTTACGGAGTCGCCGTTCGGCGCGTGGCTGGACATCGCCATGGATAACATCGTGCACATGGCCATCTTTGCGGGCATGGCGGCCGGGCTGTATGTGACCGAGGTAGGACAGGATCATGCGTGGATAGCCCTCGCGCTGGGTGCGGCAGCGGTGCTGGGCAACGGCGTGTCGTTTTTGCTGGTCGAGAAAGCGCAAAAGATCAAATCCGCCAACGGGTGGAAGACGCCGGTCAACGCGGCCTGGTCGGATTTCATGCTGAAGAACGTCGCCAGCCGCGATTTCTCGGTGATCGTGCTGATCTTCGCCCTGCTCGGTAAGCTCGACTGGTTTCTCTGGATGGCAGCGATTGGTTCGATGGTGTTTGCCGGCATTATGCTGTGGGTGATCCGTCCCTCGGCTGTGACCGCAACGAAGCCATGAGTGTCTAACCGCGCGTGCTGCGATATCTCCTACTCGCCGTCGGTCTCCTCACACTCGGTCTTCTCGTGTGGCATATCGGGCCTGGCAACATCGTTGATGCTGCCGCGCAGCTTGGTCCGGTTGCGCTCCTCGTCATCTTGATTCCCTCCGTCATCATGTACGCAGTCGAGGCTTATGGGTGGAAAGTGACACTCGGGCCCTCGGCACAACATATTCCGTTCTGGCTGGTGCTCGCCATCCGCACAGCCGGTGAGGTGGTGAACATGACGACGCCGACGGCCTACGTCGGCGGCGAGCCGCTCAAGGCCTATCTGCTCCAGAAACACCGCGTGCCGATGGTTGAAGGATTGGCCTCCGTCGTCATCGCCAAGACCACGATGACGATTGCCCAAGTGCTGTTCATCTTGCTTGGTATCGCGTTGGGCTTCTTGATTTTGGGGGCACAGGGTTCGTCTGGACAGATCGTCGCCGCAACACTCCTCAGTATCGGGTTGTTGGTCTTCGGGACTGCCGCGTTCGTGTTCGTTCAACGGCGCGGGCTATTTACCTGGATCCTGGAGATGTTGCGAAAGCTCGGTCTGCGGATCGGTTTTCTCGAAGCGCGCGAGGACAAGCTTCGGTCGCTCGATCAGACCATTCTCAACTTCTACACGCATCATCAATCAGCCTTCTACTGCTCGACCGGGCTCTACTTTCTGGGGTGGCTGACCGAGGCGCTCGAAGTGTTTGTCGTCATCTCTTACCTCGGTGGCCCGGACGACCTCTTGTCGGCCATCTCTATTGGTGCACTCTCCGTCTTCATCAAGGGCGGCACTTTCTTTATCCCCGGCAGCCTTGGCGCGCAGGACGGCGGCAATTTGCTACTTCTCCAAGCCTTCGGCTATTCCGATGTGACCGGAATCACGTTTGCGCTCCTCCGGCGTTTCCGGGAGCTGGTCTGGATCGGAATCGGACTGGTGTGTTTGGCGATGCTGGGAAAAGGCGACGCGCGTCAGGCGTAGGGGTTCGAGGCGCTCTGCTGTTTGATGCTCTGGAGTCGTTCAAGCATCCGATCCCACACGAAGCCATGCAGGCGGAGATTGGCCGTCCGTTCCAGTTGATTGAACTGCAGGCCCACCTGGTTGCCCTTCACCCACCGGACTTCTGCACGATCGATCGGTAGGGACTCTTCCTTGTCCGGCAGGATCAGACGGACGAGCAGATTGGTCTTTTCAGGCACTGCACCGGCGCACTCAAGCGTGCAGCCGAATACCGATAGGTTCGTGACCTGTCCTTCCCCGATCGTCGCCGAATCGGAAAACATCGCCGGGTACGTGACTGCCAAGCGGTAATGCACGCGGTTGTAGGGGCGTGTCTGTTCCATGAGGGAGCGAGTGTAGC
>JAHFES010000118.1 GCA_023248355.1 Nitrospiraceae bacterium
GGAGCTGGCGAGAGGAATCGAACCTCCAACCTGCGGTTTACAAAACCGCTGCTCTGCCGATTGAGCTACGCCAGCCTGCGTGTGATCTACATTGCTGAGAACATGACGTCCGTTCGCACAGTACCAATAGGCCGAAGATCCTGTCAAGAAATGCAGTGCCTGTGACCAACTCCTGCGCGGCATAGTATGGCTTGCATTGACTGCGGCAGGTCATTATCATGAGATCCTCATTCGCTATTCCGATTTCTAGGTAACCACCGATGAGCCAGGTACACGTCCTCGTTATTGACGACGATTCAGCTGTCAGGGATGTACTACAAGAAACCCTCACCCAAGAAGGGTATGCGGTGTCTCTTGCCAGTGATGGAGCGGCGGGAATTCTAGCCGCAAAGGAAACCCCAGTACAAATCGTTGTCACAGACTTTCAACTTCCCGACATCGATGGGCTTGAGATCATCGATCGTCTCACGCGCCTGGACGCCAAGATTATTCCCATCATGATGACCGGATTCGGCACTATCGAGACAGCGGTGCGCGCCATGAAATTAGGGGCGTTCGATTTCATTACCAAGCCATTTGACCCTGAAACCGTTGCCGTCATCGTTCGCAAGGCGGCGGAGTTCCACCGGCTGCGCCAGGAGAATCATCTCTTGCGGAAAGCGGTGCGTGATCAGTATCGACTGGATCAATTGGTCGGAATCAGCGAGCCCATCCGCCAGGTGTTGGATTTCGTCCAGAAAGTCGCCGACAGCGACAGCACCGTCATGATTCAAGGAGAGAGCGGGACGGGAAAAGAACTCGTGGCCCGCATGCTCCATTTCAACAGCCTGCGAAAAGACCGTCCGTTAGTTCCGGTGAATTGTGGCGCCATCCCCGAAAACTTGCTTGAATCAGAGCTCTTTGGGCACGAGAAAGGCGCATTTACAGGGGCGACGCATACCAGAATGGGGCGCTTTGAGCTGGCCAATGGTGGGACGATTTTTCTCGATGAGATAGGGGAACTGAGTCTCCCGCTGCAAGTGAAACTCCTCCGCGTGTTGCAGGAACGCGCTTTTGAACGGGTAGGAGGGAACCGAACGATCCAAGTCGATGTGCGGATCGTGGCGGCGACCAACCAAGATCTGGAAACACTCGTCGAAGAAAAACGTTTTCGCCAGGATCTCTTCTATCGACTCAACGTCATCCCCATCGTCGTTCCTCCGCTCCGAGAACGCCGCAGCGACATTCCATTGCTCATCGACCACTTTCTGGCCCGTTTTAACCAGACGAAGCATACCAGCGTGTCGGGTCTGGCTCCTGAAGCGCTACGCCAGCTGACCGAGTATGACTGGCCTGGAAATATTCGAGAATTGGAAAATATGATTGAGCGCTTGCTCGTCCTCAAGAAACAAGGAACCATTACCACGGCTGACCTCCCGGAAAAGATTTGCCGGAAGCCCGCCGTTCCTGAGCTCAAAGAACACTTTATCCAATTTAACGAAGACGGAATCAGCCTCTCGAGGGAAGTAGAACAGTATGAGAATCACCTCATCATCGAGGCTCTTCGCAAAGCCAATGGCGTCACCACGCGGGCGGCGCAACTTCTCCACCTCAATCGCACCACGTTGGTCGAGAAGCTTAAACGCAAGGGCGTCGATCCCAGATCCCACTCTGAAAGTCTGCCTAACTAACACGCCTCTCGCTCGTCAAACCATTGACGGCATACTCAAAGCACTGCTGTCAATCCTGACGCGCTCCGCACGGTTGTAACGCCCAGCCTGCGAAATTCTGTTGTTTTCTCCAGATTTCCTTCAATCATCAGAGGGCATGGTCTTTGCTGAGCTACCCTAGCCGTGCACCTCTTTCAACCACGGTACAGTCAGCTGCTCCTCTTGATCGTCCTGTGGATGGCTGCACGCCCGCTGGCGCTCGCAGAATCATCAGCCCGTGGTCCGGCCAAGGTCTCACCAGCAGCCGGTCTTGAGAAGACGACGCCCCCGCAACTACCAGAAGCCGTCGAACCCCCTGCTCAATCAATGCCGGATGAAGGTCCACGGTTCGAAGGCCAATCTCAAGGCATTGATGCGCTGGCCTGGCAAGAAGGTCTTGCTGCCTATCAGAAACAGCGGTGGACAGAGGCGCGGCGCTTCTTCGAGCAAATCGTCGCGCAATATCCGGATAGCTCGTTGGCAGCCTCCGCGCATGCTTTTTTGGTAGAGCTGTCATTGCGCCAAGATGCGTCGGGGCGCAGTCGCCCCGATGGCATTCAAGCCTACAAGAAACTGATTCGCAACTATCCGCAATCGCTCAACGCGCGACGCGCAGAGTGGCGCATTGCAGACCTCTACCTTGAGCAAGGCTGGCTCCAGGAGGCGCAGGCCGCTTACGAACAAGCCATGGCGCATTCCCTCCATCTCCCGTTTGATGGCGCCCGCGCCCTCTTAGGGTTAGGGAACACCTTCATGGCGATGCGTAAGTGGAACGATGCGGAACATGCATTTGTGAATCTGCGCAAGCGGAGCGACCACGATCTTCTGCTCCAGCCTGCCACGATCGGATTGGCCCACGCACTCTTCCGGCAGCGGCGCCTCACCGAAGCTCAGGCCTTTTACGACCTGAGCTACCGTCGATGGTCTCAGCAGTTTCGCATGGACCCACTGGCACTCCAACGATATGCCACGACACAAGTGGCACTCCATCATGAAGCCTCCGCGCGAGAACTCCTGATCGTGTTTTACAACCTGTACCCGCGCCACGAGTTTGCCGCGACGGCGTTACTGCACATTGCAGACAGCCTGCTGGCGACGTCGCGGGCGCCGCAAGCAGAATTCTTCTACGGGCTCATTCCATCGCTCTACCCCAAGAGCGATGAAGACACCATCGCGCACATGCGGCTCGCCACATCGCGCGCAGATCGCATGTTGCCTGCCGGCGAGAATTGGGTCGGGTTAACCGTGTCCGCGATGATCCACAACGCTCCGAATCCAGATCAAAACGAAGTGTCTTTTCGCGCTGAGTTGCAAACGATTGCGATTCAGCACGCGGACGATCCTATTGGAACTGAAGCGCTCTTTCATCTCGGGAAGGTGTTTGAAAAGACAGGCAACATGAGTCAAGCCCTCCTCATGTACAAGCAGGCCGCTCTCCGCAGCGGACGAGTCGATGATCCATGGCCGCTGAAAGCCTCCGAACGGCTGTCTACGGTCCTGAAGCCCTGGATGGAGGCGGCGCTGCAATCCCACGATGATCTGACCGTCGTCAGCCTCTTCCATCGGCATGGGCCGATCGCTGATCAGCTCTACGCGAATTCTCCGCTTTTACTGGAGATCGCCGATGCCCATCGCCGATTGGGTTTTTCACTGGAAGCGGTGCGGCTCTATCAACCGCTCACAAAGTCCACCAAAACGCCCGCATTGCTTGAGCCGTCCTTAGTCGGACTCAGCCAAACCTATCTCGATCAACAAGATCCGCAGGCTGCCCGGAAAGTCCTTGAGCGATACCGGTTTCAGTTTCCGACCGGCCGGTATGAAACGGAGGTCCTGCAACTCCTGGTCACGGCGATGCAACAACAAGGAGACCTCCAGGGCCTCCTACACTTGTGCCGCAATTGGCTCCTGCATCATCCACGGCACCAAGCGCGCTCTCGGATGTACCTTCAGCTGGCCACGACATTGGGCCAGTTGGAGAAATATGATGATTCGGCCCTCGCGTACGAGGAAGCGTTCAAAGCCGGAGCGATCCAATCGTCTGACCGGCTCTTGGCCTATGCCGACACCCTCTCTCGGCTCAACCGCCATGAACAGGCGATCGCCGCTTATCACGCGGTGCTGGGGAACACACCAACGACGCGCCAGACAGAATGGGTCCACCTTCAGACAGCCAAGCATTGGAACGCGTTGAAGCAATACGATCGCGCCACCGTGGCGCTGGCGGAACTTGGCGAAACCGACGACCAGTTAATCAACCGTTTCTCAACATCCTATAAGGGCAGCCTGCAAGCAGCTCGCCGCCCAGTCACAGGGGAGGGACTATGACGACAACCACGACGTGGCATCCCGGAGAGCGCGATCTCCTTGAGGCAGCGTTCCACAGTTTTGATCAGGCCGCACAGACCCTGCAGCAGTCCTATAGCACCCTCACTGCGCGTGTGGAACAGATGGATCTGGATCTGGCTCACAGCAACGACGCACTGCGGCAGCAACTGCGTAAAAACGAAGCCATGCGCATGCACCTCGACGGCATCTTGGAGTCCTTGTCGACCGGTGTGTTGGTCCTCGACGATGCCGGCGTCATCACCCGCAGCAATAGGCCCGCCGGCCATTTGCTCGGAGTAGCAGACGCTGAACTGCGCGGCCGGCACGCCACAGATGTCTTAGAGACAGCGGGCCTCGCAGCTCACGATCGTCCACAGCGCATCGGGCAAGCCGTGGTGAGTATCACGCAGGCCCCGCTGAAGACTGATTCTGGATGTCACTCCGGCAGCCTCCTGCTGATTCAAGACGTCACGCGCATCTACCAGCTCGAAGAACAATTGCAGCGCAAGGATAGGCTGGCTGCCATGGGAGAGATGATCGGGCGGATTGCGCACGAGATCCGAAACCCACTGGGCAGCGTGGAGCTCTTTGCTTCCATGCTCCGACGCGATCTGGCCGAGATGCCGTCTTCAAAACTGTATGCCGAACAGATTTCACAGGCCGTGCACGCCATGGACCGTCTGCTGGCCAACCTCTTGACCTACACCAGACCGGAACGAACACCCCGAGCCTGGCATCATGCTGAATCCTTGATCCTCGACTCGCTCACGCTGGCCGCGCATGCGATCACCACCATTCCAGCAGATATCCGATTGGACCTCGATCCACGAGTTCCATCGATGTGGTGCAACGACGGGCAGATGAAGCAGGTCTTCCTGAACCTCATCGTCAATGCCGTTCAAGCCATGCCGACCGGAGGAGTCTTAACCATCAGTCTGAAAATGGATCAGGAGCACCGGCTCGACACCCCGGCCATTTGCCTGACGGTCAGCGACTCTGGCATCGGTATTGACCCCGCACATCGATCCAGAATCTTTGACCCTTTTTTTACCACCAAAGATGAAGGCACCGGTTTAGGGCTTGCCATTGTCTATGCGATTGTCGAGGCCCATCAAGGGCGCATCGATGTCGAAAGCGTCGTTGGGCAAGGCACCTCGTGTACGATCGTGCTCCCACATCCGGCGATACCCCGCCTCCTGAGTGATGCTCGTTGTGTGCTCGTTCCAGACACATCTGCCGAGCTGGCTGAACTGATGTTGGTGGAGGAGACGTCCCATGAATGAACGTGACACAGACAGCAGTGCCCCTGAAAGTCCGGACATGCTCGATCGCATCCTGATCGTGGATGATGACCCATCCATGAGGACCGCGCTCATGGAGTCTGTGCGTCGCCTGGGATATGACGTGCAGGGAGCGATCGACGGGGCTGATGCCCTCGAGCGTGTCAGCCGGTTTCGCCCGTGGCTCGTGCTCACGGATCTCAAAATGCCGCGCATGACCGGGCTGGATTTAATCAAGGAAATGAAGGCGCGGGCGCCGTATACCATGATTGTCCTCATGACGGCCTATGGGACCGTGGAAACGGCCGTCGAGGCCATGAAGCAGGGGGCCAGTGAATATCTCTTGAAGCCATTTTCAATGGATCTCTTGGACCGGGTGATTGCCAACCTCAAAGAAGGACGTGAGGGTGGGACCGTCCCATCCACCGGGATGCCAGAAAACCGCGCAATCCTGACTCAAGACCCCGGAATGGTCAGGCTCCTCAGCACGCTCGAAGGCGTGGCCACCAGCCAAGCCACGGTATTGATCAACGGGGAGAGTGGAACCGGAAAAGAGCTGTTGGCTCGTTTTATCCATAGCCGCAGCCCTCGCGCACATCGGCCGTTCATAGCGGTCAATTGCGCGGCGTTACCGGATGGGCTGCTCGAAAGTGAGCTGTTCGGCCATGAACGCGGCGCGTTCACCGGGGCATTGATCAAAAAGATCGGCAAGTTTGAAATGGCCCATACCGGCACGCTCCTTCTCGATGAAATCAGCGAAATGAATCTCAGCCTTCAGGCGAAAATGCTTCGTGTCCTCCAAGAGCGGGAGGTCGATCGAGTGGGCGGGCGTGACCCGGTTCCTGTCAATATTCGTGTGATCGCCACGACCAATCGCACCCTCTATCGAGAGGTTGAGCAGGGACGCTTTCGCGAAGACCTCTACTATCGCCTCAACGTCTTCCCGATCACCGTGCCGCCGCTGCGGGAGCGTGTAGTCGACATTCCGCTTCTGGCGCGACACTTTGCGACGCTCTCCGCCTCACGGAACGGCCTGGCTCAGCCTGTATTGTCAGAGGGGGCGCTCGCCCACTTGCAGCGACTCCCGTGGAAGGGAAACGTGCGCGAGTTGGAGAACGTCATAGAGCGAGCCGTGTTGTTAGCCGGCCATGGCCCCATCCTGTCGGAACACTGCTCCGTGGAGATGCGGGATGGAGTGGCGCCACCAGTGGCCGGAGCGCCCACCGTCCCGCAACCGGCCAACGGGTCATTATGGGAAATGGAACGCGAACTCATCTTTAAGACGCTTGTACGCGTCAAAGACAACCGCACCCATGCCGCGAAAGAGCTTGGCATCAGTATTCGAACCTTACGGAACAAGCTCCGTGAGTATCGCGACACGGGACAACCTGTAGCCATGCTCGGACACTAG
>JAHFES010000119.1 GCA_023248355.1 Nitrospiraceae bacterium
ACTCACCTTGCCCATCCGTAAGAGGGTATGTAAGGATATCCATGGCGGGTCGACGTACTGACTATCCACCTCTACGATTGAGGGAGCTCGCATATGCCACAGAAGATCGAGATTGGCGCCATTGTGAAAGTGACGAAGACTGACGACGAATGGAAGAAGCTGCTCTCGCCCGCTGCCTATCAGGTGTTGCGGCATGAAGATACCGAACGCTCCTTCACCAGTCCGCTTCATGACAATCACCTGGCCGGCATCTATTATTGCGCCGGCTGTGATCTCCCGGCGTATTCGTCGGAGCATAAGTTCGACAGCGGAACCGGCTGGCCCAGCTTCTGGCAGCCGATCGATCCCAAGGTGGTCGAAACTACTACCGACTTCAAATTGATCCTCCCTCGCACCGAGGTGCACTGCGCCCGCTGTGGAGGGCACCAAGGACACATCTTCAAGGACGGCCCTGCCCCGACCGGACTGCGGTACTGCATCAACGGTGCCGCATTGAAGTTCGTCGCGTCCTAGCCCGACGCTCGAACATTTCCTGCTCTTCCTGACGTAGGGAGATGGTGCTCCCCCTTCGACAATCTCATCGGATCGCCATTCTCGATTGCGACCGCCCAGTCAGTGCCCATACCCAACCGAGCGGAGAGAGTCCCCTCGCGAGTCCGAATGGATATGATTGGCTTTCCCTATAAGGGGAATGCGGATTTTTCGAAGAAGTACGGGGGATGACAGGGATTCTGTTACGTTACCGCTTGGAATCCCTCACCAGGCCCTCGAGTTTGGCACGAAGCGTTTGAAGCGTCACCGGCTTCGTCACTACCTCATCCATCCCCGCCTGCAGACACTTCGTGGCATCTTCCGATGAAGCATGGCCCGTGAGGGCAATAATAGGGATGTGCCTGGCGGTGCCTTGTTCGCGGCAGCGTATTTCCCTGGTCGCCTCATACCCATCCATCTCGGGCATCTCACAATCCATCAGCACGGCATCGTAAGCGGTGCGAACGATCGATTCCACAGCCTCGCGTCCGGTGCGAACGACCTCGACTTGGCAGCCGAGCTTCTGTAGGAATTTGCACGCAACGACCTGATTAATCTCATTGTCATCTGCCACCAACACACGAAGCGGTCCAGTATGTTCCACCGTTGTCAGCCCCAGCGTTTCTCCAGCTGGCCCGACACTCACGCGATGAATGGCAGGGAGGAGTGTCGTGGTATAGGAAAATGTGCTCCCCTGCCCAACTGTGCTTTCGACGGAAATCGTCCCGCCCATGAGTTCCACGAGTTGGCGGCAGATCATGAGGCCAAGCCCAGTTCCCCCAAATCGCCTCGCCGTCGATGTGTCGGCCTGTGTGTAGGCTTGAAACAATCTCGCCTGCTGTTCAGGGCTGAGACCAATGCCCGAATCCCGAACGGCCCACTGGAGGACGATCGCATCGGGGGACTTCGGCGCATCGGCCAGGATTCGAACTGAGACCGCGACTCCTCCGCGCTCCGTAAACTTGATGGCGTTACCGAGCAGATTGAAGAGAATTTGCCGGAGTCGGACCGGATCGCCACGGAATTCAGAAGGAACATCAGAGGCAATCTGCGCCGACACAGCAAGCCCCTTCTTTTTCGCCAACTCCGACACCAACGTCGTGACATCATTGATGAGCGCGCGCAGATCCACGTCCGCCACTTCCAGCGTCATTTTTCCGGCTTCGATTTTTGAAAAATCGAGAATGTCGTTGACCATCGCCAGGAGCGCTTCTGCCGAACGATGCATCGTCTCGATTAATTGGCGTTGCTGATGCGTCAGAGAAGTATCCTGGAGCAATTGTGTGCAGCCCAAGACTCCGTTCATCGGCGTGCGAAGTTCGTGGCTCATCGTGGCAAGAAAAATCCCTTTCGCCCGTGCCGACTCTTCGGCTGCCTCTTTGGCCCGGCGCAACGCGACATCCGCGGTAATGTCCAGGCCATAGGCGCGGACTTGCCCGGCTGTGCCGAGAGGAAAGAACGACCATGCCAGTACGCGATCGCCCACGTGATGCTCCACCAGACCCGTCGGCTGCTCATTCTGAAGACATGCTCGAAGAATATCGTGGAGATGGTCCGGTAGCACGGCTTCCAGTTGACCCTCAGGCGCTTTCAGGTGATTCATCAGCACCACCATGGCCGTGTTCACATAGAGCATGGACCCATCGTGATCAAATTCTACGATGGGATTCGGCGCATCTTCCGCCAACCGAGCCACCCGTTGCACGTCACGTTCGGCTTCTCGTTCACCGGTGAGATCACTGCACACCACCAGGCCTCCGACCCGCTCGCCGGCCTGCACACGCGGCCAAAATGTCAACGCCATCTCCACAACCCTGCCATCGGGACGGCTCCACTCATGCGAGGATAATATCGAGACCTCGCCGGTCTTTGCCGTCTGCTCCAACGGACACAGTGAGCCCGAAGTCCCCCCTTGCATGACACATCCAAAGAGATCGTGAAGCAAATGGCCAACGAGGTCGCGATCTCGCCCAATTAAGTGCTGGGCGACCGGGTTGAGCGACACAATGCATCCCTCCCGATCTGTGACAAAGATGGCCTCTGCCGCCGATTCGAGGATAAGAAACGTATCCTCACGTGTGGGCAGCCATGACACGACTCTCTTTGGGGCAAGATTTGGAATGGGATTGGCGGGAAGCGTCATGCCGCGACCTGTCGTAGTACGTCCTCGATGTCCACGCCTTCGCGCGTCGCATCGCGGACCTCATGAATCGTCCGTTCACCCTGTGCCTCAGCGGTAAAATCGAGCGCAATCGGCGGTACGCAGGACCGACCGGATGCATCCCGACAGAGATAGACGAGCGGGAGATGAGCTTTCCCAGGGGTGATGGCCCCCACGACGCCAAGCTCTCCGGAGTTCAGCGCCACCACACTGTAGAGGGGGTACACCCCGATTCCCCTGATTAAGTACGACACGACTTGCATCAACTCAGGGTACGGTTGATACCGCTGATAGAGCTGCGTCAGCGCTTGATTGGACGACATGGGTGTCAATCCGGTTTGACCTGTCACGAGCTCATCGTACAGGTCCACAATTCCGACAAGCTTCGCGAGTTCACTCGAAGGGGCTGCAGCCACTCCTGATGCGTCAGATTGGGGAACGAGATCGTGATGCCCTCGGACGATCCCCAGCACAACGGGATCAGTCGCTCCGCTTTTTTCCAAGGCTGCCACGCCTAGCGCCGAGTGGGTGAGGTACAGCGCCTGTTGGGCCGGCGGCATGGCTTTCGGCCGCTTGATGATGTTTCGCGGCAACCGTGCCAGACCAATGTCATGCAGCAACGCTCCGATCCCCAATTGTTGCAGCACTTCGCGAGGCTGACCGAGGGCCTGCCCGAGAATCACTGAAAGAGTGCAGACGGTCAGGCCGTGTTCGTGCAGCGTTGGGTCGGGCAGACGAAGCCCGAGCACAGCAAAACAGGCCGCTTGTTGCTCGAGAATCACGCCGACCATGTTGTCGACGAGTTGACGCGCCACATCATGCTGGACCAGTCCGGTCAAACGGGTACTTTCAAAGAGTGTATTCAGCCGCTGCATCCATTCGACCCGCCGCTGCTTGGCCTTGGCAAAATTCTCGGCAAGCACGATCGCGGGCGGCATCGGGGAATGCGAACCGGAAGAAGCGCTCGGAGCTGCAACCTCCATCCCGTCGGACCCCTGTGAGACGGGGTACCCAGACTCTTCCACATCGAGGCCCTGCTCGGGATCGATGGTCACCTCTACAATCCCCGCACGCCTGAGAGTCTCGATCTCCGTCTGATCAGAGATCTTGAACTTGTGACGCAGAAAGGGTGTGTGGAGCCACGATCGGTCGACCCCAATCAGGAACATGCCGACCTTGAGGTCTGCGAGTGGAATTTTCCTTTGACCCATAGAATCTCCGGTGAACTGACCAGTCCATTCAGCCCTACTGTATCGGCATATGCGTGCATTCTCTGAAGTTCAAATTCTTGTCAACGCTTAGATATGGTTACTGATTCATTCCGTTTCAAGCCATTGAGCCATTGATGACTTAGACAACGGCATGCCAGTTTTCATTGAAACATGCGGCGTCCAATGTCTGTAGAGACGTACAAACCATACACGGCAATCTTGGAGCACAGGGCCCACGCGCGATTGCTGTTCATTCCTATCGATTAGCGACTATCATCTCCGACTGAAGTCGCTGACTTTCTGCTACACTGGAACTAATCGCGGGCTCAAGTTCCTGGTCGAATGACCGATACAGTCATCGACAGGGTGAAAAGGGCAAACCACCTGAGAGGGTGGGGCGCAAAGCCAAGGGACCTAAGTAGGGACGGAGCATGTTCCAGGGTCAGCCTAGCTGCCACACTGCAGATGCACGATCTCTCTGCTGGCAACAGTCTCGCTCCCTGGCATTCTCCCTCTCCGGCGAAGGCACGAACCTTCGCCATCAGTCGAATGGAGGTGCCGCATGATATCCGCAATCCACACTGCCCTATCGGGATTGACCGCATTCGCCAAACAGGTCGAAGTCTCGGCCCAGAACGTGGCGAACGTCAACACCGATGGATTCAAGAAGTCCAGAACAGAATTCGTCGAGGTAGGAACCGGAGGAGTCCTTCCGGTCGTCCAGAAGGATGACTCGGCCGGCCCTGCCGTCCTGAAAGACACAGGGTATGGTCCCGCACAGGTCGAATTGTCCAACGTCGATCTGGGCGAAGAAGCCGTGAACCAAATTATCGCGCAGCGCGGCTTCGAAGCGAATCTTCGCACTCTGAAAACAGCAGATGACATGTTGGGCAGCATCATCGACACGAAGAAGTAGGCCATTGGCGAGAGACGTCGAACTTCAGAACACGCAGTCGCATAGCATTCCCCTCAAGCAGTATGCTATGTCGATTCCATGGCTCGATCGCGCGTGCTTCTTCTCATTCCCCCGCTTACCCAACTCAATACTCCCTATCCTTCAACCGCTTATTTGACCGGGTTTCTTCGATCGCGTGGCATTCTCGCCGAGCAGGCCGATCTCGGCATCGAGATGGTCTTGAAACTCTTCACTCGATCGGGTCTCCAGTCAGTGTTCGAGCATATCCGTCCCCACAGAGACGCCCTGCCTGGTGAAGCGCGCCAGATGCTCGCGATCGAGCAGGCGTATCTTGCTGTTATCGATCCTGTCATCGAGTTTCTGCAGGGGCGAAACCCAACCCTGGCCGCCCATTTCGCACGCCCGGGCGTGCTGCCGCAAGGACCGCGGTTCATGCATAACGCGTCATTGCCCCGATCCGTTTCAGAACAAGACCGCGCCAAACATTGGGCGACGCTCTATCTCGAAGATCTGGCCGATCTCGTGCAAGCCACCGTCTCCCCTCACTTTGCGCTCAACCGATATGCCGAGCAGGTCGCCCACTCAGCATCCTCGTTCGACGGCATCATCGCCGCACTGTCTGAGTCTCCTGGTTTGACTGATACCCTGTTGCTGGAAGCGTTGAAGGCTCACCTCGATCGCGTCAAGCCAACTCTCGTCGGATTGTCGGTCCCATTTCCGGGCAATCTGTATGGTGCGTTCCGCGTCGCCCAGGCGATCAAACGGCACCGCCCTGAAATCAGAATCGCGCTCGGCGGCGGTTACGCCAATACCGAACTGCGCCGCCTCAGCGACCCTCGCGTGTTCGACTTTGTCGATTTTGTGACACTCGACGATGGTGAACGCCCTCTCCTGTCACTCGTGCAATACTTGGAAGGAGCCACACCGAAGGCAAGACTCTGCCGCACTTTCTATTGCGAAAAGAACCGTGTCGTGTTTGCAGAGAACAGGGCTGAATCAGAGTTCGGCATGAATGACGTCGGCTGTCCCACGTACGACGGGCTCGCATTGGACCGCTACCTGTCCATTATCGACAGCACCAATCCGATGCATCGCCTCTGGTCAGAAGGCCATTGGAACAAACTGACGGTCGCCCACGGCTGTTACTGGAAGCAATGTACGTTTTGTGATGTGGGGCTCAACTACATCAGCCGGTACGAAGCCACTCCGACTGAACGACTGATCCAGAACATTGAACAACTGATTGCGGAAACCGGCCGCCGGGGCTTTCACTTTGTGGACGAAGCGGCCCCTCCCGCGGCTTTGAAAGCCTTAGCACTTGGATTGCTCGAACGAGGCATCACGATTTCCTGGTGGGGCAACATCCGGTTTGAAGAAGCCTTTACGCCTGACCTCTGTCGCTTGTTAGCCGCCTCCGGATGCATCGCCGTCACGGCCGGACTCGAAGCCGCTTCAGATCGCTTGTTGGAGAAAATGAAAAAAGGCATTACGGTCGATCAGACCGCGCTCGTGGCGGCGGCCTTTCGAGATGCCGAGATCCTGATCCATGCCTATTTGATGTACGGCTTTCCCTCAGAAACGCTCCAGGAAATGATCGACTCACTTGAGCGCGTGCGGCAACTCATTGCCGCGAATCTCATGCAGTCTGCCTTTTGGCATCGCTTTACTGCCACGGCTCATAGCCCCATCGGTCTCAACCCGAAGGCTCACGGTCTCCGCATCCTAGGCCCAACATTCCAGGGATTCGCAGACAACGATCTGATCCATCAGGATCGCGCCGGTGCAACTCCGGACTGGGTCGGTGAGGGGTTACGCCGATCGATGCTCAATTTTCTTGAGAGGAAAGGGCTCACACTTGATGTCCGCCA
>JAHFES010000041.1 GCA_023248355.1 Nitrospiraceae bacterium
CCAACCCGATCTCGCAGACACGCTCAGCGATCTGAGCCGGCGCGTAGGCATCGGTCGTCAGTGTGATCGTGGGGTTCGGCTGTTTCATTGCTTTCTCAAGCTTTCAGCTCTCAGCGTTCAAGTTTCTCTGGTTGATCTGGTTTGTTTGGTTTCTCTCGTTTGAGTCGGGCAAACCCAATAAACCAGACAAACGAAACAAACCAAATAAACCATTCCACTGGCATTTGAACGCTGATGGCTGATCGCATCCTTTACAGAATCAACTGACGCCGCATGTGGCGCAATTCCGCTTCATCTTCAGGATCGAGTTCTTCCCGTTCGAGCGGCTCCACCCGAACTGCAGACACTTTGTACTCAGGGCACTTGGAGCTTTCGTCGGCGCTCGACGAGAGCAGCTCGTTGACCGTCGAAGCAGGAAAGTGAAAGCTGGTGAAGAGATGTCCCGGAAGCACGCGCTCGCTTCGCACGGCGGGAAGCAGCGCCTCCCCGCGGGCACTCACCAACCGAACGATCGCACCGTCATCCAGGTGCAACCGCTCCATGTCGGCCGGATGCATCTCGAGCACGTCCGTATCCACGACCCCCAAAATGTCCGTCCGCCTCGTTTGAGCCCCGCAATTGTAATGTTGCAGAATGCGACCGGTCGTCAGGACGAACGGATAGTCTTCGCTCGCTGCTTCGCCCGGCGGCAGATAGTCCACGGCTACAAAATGCGCCTTCCCTTTTGGGAAGGTCTCCTGGTGCATCAGCGACGTGCCGTGATGCGATGAACTCGGGACCGGCCACTGCAAACCGGCATGATCGTCCAGCCGATCGTATGACACACCCGCAAACATCGGCGTCAGCTGCGCGATCTCATCCATGATTTCAGACGGATGTTGGTACGGCATGGGATAGCCCATCCGGTTGGAGACCTCGCAGACCACGCGCCAATCAGGGAGAATCCCGTTCGGTGGATCCACCGCCTTCCTGATCCGTTGAATCCGGCGTTCGAGATTGGTGAACGTGCCGTCTTTTTCCAGAAAGGACGCACCGGGCAGCACGAGATGGGCGAACTTGGCGGTCTCGGTCATGAAGAGGTCTTGCACCACAAGAAACTCCACCTGCCGGAGCGCCGCATGCACTTTCTTGAGATTCGGATCGGTCTGCGCCACGTCGTAGCCGATGATCCAGAGTGCTTTTAAGCGGCCATCGAGCGCGGCATCCCACATATCCGGCGTCTTCATCCCTCGCTTCGTCGGCAAGGGACGCCCGGTGATCTGCTGATGCAGCGCCGCCAGATTGGGATCGTCCAACGACTGATAGCCGGCGAAATAGGTCGGCAGACAGCCGACGTCCGATGCGCCTTGCACATTGTTCTGGCCGCGCAGCGGATTGATACCGGTTCCCGGCTTGCCGATATTGCCGGTGACCAAGGCCAGGTTTACCAGGGCGATCACTCCGTGACTGCCCCATCGATGCTCCGTCACGCCAAGTCCATGCACGCAGAGCGAGGCCCCGCTGGAGGCATAGCGTCGTGCCGCTTCCCGAATCAGATGGGCAGGGACGCCGGTGATCTGCTGGGTCTTCTCCGGCGTGCAGTCAGCGACCGTCTTCATCCATTCGTCCAGTCCTTCCGTTCTGTTGCTCGTAAACACCTGATTGATCAGCCTGTCTTTTACGATCACATGACCCATCCCGTTCAGCAACGCGACGTTGGTGCCCGGTTCGAGTTGCAGATGCAGATCGGCCAGGCGAGCCAACTCAGTCCGGCGCGGATCGATCACGATCAACGGCACACCACGCCGGTGCGCCTGCTTGATGCGCGCGCCGACGACCGGGTGGGACTCTGTGGGGTTGGCTCCGACCACCAGAATGAGCTTGGCCAGATCCAGATCTTCGATCGAATTGGTGGCGGCAGATGCGCCCAACGTTTCCATCATGCCGGTGACGGTCGCGCTGTGGCAGACGCGGGCACAGTTATCGATGTGATTGGTTCCAATCACACAACGCATGAACTTGCTGAACAGATAGTTCTCCTCGTTCGTGCCGCGGCTGGACGAAATCGTCGCCAGCGCATCGGGACTGTAGCTCGTCTTGATCCGAGAAAATTCCTGCGCGATGCGGTCCAACGCTGCATCCCAGGAGATCTCCTTCCAGCTATGGCCTTCGCGGAGCAACGGAGTGCGGATGCGATCCTGCGCCGTGATATAGGTCCAGCCGAATCGTCCCTTCATGCAGGCATGACCAAGATTGGATGGACCGTCGTCTGCCGGAATCATCTGAACCACTTGTCCATCTCGCACACCCGCATCGAACGCACAGCCTATGCCGCAATAGGCGCAGGTCGTGCGCACCATCCGAGCGGGAACGCCCTGCTCCAGCACTGTCTTCTCCGTCAGCGCGCCGGTCGGACATTCCTTTACGCAGGCTCCGCAGGACACACAGTTGGATGTGGCAAACGCAGCCGCCTCACCCATTAAAGGCCCAGCCCCTGCAGCCGGCCTCGCCGCAAAGCCTCGTCCCATCATGGTCAGGGCATGCGTGCCCTGAATCTCATCACAGGCGCGGACACAGCGCGCGCAGGAGATGCAGGCTGCGTTGTCGAAGGTGAAGAACGGATTCGAATCGTCACGCACGACGGCACGCTTTTGGTGCGCCCCACCGGAATACCGAACTTTGTTGACCGCATACGTGAGCGCCAGTTCACGCAACGGCCCTGACGCCTCGCTACCCTCGGGCTGTTCGGACAAATACAGCTCAACAAGATTGTGCCGATGGCGACTGAGTCGCTCGCTCTCGGTCCGCACAACCATGTCGGCTCGAACCGGTGTCGTGCAGGAAGCCGGTGTGCCGGACTGTCCGTCGATTTCACAGATACAGAGTCGACAGGAGCCGAAGGGCGCTAGATGATGCGAGACACAGAGACTGGGAATCGAAATCCCAGCTTTCTGAGCGGCCATATAAATGGTGTCGCCCGGTTCAGCGGTCACACGTTGACCATCAATGGTCAACGTGACCGCTGATGGGTCCGAGGCGCGAGGCAAGGGGCTTGAGGATGGACTCCGAAACTCGGGTTTGTTCTTCATGTTCGGCCTATTGCCTCTAGCCTCTCGCCCCACGCCCGAATTCATTCGGAAAATGTTCGATCGCCGTCAACATCGGATACGGCGCACGCCCTCCTAGCGCGCAGAGGCTGGTGGTTTTCATCGTCTCTCCGAGATCTTTGAGGAGTTCCACCGCCTCAACCGTTTCCTCTCCCGCCTGGATGCGTTCCAGAATTTCGCGCCCTCGCACCGATCCAATGCGACAGGGCGTACACTTCCCGCACGATTCGTCCGCGGTGAAAGCCATGAAATGGCGAGCCAGCTCGACCATATCCGTCTCCTGGTCGTAGACGACGATACCTCCGTGGCCAAGAATCGCGCCGGCCTCGGTAAACGCGTCGTAGCAGATCGGTATATCCAGTTTTGATTCCGGGAAGAGACTGCCCAACGGACCTCCGACCTGTACAGCTTTGAAGCGCGCCCCGGACGCCATGCCACCGCCGAATTGTTCGAGCGCCTCACGCAGCGTGAGGCCGAACGGCACTTCTACTAATCCAGGCTGCTTCACCCGCCCGCCGATCTGCAACACGACGGTCCCTCGCGACCGATCGGTTCCCATCGATGCATGCCAGGCCCCGCCGCACGCTAAAATGGTCGGCACGATGGCGAACGTCAGCACATTGCTCACAATCGTGGGCTTCCCATAGAGACCGGCCACGGCGGGATAGGGCGGCTTGGCCCGTACGATCCCGCGTCGGCCCTCGATGGATTCCAGAAGCGCAGTTTCTTCTCCACACACATAGGAGCCGGCGCCTCGAACCACTGTGAGCTCGAAATCCTCTCCGTCGATGTCGAGGAGCTCCGTCTCCTTGGCTTTCTGAATCGCATGCTCCAGCGTCCGAGCCGCGGACGGATACTCTTGGCGGCAATAGATGTACCCACTAGTCGCCCCAATCGCACGAGCGCAAATCAACATCCCCTCAATCAAGCGGAATGGATCGCCTTCCATGAGCATGCGATCGCAATAGGTCCCCGCATCGCCCTCATCGGCGTTGGCCACGACGAACTTCTCGGTCGCCTCCGTCTGCCGCGCCACGTCCCACTTGTTCCATACCGGAAAGGCAGCCCCGCCACGGCCACGTAATCGGGAGACTTTCAGCTCCTGGATGATCGCCTCGGGGCTCATCCCGACCGCTGCTGTCCATCCGTTGAATCCACCACTCGCCTGGTACTCGTCGAGAGCGAGAGGTTCCGTCACACCAAAATTGGCGAAGGTATGTCGCGTTTGGGCCTTGAGAAAGGGGATGTCATTGATGGGGGTGCCGCCTTCCCCGGCGATGATGGCGGGCAGCATATCCAGCGTCACGTTGAACCAGGCCACTCGCCCCTTGGGGCTGTCTCGTTCGACGATCGGTTCCAAAAAGAATGCGCCGCGCGCCGACGTCCTGACCAGTTGCACGTCAGGCTGCACACTCCACACCTCTGCCAGCCGGTCGGCGCCGGCGGCGCGAGACGATGTATCGTTCGAGAGATAGAGGCGAGTCATAGAGCTCCTCGCAAGTGATGCGTGATCAGTGATGAGTGCTGGATACGGCGTTGCGCCAATCCGTGCCCTCTGAATTACCCGTCACCCATCACTCGTCACACGTCACTTATCTGTAGCGCTCCAATAAGCCCGGCACTTGTTCAGGCGTTACGCGGCCATAGATCTCTCCGTCGATCATGACCGAGGGAGAGACCCCGCAGTTGCCGACGCAATAGACTCGTTCGAGGGTACAACGTCCATCAGACGTTGTTTCTCCGACATCAGCCCGTAAATGCTCGCGCATGGCCTGCAACACCCGACTTCCATGATTGGCGAGACAGGCCTCGCCCAGGCAAACGCGCACGACATGCCGCCCCGTCGGCCGGCTGTGGAGATCGGGATAGTACGACAGGACACCGGTGACCTCAGCATCGGTCACCCCAAGTGCATGTGCGATGCGCGGAAGACTTTCCAGCGGCACATAGCCGATCGCCGCCTCCAGTGTCTGGAGCGCCTGGAGAATGCTGGCGCGCGCTCCCGCCTGGCGCTGCACCAGCTCAAGAACCTGTGCCACTCTGTGGGCGAGCGAGGGCTCCACTAGGGCCTCTCATCCAATCCGACATGAGCGCGGAGCGTATTGTAATCGAACGCCTTCTTGCCCGTTCGTCGAAGGCCCGGATCATTCCGTTCCATCTCATCGATCAGTGCGCCGACCGTTCCCCGCGTCGCGGGGGAGACCGCCGCATGCCGAGGCGTCTGCCCGCCAAGCGCATGATGAGCCTGATCAGACCATTCGAGATACGCGTTTTCGAGGAACGGTTTCAGCAGCGCCTGATCTTCCTCCGGTGTCACCACCAAGACCAGCGGGGCACT
Source organism: Nitrospiraceae bacterium (assembly GCA_023248355.1). Lineage (GTDB taxonomy): Bacteria > Nitrospirota > Nitrospiria > Nitrospirales > Nitrospiraceae > Nitrospira_D. The sequence goes on from JAHFES010000041.1 coordinate 5,425, forward strand.
CGACGTGAGTTCCGACACGGACAGCCGCCGAGCCGGTGGAGCCAGCGACTCGCCGCGGAAGTGAAGCGAAAAGCCGAAGATGGATGCCAAGCGATGCTTGATGACGTCCAGCCGCTCTGGGGCATCACATTCCACGGTGAGCTGCGCAGACGTGAGGGTCAATCGCGCCACTGTCACGTTCCCCTCATTTTCCCGTTGACTCCACTGCCGAACGGGCTTCGCGCTCGCCGGCATGCCCGGTCTGTCCCCGGCCTGTGACGTCGCCTCCGGCTCAAATTCCTTGACGTCTGAGAGTCCGTCAGCCACGTGCTGGTATTCATGATGGTCGTAGAGGGCCAGCGCGAACAAACAGGGTTGCCCCTCACTCGTACGATACTCAATATGAGTCACGGCGTCGATCAAGGCAGCCATACGCAACTCTGCGAAGTTCCAGAGCACCATGTGACCAAAGCGCTTGGTAAACTCCTGCCACTCCCCTAATGCAAACGATCCTGATGCCATTTCCATCTCACGGCGCTGCTCTGCCGTCGCCTCGAAGATGGCCTGGGCATCAGCCGGGGACAAGACAATCCCGCAGCCTGCACACACACCATTGCCTGATTCGTGCGATTCTGGATCCCGCACGACCCTCGTCAGGAGCACCTGTCCACCCACGAAGTCACGGGTAAAGTCACCACCTGGCACGAAAAAGAGGGTCCCATCACCGATCGATCGCAACCTCAGACTCTCACCTGGTTTTGGCGTGGTTGTCAGCTCAAGCAAATCGATATAGGAGTGCTTCAACGGGTCCAGCCACACCCGCTCTTCGTTGGGAATATGTTCCGTAATGACATCTCGCAACTGCTCGATGAGCGTCAATTGCCCATCTTCTGGGTAAAAATCGCAGAGCAGAAAGAGCGTGGCCAATTCGGCTTCTTGGGGGAGCGGCGCTAACACCCGACCCGCGTCGCCCGTGAGGTATGGCTTCAGCGCTCGCGCAATGGCCACTTCCCGCTGCAATGCAAGCTCGGGTTTCAACGAAAGCCGGTCAAGTCGCGCGAGAACCGCATCGAGTGCCGGGGGACATGGAGCCCAGAATCCTGCCGCCTGCTCATTCCCGAGATTCATGAATTTCATCCATCACGATGGTCTCGGCATCCAGCCAGTCTTGCAGGGCAAACGCGTCGCGCCTGCCCCGCGCATCCCATAACTCATAGGCTTTCGTGGCAATGCGGTCCCACATTCCATCGGGAAGCTTGATCGGAGCTTTCGCGGCCTTCGACGGTGCGCGCTTGGCGGCTTTGGATGATCCAGCTTTCTTCGATACGACAGCCATGGAACACTCCTCGGTTAAGGGTTCGTCGGTGGGATGCCTGCACTGGGAATCACGCGGCGATGGCTTGCATGAAATTTCGGGCTCCGAACCGTGAGGACCGGACAGCGGGCCTTCCGCAGAATAGATTCCGCCACGCTGCCGAAGAAGACATGGGAGAGACCACGGCGCCCATGTGTCCCCATGACAATCAGGTCAGCGGGCTGGGTCTTGGCTGCCTCAAGAATAGAATCGCCTGGAAGCCCCCCACAAAGCTGGAAGTCCGCCGTGACCTGCGCTGAGGTCAGTGCCGACACAAGCCCGGTTAGCCGTTCGGTGATCACCTCTCGCATGTGCTCCCGCTTCGTCACGTGCAGAAGCGCGAAATCCAATCCATATGAAACCGGCTCCAAGATATGCAGGAGTTTGATGGAGGCCTTGGCTCGCTGCGCGACCACGACCGCGTACTCCAGCGCGTCGAGCGAGCAATCTGAGAAATCAATCGGCACGAGAATCCGCTCAAGCGAGACCGAACCATGCGAAACGCTTCCGATCACGACAGGCTCAGGCTTCTCCGATCGTACAGCCAGAACGGGACAGGGCGCAGTCCGTATGATCCGCTCCGCCGTACTCCCTAGCGCCACATGTTCGAGGCCCGTCCTCCCTCTGGTGCCGACCACGATCAAATCCGCATCTTCAGCCTCTGCCGCAACCAGCACTTCCTCGCTCGGAATTCCGGTCGCGATGCGCGTATGCACTGAAATTCCCCGATTGGACGCCCGCGCTTTCAGGTCAACCAATCCTTTTGTGGCCTGTTTCATCAACTCGCCCAGATACAGGCGATTCACGGGATACTCCGGATTGAGACCAGGAGGAAACTCCAAGACGCTCATCACCGTGAGGGTCGCCCCCCACGACGACGCAAGGGCATAGGCCTGAGCCTCTGCGCCTTCAGCCCACCGAGACAAATCGGTAGCCAGAAGAATCCTTGGTCTGGCACTCGCTTCGCTCACACGGCCTCCGCGCTCAGCAACAGCAACTCTCCGCTCATATGGGGATGGATCGAGCACCGGAATTCATGCCGACCAGGGCGAGACATATCGAACCGAATGGCCGCATCCCGTTTTGGATCAAGAAACACGCCACCCACGCCACGACCATACACAATCACTCCATCCTTCTCAACTTGAGTCGGAAGGCCTTCGAACATGGTCGAACCGAAATCGTGCCGTTCGGCATCCTCGTTCCGAAGCTTGATCACCGTGGGGAACCCGAGACGCAACGTCCCCTGCTTCGTCACAAACCTGAAATCCTTGATCGTCACTTCGACCACTTGTTCAGATTGCGCGACCAGAGGTCCTACCTGGTTCCAGTCCACAGCCAACGTCAACCCCAGCATCAGGCACCACGTCCACGGTCGATCACTCTGCATGGCCATATCACCCTCCTTATTATCGAGTCGATTTCCGTTGAACCGCGAAAGCTGAAAGCGGAACTGTCAATACGGGACAGCCTGCGGTACGAACGACCTTTTCCGCCGTGCTTCCGAAGAAAATCTTGTCTACGCTGCCGGACCGTCCACCGTAACTTCCCATCACGACCAAATCGACTTTTTCCATGCGCGCGGTTTTGGCGATCTCGACGAACGGCGCGCCCTCCACAATCATGCGCGTGAGCGCCACATCTTTTGCCTCCTCCGACTCTAGCAATCGCCGCACATTCAACCGGGCATGATGGCGTAACCGCCGCCGCTGCGCGGCGGCATCGGACGGAACGGCCAACAAACCCAAGCGATTGAACGCGGCAAGAGCGCTGGTGTCGATCACGTGCAACACCACTACGTCCGATCCGCACACTCGCGCCAGCTGACACGCGACCCGGAATGCCTCGTCCGAACAGGGAGAAAAATCGACCGGAACCAGGATCGCCTTAAAGAGACCAGTGTCTTGCCCCATGAGCAGCCCTCCTGACCGTGAGTTGAGCAAGGGCGGTGCCTGTTCGCCTATCCTCTATCGAAGCTTGAATTCGGGGTTTTACAGGCATGATCGAGCGACCAAGGCATGGTACTGGTGGAGAGTTGCTACAGTGTCCGCTTGCTCGCTGTAGCAGAAGGCACCAGAGGACGTAACGCGTGAGGCGTGAAACGTCAAAGGCAAAATAGAAAGGCTCCTCGAAAATGCTCTTTTCGTTTCACATTTCACTTTTCACCTTTCACATCCGTTACGGCACTGGACTTGCTCACTGTCTCTTTCTTTAGAGAGGAGATAGAGGCATGACACGCGCACATTGGTGGCTTCTTGGAGCAATCGGGCTGGGCTTTGCCATTGCGATCTATCTGATTTTCTTCTGCCCGACGGAATGTCAGTGAGTCGTCACTCCAAGGAGAGCCGGAGGGCGACGGTGTGGCTTCCAGCGCGGCAGATGATGAACCCGGAAGTGGGACTCTCAACGTAGAAGGTGACTCCTATGAAAACCCTACTGGCAGTCGATGGCTCGGATCATTCGTACGAGGCCGTGCGGTCGCTCAAGTATCTGACCCGGGCAGAGGAATTGTTGCTCGTCCATGTGCTCGATGTTCCCGCCCCGTCCTACCCGATGATGATGCCGGAGGTGGCCCAAGAGATCTATCAAACGCTTGAGCACAACATGCGAGATGATGGGAACCGGCTCTTGGACCGTATCGCCTCACTGCTTCCTATGGATACCGGCCCGGTGACGAAGCATCTGGTCGTCGGATCCCCGTCCGACCAGATCGTGGCGTTAGCCGAACAGCACAAGGTGGGGCTGACTCTTCTAGGCACCCGGGGCCTCGGACCGATCAAAGAACGACTCATCGGAAGTGTTGCCCATCGCGTCCTGACGTTTGCGCCCGGCGCGAAGCTGTTCCTGCCCGGTCCCATGAAGGCCCTCAAAGACATCCTGCTTCCCCTCCAGGGGACACAGGATGCTGAACAGGCTCTGCGTTTTCTACAACAGAAGCCGTTTCGCGAAGTCGCCACCATCACGTTGTTTACGATCCTCCCGCACACGCGACCGCCCTGGCCGGTGGATGCCGCCTCTGCTGAGCAAATGGAGGTGCATGCGCTCCAAGGTGCGCGAGACTTCCTCAACGAGACCGCTGCCAAGCTCACGGCCATGGGCTATCAAACTCGGGTCGCCGCCGCGCTGGGAACTCCTGTTGAGGGAATACTCCGGGAAGCGAAAGCCGCGAACGCCGACCTCATCCTGTTGGGATCTCGCGGACGTCACGGCCTGGCGCGCATGGTGCTTGGCAGTGTTTCCCACGCCATTTTGCACCAGGCGGCGTATCCGCTGTTGATTTTCGGTTAGGAGAAAACGGGGCTCGACCATGCCGATGTATGACTACAAATGCCTGGACTGTGGCAAAGAATCGTTGATCGTAGTGACCTTGAAGGAACATGAACGGGGTGATGTGCAATGCCCGGCCTGCGGAAGCAAGAAGCTCCAGCAGCTCTTCACCTCCTTTATCGCCCACACCACCAAGAAGAGTTGAGGCCACAAGATGACACCACCATCTCGCACCGGCGCCCGACTCCTGCTCATGGGATTCCTGAGTCTTCTCGCACTCAGTAGCCTGGCGATCCCCTCGCTGCATGCGCAGGACTATCCTCCTGACATCTCGCGGGGGAAAGCCGTCTATACGCGGCATTGTCTGTCGTGTCATGGGACCGGCGGGTGGGGCGATGGCCCTGCAGCCGAGTCGCTGAAGGTCGCGCCGGCAAACTTTCACCGATTTAGTTCGTTCCTGAAGTCCGACGAGGAACTCTTGAGAACCATCGAGCACGGCGTCGTGTTCAGCCCGATGCATGCGTGGAGGGGCCAGCTCACCGACGGAGAAATGCAAGACGTGATGGCGTACATTCGTCTCCTTTCCCAACAGGGACGCTGACCCGTCTTGTTCGTCGTTCGTGAAGCGTCGTTCCTAACTCGTCGCTCGTATCTCGTCGTTCGTAGGCGGAGAATTTCCTAGCTCGCGAGATACGCTTCACGAGGAACGAGAGACGGGTTTTCAACTTTTGCTCGATAGAAGCGCACAATCCCGATGGAATCCCTCAAGCCCGATGATGCGTTGCTCATTGCCGATATCCAGAACGATTTCCTCCCGGGGGGAGCCCTCGGCATCAGCGGCGGAGACGACATCATCCCAGTCTTGAAAACGTATCTCCGGCGATTCCACGCGAAAGGCCTTCCCATTTTTCTGACCCGCGACTGGCATCCTCCCAACCACTGTTCCTTTCGAGAGCAGGGAGGGTTGTGGCCCTTGCATTGTGTCGCAGGCTCGTCCGGCTCCTTGCCGCCTCTGGACTTTGAAGTGCCTGCCTCGGCGGTGATCATCTATAAGGCGATTGACGCCGACCAGGAAGCCTACTCGGCATTCCAAAACACCGCGTTGCATCGTCATCTACGCGCAATCGACGTACGGCGATTGTTCATCGGCGGATTGGCGACCGACTATTGCGTGCTGAACACTGTGACGGATGCTCGGACGTTAGGATACGACGTATGTCTGCTGATGGATGGGATCAAGGCCGTGAACCTCCAGCCTGAGGATGGCCGTCGCGCAGAACAGGAGATGATTCGCCTGGGAGCTGCACCGGTTTATGCGGAGACGATTGTCACATGAACCCCTCGACCAGCGCCCTGCTGACCGATTTATATGAGCTCACCATGGCCCAGGCGTATTTGCAGCAGGGCATGGAGGAGCCGGCCGTGTTCGAGTTCTTTGTTCGCAAATTGCCGGCCCATCGGAATTTTCTGGTGGCCGCCGGCTTGGAACAAGTCTTGGACTTTCTCTCCCAACTGCATCTCTCGGAGCAAGAGCTGACGTGGCTGGAACAGTCTGGCCGGTTCAACCCGGCGCTCCTGCGCTACCTGCAGACGCTTCGGTTCACCGGTGACGTCGAGGCCATGCCCGAAGGCACCATCTTCTTTCCCCATGAGCCGATCCTCCGGATTGTTGCCCCGCTCCCACTGGCTCAGCTTGTTGAGACTCGCGTCATGAATCTGCTCAATTTCCAAACCATGATTGCGTCGAAGGCCGCGCGATCGGTGCTGGTTGCAGGAGGAAAGCCGCTTATCGATTTTGGCTTGCGCCGCGCCCATGGCGCGGAAGCGGGACTCCTCGCGGCGCGGGCAAGCTATCTGGCGGGCTTCGCCGGAACCGCCACGGTGCTGGCAGGCATGGAGTTCGGCATCCCCATCTACGGCACCATGGCCCATTCGTTCGTCCAGGCGCATACAGATGAGGCGCGCTCGTTCGAACACTTTGCGCAAGCTCAACCGGACAATGTGGTGCTGCTCATCGACACCTACGACACAGAGGCCGCAGCGCGAAAAGTCGTCACGTTGGCCCCGGCGCTGAAAGCCAAGGGAATTCCCGTGAAAGGCGTGCGGCTCGACAGCGGCGACCTGGCCGATCATGCGCGGAAGGTCCGCCGCATTCTTGATGAGGGCAGCCTGTCACAGACACAGATCATCGCCAGCGGCAATCTCGACGAATATCGACTGCAAGCGTTGAGCGAGAGCGGCGCGCCGATCGACAGCTTCGCCGTTGGCACGGCCATGACGACATCGGCCGATGCCCCGTCATTAGATTGCGCTTACAAGCTACAGGAATATGCCGGCCGCCCCTGCCGAAAACGATCGGAAGGCAAAGCCACCTGGCCCGGCCGCAAGCAGGTCTATCGTCACTACGACCAGGATGCACGATGCGAGTACGATGTGGTTACCACGATAGACGACCGAGATGAGGGCACCCCGCTGCTTCACCCCGTGATGAAGGGAGGCCGTCGCCTCAATCCTGCTCCGCCATTGACCGAGTTGCGCCAACTGGCCGCGACGCAACTTGCACAACTCCCACATCAACTGCGAGTCCTTGAGACTGCCCCTGCCTACGAGGTTCGGATCTCTTCGACTCTGCAAACCCTGGCTCAAACTGTGGACCGCGGCGTCTAACTATCAAGGAGACACGAGATGAAGAGAGCGTCAGTGAAAGTCGTGATCATTCGTACCCTGTTGATCGTGGGACTGACCGTGAGCGCCACCCACGTGGCCAGCGCCACGAATTCCAAAACAACTCCCTCTCTGGCTTCGCCTTGCGAGAGCCCCTATAAGAAAAAAACTGTTTCAGCAAAAGCGTTGAAAGCGCTCGTGCAGTCACATGAGCGGTGGCTCGAACATCGCTACAACCCCGACTTGCAACGCGCGGATCTCTGCCAAGCGGATTTGCATCGGGCCGCACTCGCGGGCGTCAATCTGGAACGAGCCCAACTGGAAGGCACTATCCTTAGAGAAGCGAATTTGCATCAAGCGAGTTTGGCCCAGGCGAGCCTGGCCGGAGCCGATCTCACCAAAGCGGTCTTGGAAGACAGCAACCTCTCCGGCGCGGACCTTCGCCACGCCGTTTTGTCGGGCGCCAATCTGTTTCGTGCCATCGGCGATGAAGCCGCCCTCTATAACGCCGTCCTCGCCGGGACACAACTGCATGAGTCGTCCTTCGAGCGAGCCCATTTTGAAGGCGCGGATCTCACCGGAGCCGACCTGACCAACGCCAACTTCGTCGACACCTACTTTTATGGCGCCACGCTGCATCGCGCCATCTTGTCGGGAACGGATCTGATGGGGGCCGATCTTCGCCGGACGGTCCTGACCAAGGCCAATTTTCATCAGGCCAATCTCCAAGGCGCCCTTTTGGACAGCGCACAACTCGACCAGGCTCGATTGGTCGAGGCGGACATGGAAAGCGCTTATTTGGATGGAGCGAGTTTGCGAGAAGCCAATCTGCAAGGCGCCATTCTTCGCGGCGCGGATTTGCGCTACGTCAATCTACGAGGAGCCAGCTTGCAGCAAGCCGATCTGGAAGGAGCGAACATCGAAGGAGCAAGTCTGGTCAAGACGAATCTCCGGTCCGCGAATCTTCCGATGGCCATCTTCTATCAAGCGCACCTCGACCAGGCCGATTTCCGTGACACGCGTCTCCATCGAGCCGTGCTGATCGGAGCGCGGGGAGCACAGGCCGTCTTCACCAAGGCTGATTTGACTGAGATTTATTCGCCAAAAGCCTCGTTCCAGCGGGCGCAATTTAACGAGGCCAAACTGGAATCGGCGAATCTCGTCGCAGCAGACCTAAGTGGGGCGAATTTCAGCCACGCCAATCTCACGTATGCCAATCTGCAAGAGGCCAACGTGCAGAACGCCACATTAGCCGGCGCCGATCTGAGCGGCGCACGACTGGATTCAGCAGATTTACGCCACGCGAATCTAAGAGGCGCCACGCTCGCGACCGCCACAGGCCTGACGCAGGCACAACTCGATACAGCTTGCATCGATGAGCAGACCACATTGCCGTCCGAACTCAGACGCCCGGCTCCCTGTCCCGCCACAAAAAAGTAGAGGAGCAGCCATGACAACATCGCACGAGCAGAATGTGCGCATCACAAAAGGACGGCTCTCCCTGGAGGGGATACTAGGGCTTCCTGCTAAACCCCACGGCGTTGTCCTCTTTGCACACGGCAGTGGCAGCGGGCGGTTGAGCCCGCGAAACAATTTCGTCGCCCGGTATCTACAACAGAACGGTCTTGCGACCCTGCTCCTTGATCTGCTGACACCGGACGAGGCGGAGGATCGCCACAATGTGTTCGACATCGACCTGCTGGCCGATCGGCTCTTGCTGGCCAAAGCCTGGCTTGAACAAGAACCTCGCACGACGGGTTTGGGGATCGGCTATTTCGGCGCGAGCACCGGAGCCGGCGCGGCCCTACAAGCTGCCGCACGAGACCCTGCCTTGATCGGAGCGATTGTCTCCCGAGGAGGCAGACCTGACCTCGCAGAACCCTATCTGGCCTCGGTCACGGCGCCCACTCTGTTGATCATTGGGGGCAATGATGAACCAGTGATTGAGATGAACCGAGCCGCCTATGAGCTGCTGACCTGCGAGAAGAAACTCGTCATCGTTCCCGGCGCCACCCATCTCTTCGAAGAGCCGGGCACATTGGAGCAGGTGGCGGAGCAGGCAAGCCGATGGTTTCAACGGTATGTCCAACCGGGCGGGGTAAGGGCTAAATAGCGAGAGAGATCCGCTACAGTAATTTCGCTGTCACAAGTTCCATCACCTTCACAGCTGCCTCGCTCGCCGTGTTTATCGTCGTGTCGATGGTCAGGTCCGGATGGAGCGGCGGTTCGTAGGGGGACTGGAGTCCCGGCACAGTGGACGATTCTCCGCGCTGACCGCGCTTGTATGTCCCTTTGTAGTCACGCTGCATGCAGGTCTCCAAGGGACATTCCACGGCAACTTCGAGAAACCGTGGAATCAGGCCTCGAGCAAAGTCACGATACTCCCGTCGACTGGCCGTGGCATCAAAGATGACCGTCACGCCGTGCGCCACCAACTTCGCTCCCATCAACGCCAGCGCGCGATAGAACAAATCCCGTTCCACTTGCGAGTAAGTAGCCTCGGGCGTGAGGGCTCGCCTCACTTCGTCCGATTCCAGCACTTCAACGGAATGTCCCAACGATTCGAGCCGAGGTTTCAGCGCGGCCACGATGGTGCTCTTCCCGGAGGCAGGCAACCCGGTGATCCAGATGGCAAAAGCCTGGTGTCGTGTCATTTCATGACCCGCCCGGCTAGAGGCACGAGGCTAGAGGCTAGGGTTTAAAGCAATGTTACCTCTCGCCCCGAGCCCCTTGTCGCACGCCTGCCGCTACGCGGCACAGTATTCGTTCACCCGAGAGGGATCGAAGCACGGGACATCGAGCACGTTCTCGATAAACCGAAAGATCTTGCGACGAAGATCCATCGACAGTTTTGGATACCAGACGGGACTCGCCAGCACCAACCCTCGAAAGGCAAAGAAGGGCGCCGCCGTGGCCATGACCTCATCATCCCGACTGGCTTCCACATAGGTGTCCCAGAACAACCGGAAAAGCACTTCGAACGACCCGCGGAGCGTCCCCCAACGGCAGAGAGAGAAAAAGAGGTAGTTGACCGTCATCGAGGTCACGTCGTCAGCCGGCTCACCCCACTCCCCGCGTGACCGGTCCAGTACCGAGAAGTTGGCGCCCTCTTGAAACAACACGTTCCAGGGATGGAAATCTCCATGCACCTGCGAGAGCCGGCGCGTCTCCCCACGCAGGCGCCAGCGCCAGCGATTGCAGGCTTCCTCAATCGTCCGCAACAGATCCGGAGTGATGAACCCACAGCGCTCGGGATAACTATCGGTCAACCCCATGATGCATTCGCCATGACCAATCAGCTCCCGAAGCCGACGGCGGTACAGATTGGCATCCCGCTTCTTGCGGGCGTGAATCTGGGCAAGATAGCGCGCAAGCGCCATGGTCCGCTCTCGGTCGAGCTTGCGAAGAGTGCCGCTCTTCGTCAGCCGTTCGAGATCGAGGTGGTAACTCTTGCCCTCCGTCCACTGATTCAGCACAAAGAACTCGCGGGCCTCCGCGACGGAGAACAGTTCCTGTTTGTCGGTAAAGGCCCCCACGTCGAGAGCTTTCACATGGCGCGGCAGCCGCCCGTAGGACTCATGGTCCCACAACATCGCCTGCGCACGGTCAGCCATATGTTCATGACCGAACGGGCCGGGCTTCATAGTTTCCAGCACGGCAGACTGCACGTGACGACCAATGCGAAAGGTCAACTTGACCGGGGTGCCGTAGCCATACTGTTTGTGCGTCCCCTTCGAACTTGCCTTGCCGATCACTCCAAACGAGAGGAGTTTGACCTCTGGCCCGAAGCGAGTTTGGAGATAGAGTTCAAGAGCATGCTTTTTCAACGTCGGCATGGAGGCTGAGTCACGCAAGTCACGTTCCACGGGTGAGGCACGGGGCGAGAGGCGAGCGGCAAGAGGGAGAACTTTTGATTCCGAGCCCATAGCCCCTTGCCCCTAGCCTCTTGCCCATTTTCAACTGGCGCATTGGGCTCCACCCGTAAGCGACCCTCTGGGGAAAAATGCGTCACATCGATGAGACGCAGTGTAAGGGGCCAGTGGCGAGAAGCACGAAACATCAACCTCTAGCCCCTGGCCTCTCACCCCGTGCCTCTTTTCAAAGTCGGCATGTCCTTTGCTGATCTCAACCATAGAAATATAGATAGTCTCGTCGTGAGGAAAGGGAGGTCTTATGGAACTGGAAATCGAGAGCCGCAATGTTGACATGACGCCCCGCTGGAAGACTGAGATTGAAACCCGCATGGCAGGCCTTAAAGAGAGGTATGAGGATCTGATCCATGGACGGGTCACGTTGACAAAGAATCGCCATCACAAAAAGCTCGACAACGTCGCCGAGGCGCTCGTCGTCATCTCGCTACCAGGTCGTCACACCCTGACAGCCCGCAAAGAAGACAAGACGTTTGAAGAAGCCATCCGGACCGCCTTCGACGCCATCTCCATCGAAATCCGCAAGCACCACGAGAAGCGGGGTCGAACTGAGGTTCGCACGTCTCCAATCCCACCGCTTCGCGGCGTGGTCTGCAAACTGTTTCCCAAGAAGGAATTTGGCTTCATCCTCCAAGAAGGAGGAGGGGAAGTGTATTTTCATAAACACGCGCTCCACGGGCTGACCTTCGAACAGCTCGAAGACGGAACCGAAGTCGTCTTCAACGTCACAGAGGGCAAGGACGGTCCGCAGGCCACGACCGTGAATCCGCTGCCCGCTATTGTTCCCCAGGAACCGGCATGACCAGCGACAAGTTCAAAGTCCCCGCCTCGATGTTGTCGCCGACAGTCGATGCCGGGCAACTCGGGTTCGAAGACACCAGTGAATTGGAGCCGCTGAACGAAATCATCGGGCAGGAGCGGGCGGTCGAAGCCCTTGAGTTCGGTCTGCAAATGAAGAGCCCGGGGTTCAATCTCTACGTCTCCGGTCCGGTCGGCACGGGGAAAGGCACATTGGTTCGCCAAATGGTCAAACGCTTGGCCCAGGCGGCCCCGGCCCCTTCCGACTGGTGTTATGTGAATAATTTTCAGGATGCCTCACGCCCTCTCTGCCTCTCGCTTCCGGCCGGACAGGGCTGCGCGTTCAAACGAGAGATGGGCACATTCATCGAGAGCTTGCGCCGCGATATCCCGGCGGCCTTCGAAAGCAAGAAGTACCTTGATGGCAAAGCCAAGCTGAACGATGACACGGAAACGAAGAAAAAAGCGCTGTTTCACGAACTGACGAAACTGAGTCTCGCGCGAGGGTTCGGGTTCGAAGAGACACCGGTTGGGTTCGGGCTCGTGCCTCTCAAAGACGGACATCCCATGACGGATGAACAAATGGAGGCCATGACCGACCAAGAGCAGCAAGAGATGACTGAACGGCGCAAAGCCCTCGAAGGCGAGATCCGAGAATTCCATGTGCGCATTCACAGCCTGGATAAGGAAGCGGACCAACAGCTCCGCCATCTCGACCACCAAGTGGTGACCAACGTCCTGGAAGGCCGCTACGAAACGATGCGGCGGACCTACCAAGACTTGCCTTCGGTCTGCGCCTACTTAGAGCGCGTCCAGCAAGACATCATCCATCACTACAAAGAGTTCCTGCCACGCGAGAGACCGACGCTGCCGATTCCAGGCCTGGAACCTCGTCGGCCCGACTTGTCCCGCTATCTCGTCAACCTCATCGTCGAGCACGACCCCACAGGCGGCGCGCCCGTCATCGACGAAGCTCACCCGACCTATACGAACCTGATCGGAAAAATCGAACGGCGGGCACATATGGGCGTCATGTACACCGACTTCTCGGAGATCCGAGCCGGCGCCGTACTGCTGGCCAACGGGGGCTACTTGATCGTGAACGCGTTGGACATGCTGCGCCAGCCGTTTTCCTGGGATGCCTTGAAGCGCGTTATTAAAACGGCAGAAGTGAAGATCGAAGACCCCGGTGAATTCTATGGATTCTCCACCGTAGGCCTCAGGCCGGAAGCCATTCCGGTCACGGTGAAAATCATCATGGTCGGCCCTCCAACGCTGTACCACCTCCTCCAGGCCTACGAAGAAGACTTTGCGAAACTCTTCAAGGTCAAAGCGGATTTCGATACTGAAGTGGTGCGGAGCGAGCGTCAGGATCGTCAATATGCCCGGTTCGTCGCCAAGCTCTGTCGGGAAGAAGGGCTTCCGCATTTTGGCGCGGATGCCGTGGCGGAAGTTATTCGCCAAGGCTTTCGCTTCGCCGACCGCCACGACCGGCTGTCACTTCGGTTCAGCCTGGTGAGCGACCTCGTTCGGGAAGCCGGGTACTGGGCCAGGAAAGAAGGGCATTCCTTTGTGACCCGGGCGGACGTCGACGCCGCCATCGCCCACAAGCGCCATCGGTCGAACCTGGCCGAACACTGGGTTCAGGATGAGATCCGTGAGGGTACGCTTATGGTCACGCTCGACGGCGAGGTCGTAGGCCAGGTGAATGGGCTCTCCGTCCATGAACTCGGGGACTATGCTTTCGGACGCCCTACGCGCATCACCGCGCGCACCTTCGTCGGAACAAAGGGCGTCATCGACGTGCAACGCGAAGCAGAACTCGCCGGCATGGTCCATAGCAAAGGGGTCATGACTCTGGCCGGCTATCTCGCCGGGAAATTTGCCGGGGCTCATCCCTTCGCCATGAGCGCGTCATTGACCTTCGAGCAGACGTATTCTGAAATCGAGGGAGACAGCGCAGCCGTGGCCGAGCTTGCGGCGATTCTGTCCAGCCTGGCCAATGTGCCCATCCGTCAGTATCTCGCGGTCACCGGCTCCGTCAACCAACTGGGCGAGGTGCAGCCGATCGGAGGCGTGAATGAAAAAATCGAGGGCTTCTTTGAGTCCTGTTCACGACGAGGCCTCACCGGCAAACAAGGCGTGATCATCCCTGCCCGAAACACCAAACATCTGGCCTTGCGCCGCGACGTGGTCGAGGCCGTCGAAGCCGGACAGTTCACCATTTATGCAGCCAACACCATGGAAGAGGCCATTGAACTGCTCACCGGCATACCAGCCGGCGAACGCGGCATTGATGGCGAGTATCCACCTGACACCGTCTACGGCCTCGCCGCGCAGCGACTCGAAGAGATGGCACAGGTTATTGCGGAATGGGGCGAAGGCGAAGAGAGACCGGGCGGGCACATCATCACGGAGCCGTGACGGACTAGGATGAAGCAGGGCTTCCACCTGTTGCTGCTCGGTCCTCCAGCGATACAGCACATTGTCAGAAATCCCGAGTTCCCGAGCCACCTGGGCCACCGGCCGGCCCGATTCCCGCGTGAGCCGGACGGCCTCGGACTTGAATGCGTCGGTAAACTGACGTCGCGTTACTTTGGGCATGCTGACCTCCAATTTCATGATTCTCCCACTTCTGGAGGTGTCTATGAAATCAGGGGAGGGTCATACAGACCAATGCAACCGTGCGAGGCTGGATAGCCGGGTAGGTCTCGTCCGTGAATCCAATACGACACGCCTGCCTGATTCACATAGAAGCGGAGCGCATAGTTCATCGGATACAGACGGACAATCTCTCTCTTCAAGCATAGAAACACACGTGCGCTGATGTGCTATCTGCACCCGTCTTTCCCCTCTTGACGAGTGTAAACCATTTGTTTACACTCAACCTTGTGATAGAGACGATACGCCACAAGGGACTTGAAGCGTTTTACCGAACGGAAGAACCGAAAGGACTTCCCCAAAAACTCGTTAAACGCATAGCGGCAATCCTGCCAGCCCTTGACGTGGCACAAGGCCCGGAAGAGTTAGCCCTCCCCGGCCTGCGCCTTCACCCGCTGAAGGGCAAGCTTCACGGTTATTGGTCCGTATCTGTCTCCGGTAACTGGCGGCTTGTTTTTCGTTTTCAAAACAACGCCGTGTATGACCTTGATCTAGTGGACTACCACTGAAAGGAGATTGCAAAATGTCTATGAAGAACCCGCCGCATCCCGGCGAAACCATCAGGGAGCTCTGTTTAAAGCCGCTCAAGCTCTCTGTCACAGAAGCAGCGGAAGCCCTCGGCGTGAGCCGCGTATCTCTTTCCGAGCTCTTGAACGGCAAGAACGGCATTTCCCCGGAAATGTCCTATCGCCTCTCGAAAGCCTTTGGCTCTACCCCGGAATTTTGGCTCCGGCTGCAAATGGCCTATGACCTCGCGCAGACAAAAAAGACGGCCGCGAAGCTGAAGGTAAAGCGCATCTACCACACGACAGTCCACGCATAGAGGAAAGGATGCCCCTGAGTGAAGGAACTACCACAGATAATCAAATCGAGAATCGCGGGTAGGCTATTCTGACCGACGCGCTAATTATTGCTGCGGTTCCTGCCCTTGGATGTGCGTACGCCTTTTTATATGAAGCAGGATACTGCGACTACAAGCCTAAAAATGGTCAGGTCTTGCAATCATACATTCCCTGTTCCGGGCTGTTTCCCCTGCCCGGTAACGACGATAACCCGTAACACAGCAGTTACCGCGAAGGGACTAGGGCTGATGTCCCGGCGCCTGGCCGATGATGTGAACGCGTGGACCGTGCGTAATGAGAATCACATGATCGTCCTCCACCTCACCGCCTAACACCCACTCGAACAGTCTCTTCGCATCGTTCAGTTCCGGGT
>JAHFES010000120.1 GCA_023248355.1 Nitrospiraceae bacterium
GAAAGGTCGGGATCACCGAGTCGCAGATGGATTGGATCGCCGCTCGTTTTCAGGATTGTCTATGTTCTGCCTGTTTGAATAAGGTCAGCGCGGGCGACAAAGGGCTTGTCCCTCTCAAATCGGTCGGTTTAACCAACGCCGAGTAAGGTGCATCTTATGAACGTCGCGGTGAGTCTGCATCTAGGGAGTGTGGTATGAGTCGGCGTCCTAATGCTCTGGCTTCCGGCAATGGAATGTTTTCAGACCCTGAGCGGGCGGCCGTCTACCGCGTGATTTTCGAGCGGCGGGATGTTCGGCGAAACTTTCTGCCAACGCCGATTGCTGATGATGTTCTCACCAGAATTTTGACCGCTGCGCATCACGCCGGGTCTGTCGGGTTCATGCAGCCGTGGGATTTTATCGTTGTTCGCCAACGCACGACGAAGCGCGCCGTGAAGCAACTGTTCCAGAAGACGAATGCTCAAGCGGCCATGCGCTATGAAGGCGCTCGTGCGACTCTCTATCGGAGCCTGAAGCTCGAAGGGATCGAGGAAGCACCGGTCAACATTGGTGTGACTTGTAGCCGCCAGCGCGGCGGTCCGCATGTGCTGGGGCGCTCCACGGTGCGCGAGACGGATTTGTATAGTACTTGTTGCGCGATCCAGAACCTCTGGCTCGCCGCGAGAGTCGAGGGCATCGGGGTGGGATGGGTCAGCATTCTGGACCACGGAGCCCTGAAACAGGTCCTCGGAATCCCTAGGCCAGTCAAAGTGCTGGCCTATCTCTGTCTCGGCTACGTCTCCGAGTTTGCCGCACAGCCAGATCTGGAAACGGCAGGATGGCGGAGCAGGATTCCAGTTGAACAACTCATTCACTCTGAGTCATGGGGAAACAGGATACAGGGCGCGAGGAGGAACGAGGATGCGCATCACCAAAGTCTACACGAGAACGGGAGACGCGGGAAAGACTAGGCTGGCCGGTGGGCAGCAGGTGTGGAAGGACAGTCTGCGAGTCGAAGCCTATGGCACAGTCGATGAGTTGAATGCATCGGTCGGCGTCGTGCGGGCGATGAATGCCGAGATGATGGGGCATCATGCGCAAGCCGAGCAGTTGGAAGAAGATCTTCGATGGATTCAAAACAAACTGTTCGATATCGGGGGGATTCTCGCGACGGCTCCTGGGCAGACCTTCAAGAACATGCCGCAGGTTACGGACAAAGATGTGACCAGGCTGGAAAAGATGATCGACCGCTGCCAAAAAGATTTGGCTCCCCTCAAAGAATTTATTCTTCCAGGGGGTGGGAAGGTCTCCGGCTTTCTTCATCAGGCAAGGACGATCGGGCGGCGAGCAGAACGAGTCTGTGTGCGTCTCTCGCAAGAGGAACCAGTTGAGAAGGTCATTATTAAGTATGTGAATCGTCTGAGCGATGCCCTGTTCGTTCTGGCCCGGTGGGCGGCTAAGACGCAAGGGGAGCCCGAGTTTCTCTGGCAGCGCGATGTGAAGAAGAGCGCTGACTGATCGCATGAAGAAGGCACATAAGGGACAGTCGAAGGTGATCCTTGTGCTCGGGGGTGCTTCATCCGGGAAGAGTCAGGTAGCGCTCGATCTGGCCGGTATAGCTCGACCAAGAGCCTTTGTGGCGACGGGAGAGGCGCTTGATCCTGAGATGGAGGAGCGAATTGCCCGTCATCGAACCTCGCGTTCCTCAGATTGGACCACAGCGGAGATTCCGCTAGAAATCGCAAGTTGGTTCCGGGAGCAAGGTAAGGACTATCGCACGATCGTGATGGACTGTCTCACGTTATGGTTGAGCAATCTTCGACAGCGTCGTGTGCCAGAATCGGTTGTGCATGACAGCGTATCTCAGTTACTGCAGGCGATGCGGAAATCATCGGCTCGAGTGGTGATCGTTAGCAACGAACTCGGGCTGGGTCTTGTGCCTGTCGGTCGGGCTGTCAGAAAGTTCCGTGACTTGGCGGGAAAAATGAACCAGCAAGTGGCTGCTGAGGCGGACGAAGTTTATTTTGTCGTCAGCGGCCAGGCGCTACGACTCAAATAGATAGAGGGGGATCTGTGACGCTCAATGACGTGCTTGTTCAGATTCAGTCGCCGGATCGAAGCCTGTTGGGTCAAGCGCAGGCACGGCTTGATCGGCTCACGAAACCGCTCGGCAGTCTCGGTCGTCTTGAAGAGATGGCCGCGCAGTATGTGATGATCACCGGCGAGATGAAACCGACCGTGCCACGAGGGGCGGTCTTCACCTTTGCCGCCGATCACGGCGTGGCGACTGAGGGCGTCAGCGCGTACCCGCGCGAGGTCACCCCACAGATGGTCTTGAACTTTCTGCGCGGCGGAGCCGGCGTCAATGTGCTCGCGCGCCATGTGGGCGTCGAAGTCCGTGTCGTGGATATTGGTGTGGCCTATGATTTCGGGGCGGTGCCAGGACTGATTCACAAGAAAATCATGCCCGGGACGAACAATCTCCTTTCTGAATCAGCCATGAGTCGCGAGCAAGCTGTACAGGCCGTGATAGTTGGGTTTGAACTGGCGACTGCCGCAGTTCGAGAGGGGATCGGGCTGATCGGGACTGGCGACATGGGCATCGGCAATACGACGGCCAGCTCGGCAATTACCTCGGTGATGACGGGGCGGCCTGTAGCGGAAGTAACCGGGCGAGGCACCGGCATCGATGACGCGGCGCATGTCAGGAAGGTGGCGGTGATTCAGCAGGCGTTGGAACTTCATCGCCCGGATCGATCTGATGCGTTGGATGTGCTGTCCAAAGTCGGTGGACTTGAGATTGCCGGACTGGCCGGTTTGATTCTTGGTGCAGCTATGTCTCGCGTGCCGGTGGTGCTGGATGGATTCATTGCGGGAGCAGCGGCGTTACTCGCCGCCGGTCTCCAACCGCTCTGCCGGGACTACATGATTGCCTCTCACCGCTCGGTGGAGCGCGGCCATCAGGCCGCTCTCGACCATCTCGGGTTGAAGCCGTTGTTGGATCTGGATCTGCGTCTTGGTGAAGGCACTGGGGCCTGTTTAGGTATGAGCCTGGTTTTTGCGGCGATCAAGATCATGACGGAGATGGCGACGTTCGGCGAAGCCGGGGTGTCGGAGCGTAGCGCATGACGGCAGTAGTGCGGCCATTTCTCTTTGCCTGGCATTTTTTGACGGCCATTCCGATCAGCCGCGCGCACCATGAGCCGGCATCGGCAGAGCTGGCGGCATCAATGGCCTGGTATTCGACGATTGGCCTCCTGATCGGCGGGATCTTGGCGCTGGCTGATCTGGTCCTCGCGGCGATGTTCGCTTTAGAAGTCGTGAACGTTCTCTTGGTTGTGCTGCTCGTGTTGTTGACTCGCGGGTTGCATCAGGATGGATTAGCGGACACCTTGGACGGGCTTGCCGGCGGGCGAACCCCTGCCGCTCGATTACCGATCATGCGCGATCCCAGAATCGGCTCGATTGGGGCGACGGGGTTATTTCTTTCGTTATTGCTGCGGTATGCCGCGCTCATGGCGCTTCCACAGGCGATTCGTCTTCCCGCGCTCGTGTGTATGCCGGCGCTGGGCCGTTGGGCAATGGTTACTGTGGCCTGGCGGTCTCCCTATGCGAGAACAGAGGGGGGACTCGCGGCGCCGTTCTTAGCGCACTTGTCTGTTTTTCACGTGCTCGGTGCGACGTTCGTGCTGGCCACGGCGTTGGTCGTCGGGTTTGGTTTATATGGAGCGCTGGCCACGTTGGGAATGGGGATTGTCGTGGCGCTTGCCGCCTCAGCCGGCTGTCGTGCCTGGTTCGGCGGGATTACGGGTGATACGTTAGGCGCGACGAACGAAGTCACCGAGATCCTGTTTCTCCTGCTTCTCCCCATGACCTTGTTGCTGCGATGACGGCGATTGATCTGCTGTTGGCGGTCGGGCTCGATGCGGCGATAGGAGATCCGCGGTGGCTTCCGCACCCGGTCCGTGCCATCGGAGCTGTGATCGCTTGGTGCGACGAGCATGTGAGGAACCTGTGTCGCTCGCCCTGGCGGCTTCGACTGGCTGGAATCTGTCTTGCCCTGTTGATCCCGGCATCGGCCTACCTGGTGGGACGATTCGCCATCGAGCAAGCTGGTAGTGTGTCAAGTTGGTTAGGCCACGCTGTCAGTATTGGCCTGGCCTTCACGACGCTGGCGGGGCGTGATTTGTTGGATCATGTTCGTGCAGTGAGTCATGAGCTGGTGAACGGAAGCCTGCCCGGCGCGCGGCGCGCGGTCGCAAGGATCGTCGGGCGTGATACGGAGACCATGCCGGAGCCGGAGATCATCCGCGCGACGGTGGAAACCATCGCGGAAAGTACGGCAGACGGCATCATCGCGCCGCTCGTGTATCTGATGATCGGAGGCGCCCCGCTGGCGCTGGCCTACAAGGCGGTGAACACGCTGGATTCGATGATCGGCCACCGCGATGCGCGGTACGAACATCTGGGCTGGGCTTCGGCTCGACTTGATGATCTGGCGAACTGGATTCCTGCCAGACTCACTGCCGGTCTTATTGCCATTGCGGCGGGCCTCGCAACCGGTCAATGGCGGCGCGTCAGCGAGAGTTGGGGGATCTGTCAGCGTGACGGATACAAACACCCGAGCCCCAATAGCGGAAGGCCGGAGGCCGCGATGGCTGGCGCGTTGGGTGTGCAGCTCGGAGGCGTGAATTACTATGACGGGCATCCCCAAGCACGTCCGCAGCTGGGTGACGGCACCAGAACCCTGGTGCTCAATGATATTCACATGGCCTCACGCCTGCTGCTGATCAGTTACGGCCTAGGGCTCCTGCTCGCGATGACGGCTCTATGGATCACATAAACAACTCACGTCATGGTGGCAACGTATATGCAGCTGCGCGAGCGCTGCGGCGCCCGATCGAGCAGCTCGTGGATTTCAGCGCCAGCATCAATCCGCTGGGACCGTCACCGCGCGCGCTCCACGCCATCACCCACGCTCGTGGCGTGCTTCAGCACTATCCCGACCCAGATTGTTGGGCGCTCCGACAAGCTCTCGCCGCCCGCTGGCGCTGTCGTCCCGATCAGATTGTCATTGGAAACGGCTCAGCCGAACTCATCCATCTGCTTCCTGCCGCGCTGCACCTGCGCCATCTCTTGGTGATAGGTCCAATGTTCTCCGAGTATGCGCGCGCCATGACGAAGTCGGGTGGGCGTGTCAGTACGGTGCTGGCGGATCGTGCTGACGGGTACAAGCCACCGCTCGCGCGCGCCATGAAGTTATTACGAGAGAGTGGAGCAAAGGCGCAGAGGCGCGGTGTGGTCGACGCCGTGGTGCTCTGCAATCCCAATAGTCCAACCGGCCGGGCGTATGAGGCGGATGAGGTGATGCGAGTGGCCCGCCTCGCCGAGCGGCACGGTGTGAAGTTGATCGTCGATGAAACGTTCGTGGATTATTGTGAGGAGCGATCGATTCTTCCCATGATCGCGAAAGCTGGGCGAACTATTGTACTTCGGAGCTTTACCAAATTTTACGGGCTGCCAGGGCTTCGCGTGGGCTATCTGATCTCCAATGCTGCGACAGCCAGGCAGATCCATGCCCATCAGCCTCCATGGTCTGTCAATGCGTTGGCGCAGGAAGCTGCGCTTGGCGCGCTCCTGGATCGTCGTCATGCGGAGCGGAGTCGTTCGTTCATGGTGCGGGAGCGCGCGCGATTGACGAGGCTCCTTGAGAAGTTGCCCGGTTGTGCTCTCTTTCCATCCTCTGCAAACTTCTTGCTGATGGAGCTTCCCTTAGGGCATCAGGCGCGTATGGTGACCGCGACTCTTTACCGCCAGGGGCTGTTGATTCGTGACTGTTCGGATGTTCCGGGACTTAATGAGCGTACGGTGCGCATCGCCATTCGGGGGAGAGCAGACAATGATCGTATGGTGCTGGCTTTGTCCACATTATTGCGCTGAGGGTGCATGAGACGGGGAAACGTATCATCGATCCGTCATGTTCGTCATCGGGTTACGAACGGCACACTCGTGATCGATCTCGGCAAGTCGATGAGGGTACTGTCCTCGGCACCCTGTGGCGGAGGGTTACAGTTGACTCGCTATATTATCAATCATCAAGTGGATGCCAATCCTGTTTCTGCGCGATCGGCTTCCACAAGCCTGGCTGATCGAGTCTCACGGCATGGAGATCCTTCCCGGTATCTTCGCGTGATCGCAGCACAGGTGGGTATCAATGAGGCCTGTGTTGGCCTGATGACCGCCGTGCCGATGGCACAGCTCGTAACAGGCTGTGAAGCGCCAAACGGGCTGTGGCTAGAATGTTTTGCGACGGTTGGCGTGACCAATGCCGTGCGGGCAGGGGAGCCCCTCCTATCTACTCGTGAGCGTTCTGGGCCGCAGAAGGTTGGCACGATCAACATCATCCTGATTACCAATGCGGCACTCTCTCATTCGGCGATGGTCGGAGCCGTTCAGGTGGTGACGGAAAGTAAGACAGGTGTGCTGCGGGACCATGATGTGCCTTGTTGGACAGGCGAGCCTGGTGCGACAGGGACGGGGACCGATGCCGTGGTGATCGCCTGCGCCGCTCGCGGCGCAGGACAGCGAGTGCCCTATAGTGGAACGCATACGGAAATCGGCGGCATGATCGGGCGGGTCGTGGCCGGCTGTGTCATC
>JAHFES010000042.1:0-10644 GCA_023248355.1 Nitrospiraceae bacterium
GGTAAAGAGGCAAGAATGGGGCGGGAGTTAAAAGATGCCGGCTTGCCTTTGAAGCCAGCGCACATACTGCACGATCTGATCGACGTCTTCAGGCGTGACGCCGTCAATCTTGGGCATGTTGCCGAACTCCCAATGGTGGGCCTTCACCCCATTGGCCGCAGCCCGCTGAAAGGCGGCATCGCCATGATGATTGGGTTCATATATCTTGTGCGCGAGCGGCGGGCCCTGGCTGGTTCCCACACCCCCGGCGCCGTGACAGGCCGCACAATTGGCCGTGAACTTTGCCTCGCCTCCCTGCAGCTCGGCAGGCGCTGGTGCGGCCGCGCCTTTTGGCTTCGTCTCGCTCTGACTACAAGCCGGTGCGGCGCTGAGTATGAGCACGAAGAGACTGACCCAGATCGTCCGTGGAGTCCTCATCACTCTATCCTTTTGGAGAAATTCGATCATTGCCTGCCGGCGGTTGACCGAATTGCTGGCGCAGCATCGCCTCCGTGCGTCGCAAGGTCATCCGTCGATAGATCCTCGCTCCGACCGGCGCCATCACGATCAGTCCAATCGTGAGATACATAAAAAATTCTTCAGGCGACATAAGAAGCCTTCCTTCGCGTCACGCGTCACTCATCACGCTTCACGTCATTCAGGGTAGCGCATATGCGATCGGATCTACAACACCTGCTTTGGCGAACCCCTGTTTGCGAATCAGGCAGCTGTCACATTGCCCGCAGGCCACCGTGCCAATGGGATCGTAGCAACTGTGCGTCAGATGGAAGGGAACGTTCAACGTCATCCCGAGTTGAATGATCTCCGCTTTTGTCAGCGTCAGGAGCGGAGCCCGCACCTCGATCCGTTTCCCTTCCACGCCCGCCTTCGTCCCGGCCTGGACTGCGGCTTCGAAGGCTCGGATAAATTCTGGACGGCAGTCCGGATAGCCGGAATAGTCGAGTACATTGGCGCCGAAATAGATCACGGATGCTCCCAGCACTTCCGCATGGGCGGCGGCGAGCGAAAGAAAAATCAGGTTTCTCCCAGGGACATAGGTGATGGGGATGTGATGACTGCGCTCACCTTCGCTGCGATTTTTGGGGACAGCCAGGTCACCGGTGAGGGCCGATCCTCCGATCGCCCGCAAATCGACGTCCACAACAAGATGCTGCTGAGCACCCAGCGCCGCCGCGACTTGACCGGCACGCTCAATCTCCACTGCATGCCGTTGCCCGTAGGCAATGGTCAGCAGATACAACTTGAATCCATCACGCCGCGCCACGGCAGCGGTGACGGTGGAATCCAATCCCCCACTGGCGAGGACGACGGCTCGCTGAGAAGTCTGCGTGCTCATATCTATGACTCGATGCCGCGTATCCTACCGGAGTAGAAATACAACCACGAGTCCCTGGTGGAGCCACCACTCAGGAAAACCTGTTCAGAGAATAGGAAAAGGATGAGGCAGGGCCAGGACACCACGAGGGACATCGTGGGCTAATCGCGATCTTCTTCCCGCTCGATTTTCTCCAGCAACTCCGTGCGCGATTGGCACGCGACGCACAGCTTGGCAAACGGCACGACTTGCAGGCGCTTCTCGCTGACTTCCACGCCACATTCGGCACACATCCCATACGTGCCTTCGCGCAGCCTGGTCAGCGCTTCATCAATCGACTGGCGGCGACGGTTGCGCATCTCCATCAAGGAAATCCCGAGCTCGCGCTCAAGATCCATCAAGGCCTGGTCGCCGACGTCGCGCGCCGACTCCAGGCGCCGCTGCTGATCTTCCGTCAGAGACTGGCCGAGACTGTCTTCGATCTCTTTGATGATCTCCTGCCGCTTGCCCACCAGCATCTTTTGGAGCACTTCTTGCCGTCGCTCCCGCGCTTCTCGTTCCTTCGCCGTCTCTTTGGGCCGAAGCGGTTCAGCCACAAGGACATCAGGAGTAAGCTTCACGACGACAGCTGCAGGCGTCGACCGGGGCTTTGATTGAGCGGCTGGAGCAGGCTTTGATTTTCCCACAGGTTTTTTCTTGGCTTGAGTTTTCGTTGCCGTTTTCGTTGCCATAGCGATCCCACTCCTTACATAAAGGTCGGGGAGGCAAAAAAGTTTGGCATCTATATCACGGCATGTCGCGTTTGACAAGGGGTTGTGGTGAGATACCCGGAAGGCCCTACGGATAGAGGATCGTGGAATGGACTTTGTGCCCAGCCAGTTTTTTGCGTCCGTTTAACCCTTTGAGCTCAACGAGAAAATCGAGGCCTACGATCTCTCCACCAAGCTGACGAACGAGGTTGATGGTCGCCGCTGCCGTTCCCCCTGTGGCCAGAAGATCGTCTACGATGAGCACCCGCTCCCCCATGCCGATGGCGTCACGATGGATGGCCAGGGAGTTGGAACCATACTCAAGGCTATACTTGACTTCGTAACAATCGGCGGGAAGTTTCCCCGGCTTCCGGGCCGGGACAAACCCAGCGCCCAAACGAGCGGCCAGGATCCCCGCAAAGATAAACCCTCGGGATTCCATCCCGACCACTTTGGCCACACGTTGGCCCTGGTACCGAGCCGTCAACTCATCGGCAAGACTTCGAAGCGCGGCTGGATCTTTGAGCAGCGTGGTGATGTCGTAAAAGAGGATGCCGGGTTTGGGGAAGTCCGGCACTTCGCGGATGAGCGATTTGTAGTTAGTGGCGGTCACGGAGTTAGAGCAAATCTGCCTGTGTCATCGTTTTCCGCTCGATGGTGTTCCGAAGACGAACCAGCGCCGCCATTTCAATCTGCCGCACCCGCTCGCGGGTCAATCCCATCTCACGGCCGATTTCTTCCAGCGTCTTGCCTTCATCGCCATCGAGGCCGAACCGCGACACAATAACAGTTTGCTCTTTTTCAGGCAACTCCTTCACCCAGGCCATCAATTCCGTCCGGCGCCGCACCCCATCGACCGTCTCGTCAGGAGACAGGCACATGGGGTCTTCGATCACGTCGCGGAGGAACGTATCGGTCCGATCGTTGATCGGACTATCGAGTGAACAGGTGGTTCGGACCAACTGTTTGAGATCCAGCACTTCTTCTTCGGACGTTTTCATCTTGACGGCGACTTCTTGTGCCCTCGGCTCACGTCCGAGTTCCTGGACCATCTGCTCGACCTTGCCGAGGTAGCGATTCAATCGCTCCACGACATGCACGGGCAGGCGAACGAGCTTGCCTTGATTGATGATGGCCCGTTCGATGTACTGCCTGATCCACCAGGACGCGTAGGTACTGAACCGAAACCCGCGCTTGTAGTTGAATTTCTCGACCGCCTTAATGAGCCCCAGATTGCCCTCTTCGACAATGTCGGAGAATGGAAACCCGCGTTTCATGTAGCGCTTTCCGATGCTGATGACAAGCCGCAAATTCGATTCGATCATTTGCTGGCGAGCCGGCTCATCGCCAGCCATCACCAACTTGCCAAGTTGCTGCTCTTGCTTGAACGTGAGGAGCGTTGAGCGGCGGACTTCGCGAAGGTAGCTTTTGAGTGTGTCGAGTCCCTCAGGCCGGCCGGATTCTTTTTCCGCGCGATCAGGCACGCTCTCGCTCTCAGCATCGTCGACCTCGTCGACGATCTGCCTCCGAGCTTCCCCCATTTCGAGCTGCTCGTCGTCCTGTCGGCTCATGCAGTGTTGTTCCTTTTTCGCCGCTGCCTAATACCAGATGCTGAAGCCTGAAAACCGTTCGGTCGCCGCGCTCCACTCCGTCTCGATCTTCGTCACGCGAGCCGCAGGCGGGCCCGCCTTCAATTCACGCAGCAGCGCTTCAATCACGGCTTTCTTCCCTTCGACGTCCAGCTCGACTCGGCCATCATCGAGATTGCGGACTCCGCCGAGCAGTCTCTGTTGTGCCGCCACCCGAGCCGCAAAGGCTCGGAAGCCGACGCCCTGGACACGACCACTCACCACGATATGCGCGCGAATCCGCTGCTCTGCTGCTGACTCAGTCATCGGCTTGTCACGATCTCTCACGGGCCCACATCCCGCGCGGATCATTCATGCTCAGCGGATACTCTCACACCTCCCCGGACGCGTCACGCGTTTTGCAATTCTGCGCGAGAAAAACGCGGCAGACTTCGCAGACGCCAGTGCGAAGAAGTGTGGGACCAACGTGACCGCAGACACAGACTTGGATTGGTATTCGAACAAAGAATAAGAACACGGAAGAATCTCATCCGCGGGCCTCTCTGACTAGGCCGGCGGACAAGCAAGCGTGGTTTGTATTGGAAGAGAAGATACTGAGAGTGTCTATCCGCCCGCATCAAATTCGATAAAGCGAACATGAGCGGGCGGTACGCACGAAGTGAGGTTTGGTCGGGGCGAGAGGATTTGAACCTCCGACCCCTGCGTCCCGAACGCAGTGCGCTACCGGGCTGCGCTACGCCCCGACAAGGCGGCAGAAAAAACGGGAGTTGGATTGTCTTACAAGATGGGGGTAAAACGCAAGCCGTGTGCCTCGGCGACACCCTGGCAGGTGACCTGCCCGTTTTTCAGGTTGACACCCTTGGCCAATCCTGGATCGGATTGAATGGCACGATCGATGCCTTCCGAGGCAAGACGGCTCAAGTACGGCAAGGTGGCATTGGTCAGCGCACACGTCGATGTCCGGGGCACAATACCCGGCATATTCGCTACGCAGTAATGCAGCACGCCATCGACCACATAGACCGGATCGGAATGTGTGGTCGCTTTCGTCGTCTCGAAACAGCCGCCCTGGTCAACCGAGACGTCCACGACAACCGCCCCCGGCTTCATCCGTGACACCAGCGCGCGCGAGACCAGCTTGGGGGCTTTTGCCCCGGGAACGAGCACCGCGCCGATCACCAGATCAGCCTCACCCACAGCCTGTTCAACGGCTGCCTCATTCACCGCACGCGTGATGATACGGCCGTGATAGAGATCGTCGAGATACCGAAGCCGATCCACATCCAGATTGATCACCGTGACCTGGGCTCCCAATCCTACCGCGATACGAGTCGCTGAGGCGCCAACTACGCCAGCGCCAAGCACCACAACCTTGCCTGGCTCCACCCCTGGCACACCCGCCAGCAACACCCCTCGCCCTCCTTGAAGCTTTTCCAGGTAGTGCGCGCCAATCTGAACCGACATCCGTCCCGCAATCTCACTCATCGGCTTCAGCATGGGGAGACTGCCGTCTTTCGCGACGGTCGTTTCATACGCGATGGCCGTGATCTTCCTATCCAATAAGGTCTTGGTGAGCTCAGGAAGCGAGGCGAGATGAAGATACGTAAATAGGACCTGACCCGGACGAAACAACGAACACTCAGACAAGAGCGGTTCTTTCACTTTGACGATGAGCTCAGCTTTTTCGAACACCTCTTCCTTTGATGAGGCGATGGTCGCTCCGGCCCGTCGATATTCATCATCCGTGAATCCACTCCCCTGTCCGGCAGAGGGCTCCACCCACATCGTATGCCCAGCCTTGCACAACGCCGCGGCACCATCCGGCGTCAGGCTCACTCGATACTCGTGATCTTTGATTTCTTTGGGAATGCCGATGACCATGTCGATCCTCTAAGGCGCAACTCTCACCGGCTGACCGGTCGAGATTTCGTACGCCTCAGCGAGCGTTGATACTTCTGTGACTTTGATGGATCGTGCCATTCCTTTATCGGTAATAGCAAATGTGCTTTGACCAGCCGGCAAGAGCATTTCATGAAACTGTGGGAGGAGATGGCACCCTTCGATCTTGTGTTCCAAGCCACCGACTGGACCGA
This sequence comes from Nitrospiraceae bacterium, assembly GCA_023248355.1. Taxonomy (GTDB): domain Bacteria; phylum Nitrospirota; class Nitrospiria; order Nitrospirales; family Nitrospiraceae; genus Nitrospira_D. Next base: position 5,747 of record JAHFES010000042.1, read on the forward strand.
CAACCAGATTCAAGTCGATCGTTCCTGAGAGACATACATCAGATCTTAATGGATCTCCGAGTAATGCTGACGTCACAGCGACCGCCCAAGCGACTCCTGCACTTGGTCCATCCACGCGCAATCCATTATGGAGAATCGAACCGACCGGCATGGTCAATTGGGCGCGAAGGAATCGCGGGTCATACCGCACGGCCTTCGCTGCAGCCAGGACAGCAACCCCAAGCGTCTGTCTTGCCCAATCCTTGAAATGGTGATCGGTCGCCAGATACGGGCCATTGCCCGTTGGCCAGTAACTCACATCTATTTGGACCATCGTGATGTCGCCTTTATTGGGAATACTCCATCCCTTCGCTCGCAATCCGGAAGAGAGATCATGATAACTGAGTGAGGGAATTATGCGAGAAGTCGGCGAAAATGGTCGGGACGACAGCGCCGGCAATGCTTGCTTAGATGGCGCGGGACTGACCTCGACGATCTTTGATTGTGACTCACTCGCTACGCGAGTGGACGGTGTGTTCGTTGACTGCAGCTCCGGCAGTACCTCGACCTGTTGACAACCGCTCCCACCTCCATCCTTGAAGAGCATACTTCCATCTGCCTGTTTACATTTCCACATCTCCGCCTCAGCAACACCGGGACCTAGCCAAAGCCCAGCTGCTACGATGCTCACTATCCCTACCCTCCAGATCCTGATACGCATGAGTGAAACCTCCGATCCCTCATGAAACTATAGCAGAGCCATCAGCGCAACTAGACAGCCGAAAAACCCGTGGTGTAAGATGCGCCCGCCTGAGCTTCACATCCTCATTGAAGGAGACATCCATGAACCTCTCGACCGGATCATGTAATGCCTGCGGTGCGGTCGGCACCGCCCTCATGAAATTTTCTCTTGGGAAAGACTTTTTTGGCCGTCCCTACGATCGTCTGTCACCCTCGTCCGATCAAAGCCCCAAGTGGTATTGCGAAGCCTGTTCCATGCAGAAAAACCTTCAGCGCGACTTCCGCGACATCCGAACCGAGTACGACAAACTCACTGCCGGGCACGGCTCTGAACTTTCAAGGGGGGATGAATTCCGTCGGGCGTCGTTGCGACTTCGAGAAATCAGCGCGCTCCTCAGCGCCACGCCGCAGCAATCTCCCCTCCTCGCAAGCAACGACGTGACACTGTTGATAGAACGGCTCAATACGGCCACCATGCCGGTATAGGACACAACGCATGTCAGGATTCAAACGACATATCTTCGTCTGCACCAACCAACGGAGCCCGGACGATCCGCGCGGCAGCTGCTCAAAGCTTGGCTCGGAAGCTCTGCATGCCCATTTCAAGCAGGAGTCAAAACGGCTCAATTTGAAGGGTGTGGTGCGTGCGAACAAGGCGGGCTGCCTGGATCATTGCGCAGAAGGACCCAGTGTGGTGATTTATCCGGAAGGTGTGTGGTATCAAGTCAAATCAGAAGCCGACGTGACTGAGATCATGGAGCGCCACGTCGTAAACGGCGAAATCGTCACACGCCTGGTCATGCCCGATCACCCGGCTCCGACAAAACTCCCTCCCCTGAATTCCTAGACCGATTAAGAGGACGACATGGCCGTTGAGGAGAAATGGAAGGCCAACCAGGAAAAGGTGGCCTTCATGAAACAGTTTCCCGGGTTGCTCGGCAGCTGGGAAGCGTTGGTGGGCAAATCGATCGAAACCGTCATCATGTTGAAGGGCAAGCAGGGAGCAGCAGCCATCGTATTCAGCGACGGAACCTTTACAGTTGCACCCCCCATGGCAACGGAACCGTACGAACTGGGCGAGACCCTTAGCGTGGCCAGAACGTTCTTAGAGCCCAAGCATCAGACGGCCTATGTCGAGCATGATCGTCTCGTGAAGAAGGATCGGGATGCACTGAAGTCCGCCAGAGTGGAAAAGATCCTCGGCGCGATTGAGAATAACGTGCAACAGATTCCCGAGCTCAAAGATCGGCTGAAAGAACTCGTGAAGGAGTGGAAGTGAGCAGTCTCCCGAACAGAAACATGTTTGAGATCTTCTCGCAAGGTCTCTTTGAAGGAGTCAAGCCTATGATGGTCATTCGCGATCACCTCGTCCGCCATCCCGACCGGTGCACCCACCAGGCCATCTGTGTCCCCATCTGCCCCACCAGCGCCTGGCTCTCGACACCGCCGTACAAGTTCGATCCCTCCCGCTGCCTGGAAAGCTGCCGACTCTGCTTGGACGCCTGTCCCTCGCAAGCAATCTACGGAGTCTTCAAGAAGGGCGAAAAGATGCTGGAGCCGCAGAAGAAGTAGGGACCGCCATTAACTTAGCTGTTTCCGTAACCGCCCCCAATACGCCGTCCCCACATAGCCACAGGCGCCGGTGAAGGTGGTGAGCGCCATGATTTGGTAGACTTTGCTGCGAGAGATTTTCACTTTCACGTGAGGATTCAACAGATCCGGCGAATTCATCACCAGTTTGAGTGATTCGCCGGCGGAGAGGATCGGCCACATGCAGGAGAGCCGGAGGCGTGTTTCGTACCGAGGAATCGACATGGTGTACATCCACCCCTGGTCGAGATGCTCTGTGGCCATACGAACCAGTTCGCTCAGCACAGGCCGGAAGCGCGGAAGATTCTCCTGATTCAGCAGATCTCGCGGCTTCAGTCCTGCCTCCGCAAGCATCGTCTCCGGGATGTAACAACGCCCCTTCTGCAGATCGTGCGCGATATCTTTCACAATATTCGTGAGCTGCAAGCCCTTCCCGAACCGTACACCGACTTCCGACATCTCTCGCACATTCCACAACGCGAGTGCCTTCCGATGGGCGCACATGAGATCGGTCCAGAACTCGCCGACGCAGCCCGCCACGTAATAGGTGTACCGATCCAGATCATCGAGCGTCTTCAGTGCAACCAGATCTTCGACTGACTTTCCGGGGAACACGCTAAGGTCCATCTCCATACCTTGGGTGAGCGTCGTCATGAGTCGTTGCACACGACGCCGGTCGTCCGACGAAAACTCCTGGAACAATCTAAAGCAGTCTTCCAGCCGTTCAAGGAGCACGCGCTCGGACGAATCCCGCTGGAGCGGTCCCATCGCTCGTTGGATCTCACGGATCTGTCCCCAGGAAATCTGGTCGCTGACGAACTGCCCCTTGAGCTGGCCGAGGAAATCCAATCGGCGTGGTCGATCGATCAACTCTGTATCGGCAATCGTATCGGCAGCCCGAGCAAAGAGGTACGCCAAACTCACTTGATCGCGCACATCTGCCGGGACCACGACCAACGTCGTATAGAAAAGACGGGAGACTTGCTTGAGGAGATCGCGGAGCAGCTCGTGTTTGGCGGGGTTCGTACTCGTGGGAAAACCTCTACTTTACTTCGAGCTTGCCTTCCATGCCCTTGTCTCGATGGCTCGGCATAGGCCAGAGGCGTTTATCACAGTAGATGGGAAACGTTCCCGGCTGTGTCGGCGTGAACTTGATGGTGACGGTCTTGCCAGCGCTGACATCCTGTTCGACCGACAGACTCCCGGCTGGATCTTTGATGATAAAGTTGTGGGGCGTAATTATGGTGACGCTGGTCAGAGTCAGTTCCACCGGCTTCCCGGCTTCGACGATCAGATGATTCGGCGTATAGGAGTAGCTATCGAGGGTGACGGTGGCTCGTTGCACTCCGTCAGCCGCTACAGGAATCACAAACGGAGCCGCCGGTGCTGGAGGCTCCGCCGCCTGAAGTGGGGCAAGGCCAGACGAGAGGAGTAACCCAACTGCTCCCAACATTGCACATGCTCGCCTCAGCTCCTTCATAGTGAAGTTGTTCTAACAGAAGGATGCCGAGGGGTCAAATTTTCCTAGTAGTGTCATGGACTTCGTGAGCCTTGACCTTTGCTAATAAAGCCTTATTCATAAAAACTCATGAGGCATATTAGTCGCAGCTACATTTCAAGAAAGCGGTTTGTGTATAATGATAAAAACTTAATCACTCGCTACTCACGCAAGACGAGTGCTTGTCTGTAAGGAGGATCTCGATGAAGTCGATGAAGGGCATGTTCCTACTGTTAGCCGCCAACATTCTGATCATGGTGACGCTGTCGCTCACCGTGCCGTTGCTCATTAATGTGATTCTGCCGATGTTCGGGATTGATCTCCGAGGATCGGTCGACCTCAGCTCGTTGGTCTGGGCCCTCGTCCTCGGTTTTGGCGGCGCTTTTATCAGCTTGGCGTTTTCGAAGCAGATGGCACGCGCCATGTTGGATTGTCAGCAAATCACCCAACCACGTTCGCAGGCCGAGCAGGTTATTTACGGGTCCGTGCAGGAAATCGCTCAACGGCTCCACATCACGATGCCGGAAGTCTGGGTCTACGATTCTCCGGATCCCAATGCCTTTGCCACCGGCCCCAGCAAGAACAATTCGATGGTGGCAGTGTCGACCGGCCTGCTTCAGAATTTGAAAGAAGATGAAGTGAAGGCAGTTCTCGCCCACGAAATGGGACATGTCTATAATGGTGACATGTTTGCAACAACCATCCTAGCCGGGCTGATGAACACCTTTGTGTACTACATCGCGATGTGGGTACGGCGGTTCTTTGCCGAACGGGATCAAGCGGCACTGGGCTTCGGGTTATCACTCGCGCTTCAAATCATCATCAGCATCCTCGCCTCAGTCTTGATCAGCTGGTTTTCTCGCCAGCGTGAATATGGAGCGGATGCATTTTCCGCGAAGGTGTACGGCAAGCAATCGATGATTGGCGCCTTGCAAAGCATCGACCGCTGGGTCAACCGCGCACAGTTTGAATACTCCAGCCAAGATGCGCTCGCGACGATGAAAATTGCGGGGAACTCTTCCAGCTTCATGAAGCTCTTTTCCACGCACCCGCCGATTGAAGCGCGGATTGCGGCGTTGGAACAGTTGTA
>JAHFES010000042.1:10744-19055 GCA_023248355.1 Nitrospiraceae bacterium
GGCGTTCCCAGCCAACAATTTTGGCCAGCAGGAACCTGGTACCAACGCGGAGATCAAGAGCTTCTGCTTCACTAAGTACAGTCTGACATTCCCGCTCTTTACCAAGATCAGCGTGAAGGGGGATGACCAGCATCCTCTCTATCGCTACCTCACGGAGCAGAGCCCCTTCCCCGGTGAAGTGGAGTGGAACTTCCAAAAATATCTCGTGGACCGATCAGGGAATATCGTCGGGCGCTTTCCCCACCGCATGAAGCCGCTTGCGCCCGAGATCGTGAAAGAGGTCGAACGAGTCCTCGCGGCGAAGTAACTACCGCTAGGCTTTGCGATAGAACGCAATGTGCTGGCGATACTCTTGAATCGCCGCACCTAAGGCCGCACTCCCTCGTGGGATATTGGCGTCGAGCGTATCCTCAATAACCGGATCGTCGATCTGGACATCATAGCGGTCCTGCATGTTCGTCCTCACAGGGCCTGAGGTAATCTCCCGCGGCATGAAGATTTCTTTCCAGACTTCCTTTTCCACCAGACAGACGTCTCGAAATCGCTCGTACAGTAAGGTCAGTTTCTCTGGATCGCTGATTTTGACACGATCTCTCATCACAACTCCTTTGCTGGTCTAATGCCTATGTCCATCTCCCCCACAGTCGCCCCCCGCTCGGCATGACGGTTGTTACGGCTGTCCGTGATCACACCACGCGTTGGTTAGTTGGAAGGGATGGGCTGGATCGTTGAAGCAGTATCTGCAATCGTAAAATGCATCGTCCCGACTTGATTCACAGCATGGAAGGGCTGTTGCCCTAGCGGCGCGATAAAGATCTTCGCCACATACTTTCCCACCGCCCATTTCTCACCCGACTTCTTCAATTCGAGATAGCCATACCGTTCATGGCCCGGCACCTCGAGCACGTCTTTGCCTAACGGCGCCTGGCTCAGCTGTCCCTCCTCTTGTTCCAGAAACCACTGCACGCCAAACTGGGCGGGATCTTCAAGCGGAGCCACCTCGAAGATGATATAGACCGCCGGCGTCTCTGGTGTAAACACCGAGCCCGGCTCAATCGGTTTCAGCCGAGGATCCTGGCTGTACCATCCTTTTCGCCCAAAGGTATCCCACTCCACATCGTACCCTTTTGCCATCTTGATCCAGGTAAAGAGCGACTGGGGGATTCCCTTCTTCTGCTCATCGAAGGAAGGACTCTGCGTCGACCCGATTTCGGTGGTCTCTTGCTCTTTGGGAGCCAACAGATCTTTCGCGTTCACGGTCTGGGCTGCGAATACCCCAATGCAGAGGGCACTCGCAACAATCCAGTTTCCCGAGAGTCTCACCGAGGTATGAGCTTTCCATCTAGCCATGGTTTCATCGTATCGGGACTCAGCGCCACCGGTCAATAAGTGACCGCAATCAACCGATCAGTCCTTATCAAGCGTACGGCCTGTGGTAGAGTGCTTGTGCCATCTTCGTAGCGGCCCCTCGACATGATTGACGAACAACAACCAGCGCCGGCGTCATTGCCTGGCTCAAAAGACTCGCGGAATAGCCAAGTACCCGTAAGTTCGCACCCGCATGAACCGGGACGCCGATTCGGCATTCGCGACGGACTCTTCCAGGCCATCACCCAAGGTGGAGGGGAGCAATACCTATCTGCCTTTGCCCTTCTGTTCCACGCGACCCCGTTCCATTTGAGCATCCTGTCCGCGATACCCCAACTTCTGGGAACGTGGGCCCAACTCCTGTCCGTCAAAGTCTCTCATTGGTTCCCGAACCGCAAAGCTCAGGTCTTCTGGGGAATCATCGGCCAATCCGTTTCCTGGATTCCCATTATTGCGCTCCCCCTACTGTGGCCCCACCTGGGCCCCTGGCTTCTCATCGCCGGGGTCGCCATGTATTTTGCCTTCACACATTTCGCCTCGCCGGCATGGAACAGCCTCATCACCGATCTGCTCGATCCAAACGAACGCGGGATGTACTTTGCCAAGCGCGCGCGCGTGATGGCCATGACCAGCTTTCTCACGCTCTGTTTGGGAGGAGCACTGCTGAGCTACTTCGAACACCAGCAACTCCTCTGGATCGGCTTTGCGATCATGTTCCTCACTGCCGGCCTCTGTCGTAGTGCCTCAGCTCTTGCGCTCGCACAGGTGACGGATCTCCCCTCACACGAGCTCGGTGACAACCCAACCGGCTTCCGAGAATTTCTGCGTACAGGGACCTCACGAAACTTCCACTACTTCCTGCTGTTCTCCGGCCTGATGCATGCCGCAGTCCTGGTGGCCGGACCCTTCTTCGTCATCTACATGATTCAAGACCTCCAGCTTCCCTATTGGGAATACGGCACCTGGCTCGCAGCCGGCATCATCGGCCAATTTGTCACCCTGACCGCCTGGGGCCAATTCGGCGACCGCTTCGGCAATAAAGCACTCCTGACCATGACGGGATTCATCGTGCCCGTGCTCCCCATGCTGTACCTCATCAGCACAGCATGGCCATTTCTCGTGATCGTCAATTTCTTCGGAGGAGTGATCTGGGCAGGCCTCTCGCTCGGCCTGCAGAATTATGTGTTTGATGTGGTCCAACCGGCTGATCGAGCCAAAGCCGTCGCGGTAGTCAGTATCGTCAACGCCCTTGGCTGGGCTGCGGGAACGTTCATCGGAAGCTGGCTGATCGGGACGATCCCCGGGGTCTTGCAGGTCGGAGCCATCGCTCTCCAGCCCGTCTCCAATCTGCCCTTTATCTTCTTTCTCTCCGGAGCCCTGCGGCTGCTCGTGTCGAGCACACTTCTTGGCACGTTCCGTGAACCACGCGACGTAGAACAGCGGGCGCATCGCCATTTATTCTGGGAGCTTCCGTTGCTGAAACCGCTCAGCCAACTGGCTCTTCGACGCCCAACGGGATCAAATCCCTAACGCGGATTCGCGGGATCACTCGCACGATTCTGCTCTTCCTGTTTCAGCTTCTCGAACGCCTTATCGGCATGGCTCCGAACTTGGTCCGGCGTCACCGTTGGCGCCGGCTTCGGCGGATCACTGGCACAGCCGCCGAAACTCAGGAGCATCACTCCCAACACGCCGACCATCACACCGCCATTGCCCGCACATCTGTGCATCGTTCCTTCTGCCATTCATTCTCCTCCTTCAGCGACAGAACCTCTTCTCACTGCCGTTCACTCTCATTGCCCCAAGAGAGGAAAAAAGTTTTCGTATCATTGTTCTTCTCGTCGATCATCATACTCTCCGCCTGCGATGAATACCATTACGCCCATCTCGTTGACTCACCGAAAGCGGCAGCGTATGCTCCGCGCCATGGACCAACCATTCACCTCATGAGGCCCCATGTCGCTGCATAATCGCCTGACCGACGACCTCAAACTCGCGATGAAATCACGAGATCAGCTCCGGGTAGATGTCATCCGCATGATCAAGGCCGCCGTGATGAACAAAGAAATCGAACTCAAGAAAGACCTGGACGACGCCGAGATGAGCCGGGTGATGACCACGCTGATTAAACAGCGGCGGGAGTCTGTCGAACAGTTTGAAAAGGCCCAACGGACAGAAATGGCGGAGAAAGAACGCCAGGAAATCACCATCATCGAGGCCTACCTTCCCAAAGCCCTTTCTCCTCAAGAACTCGAGACAATTGTGGCATCAGTCGTCGCCGAAACAGGAACCCATTCCCTCAAGGACATGGGAACGGTGATGAAAGCCGTCATGGCGCGCCTCGCCGGGCAAGCCGTTGATGGCAAACAGATCAGCGACCTGGTGAAAGCGAAACTCCAGTAGTCATCCTACGGTAATTTGCTATACTGGGAGGGAGTCTTGTGCTCCAGGCACTTCAGATCCTTGAGCAACTGTCCGTTAAGGAAGATATATGGCGATCCTCATTGTCGACGATTCCCCCGATCAGCACCTCTTGCTCCGGTCCATCCTTACGAAAGCCGGCCATGCCGATATTCTGGCGGTCGATTCGGCGCATGCTGCATTTGCCACCCTGAATCTCGCTGGCGAGCGTGCTTCGACAAAAATTGATCTCATTCTTATGGATGTCTTGATGCCGGAGATCGATGGCGTGTCGGCCTGCAGACAGATCAAACAAAAAGATCATCTGCGGGATATTCCGGTTATCATGGTGACGGCGAAGAACGACCTCAGCAACCTCAAAGAGGCCTTCTCAGCCGGCGCCATGGACTACATCAACAAACCCGTCAACGGCGTTGAACTCCTCGCCCGTGTGGCCTCTGCGCTGACCCTGAAGAACGAGATGGACTGCCGCAAGGAGCGAGAGGTCGAATTACGCCGCAGCAATGACGAACTCCAGCGGGCATTGAAAGAAGTCAAAGTTCTTCGGGGCCTCATTCCCATCTGCGCCTCGTGCAAAAAGATTCGCAACGACGGCGGCTTCTGGCAGCAGCTGGAAGAATATTTAGGCGAACATTCTGAGGCCGAGTTCAGTCATGGCCTCTGCCAACCCTGTATCAAAAAGCTTTATCCTGGAGTTTATCAGGACTAGCTGTTACGATTTCGCCAGTTCCCACTTCATATATAGGGCCGAGTAATCTATGAGCATTCTCATCGTTGATGATTCTCCTGACGATCGCCTGCTGTTGCAGCAGATCTTGTCCGCCGCAGGGTATGAAGATATTCTCGCCGCAGATTCCGCCAGCTCAGCCTTTAAATGCCTCGGCCTCGACGGGGGCAAACAGGCCGCTGCTCGGGTCGACCTCATTCTCATGGACATCCTGATGCCCGCAATGAGCGGCATCGAAGCCTGCCGCCAGATCAAAGCCATCGACCGCTTTCGCGATACCCCGATCATTATGGTGACGGTGAAAACCGACCCGGTCGATCTCCAGCTGGCCTTCGCGGCAGGGGCGATGGACTACGTCGCCAAACCGGTCAATAAGATCGAACTATTGACGCGAGTCCGCTCCGTCTTGCGTCTTGTCCATGAGATCGACCGTCGGCGAGCGCGTGAGCAAGAACTATTGGAAGTCATGCGGCAGCTGCAAGAAGCCAATCAGATGCTCCTCCGACTCTCCTGCCTGGACGGATTGACCGGCATCACGAATCGGCGACAGTTCGACGACTTCCTCGATCAGGAATGGCGGCGGGCGGTACGCGACTCGACCCCGTTGTCCCTCATCATTTTCGATATCGACCGATTCAAGAACTATAACGACTCCAAAGGTCACACAGCCGGTGACGAATGTCTGAAACAGGTGTCCGCGGCTATTTCAAGCGCTGTCAATCGCCCGGGCGATCTTGTCGCCCGCTACGGCGGAGATGAATTCGTGACCGTGCTACCGGGAACCAGCATCGACGGCGCCGCGCAAGTCGCCGAAAGCCTCCGCCGCCGAATCGAATCATTGGGCATCAGGCATACAGAGGGAGACATCGTCACCATCAGCGTCGGCTACGCGAGCATCATCCCCAACCGACACGCCTCCCCCACCGATTTGATCAAGGCTGCAGATCAAGCCCTCTATCAGGCGAAACAAGAAGGCCGCAATCGGACCAAACCAGCCGGCATCCTATCATTGGTCCAGGATTCTCACGACAACTAGGCACCTTCCTATTGAAACGTTTCCTATCTCACTTTCCATACGGTCATGCCACGTCATCCAAGCCCAGGTCCTCAGAAACGGACAAAATCACCTGCTGCCCTGTCGCGTAGCTCCCTTCGTCGCGCGAAAAGTCCGGCAGTTCAGCGGAAGCCGTCTCGCTCCACACGTTCCAAATCTGCACTCGGGCAGAACCCAGCCCTGCTCCTTGAGCGGTATCAGGAGACACTCCATACGCTAGCCCAGAGCGAAGCCCTGAACAGCGGAAATCTCCCACACGCCTTTCAAACCATTACGGAAGCCTGCTGCCATTTATTACAAGTGGAGCGGGCCAGCATTTGGCTCTTTACCAAAGACCAGACGTCCATCACGCTGATCGACCTGTTCGAATCCAGCTCCCATCGACACAGCGCCGAGATGATCCTCAAGTCGGCCCAGTACCCGACCTACTTCCGGTCACTCGTGAATGAGGAACGGGCCATCGCTGCCCACGACGCCCATAAGGACCCTCGGACCAGAGAATTTGCCCGCACCTACCTATCTCCCCTCAACATCGGGGCCATGCTGGATGCGCCCATCAGGCAGAAGGGACAGGTTGTGGGAGTGCTCTGCACGGAACAGATCGGCGGGCCTCGCCGATGGACCATCTACGAAGAACAGCTCACGAGTTCACTCGCCACCATGGCCACGTTGGCCATGGAAGCAGCGGAACGGCGCGAGGTGGAGCAGGCCCTGCGGATCGCAAAAGACGCCGCCGAAGTCGCCAGCCGCGCGAAGAGCGAATTTTTAGCCAGCATGAGTCATGAGATCCGGACGCCGATGAATGCCATCATCGGAATGGCCGACCTCCTATGGGACACACAGTTGACCCCGGAGCAGCGCAAGTATCTGCGGATCTTTCGGCGGGCCGGCAGCACATTACTGAATCTGATCAACGACATTTTGGATCTCTCCAAAGTCGAAGCCGGCCACCTCGAACTCGAATCGACCGACTTTGACTTGAGCGAAGTGATCGACAAGACCATCGAGATTTTGGCCATGCGGGCGAACGAGAAGGGCCTGGAGCTCGCCTGCCACTTAGCCCCGAACGTCCCCTGTTTCCTGGTCGGTGACCCGACGAGGCTGTCTCAAATATTGATCAATCTGATCGGCAACGCCTTGAAATTCACTGAGAAGGGATCTGTTATTGTCCGTGTCACCAATGATCCCGATGCACGCATCCCAGGCACGATCCGATTCTCAGTGAGCGACACAGGCATCGGTATTCCCAACGATAAGCTGAACGCCATTTTTGACAGCTTTACGCAAGCGCACCCGTCAACCACCCGACAGTACGGAGGGACAGGGCTCGGACTCGCGATCTCCAAACATTTGGCAGAACGCATGGACGGACGTATCTGGGTAGAGAGTACCGTGGGCCAAGGGAGCATCTTCCACTGCTCGGTGAAGCTCCAGATTCAAGCCCACCCCAGCGCACAGAAACCCACGTCCCACATCAATCTCGCCGGAGTCAAAACCCTTGTCGTAGACGATCATCCCACCAATCTCCTCATCCTTCGAGAAACGCTTGGCGCCTGGGGCGCGCAGGTCACTGAGGCAACCGGTGGGGCCCCGGCATTAGCAGAACTGCGGCGCGCAGCCGACGCCAACCAGCCATACCAACTGCTTCTCCTGGACTGTCGCATGCCGGACATGAACGGCTTTCAAGTCGCTGAGGCGTTGAAAGAATCCTCATTGGGGAAAGGCCTCACGGTCATCATGCTCACGTCGAATCATTGGGCCGATGATATCGCCCGCACCTATGACCTCGGCTTGGGCGGGTATCTCGTCAAACCGATCCGTCGATCCGACCTGTTGCAGACGATCAGCATCGCCCTAGGCCGATCGAAGGGAATACCACCGCCAGCGGCAGAATCTTTGGATCCCACACCAGCCGTATCGACGCGCTTGCTTCGAATCCTCCTGGTCGAAGACTCGCCGGATAACCAATTGTTGATCAAGGCCTATCTTAAACAGACCGATCACCGCCTCGATCTGGCAGAGCATGGCGCCATCGCGCTGGAGCGATTCAAGAACGGCCACTACGACATCATTCTGATGGACATGCACATGCCCGTGATGGATGGCTACGCAGCCACCAGAGCGATCCGCACATGGGAGCGAGACCACGACCTGCCGCCCACACAGATCATCGCGCTGACCGCCTTGGCACTCAAAGAAGAAGCCGCCAAAATATTTGAGGTCGGCTGCAATGCCCACATCACCAAGCCTGTGAAGAAAACCACCTTGCTGGAAATCCTTCAGGCCTACAAAGGACACGTGGCCTAACCATGCAGACCCCACACCCAGAATCGACGGATCGTATCACCCTGCGCATCGACCCCGAGCTTGAAGACATCGTGCCGATCTTTCTGGTCAACCGCCGGAAAGATCTCGAGACGCTCCACACCGCGCTCACTGAACAAGACTTCGAGACCATCAGCCTGCTGGGCCATCGCATGAAGGGTGACGGGGGAGGCTACGGATTCGACACGATCACTGAAATCGGCGGGGCCATGGAACTGGCCGCTGCACGGCGCGATCATCCGGCGATTGAGCGACACATTGCAGAGCTGGAAGATTTTCTCGCCCGCGTGACCGTGGTCTATCGATAGCCGCTTGTCTAGCCGGCTCCACACCTCGCAGACAGGACCATCGTCCACGTCCTGCAATCAAGGCAAAGACCTTCCCCACAGGCATAGGCAGGCACGGTCGCAAAGAAC
>JAHFES010000042.1:19155-21127 GCA_023248355.1 Nitrospiraceae bacterium
CGGCTAGAAAATAGGGTCAGGTCTTGCAATCAAACATTCGCCTGCTCCGCCTGCCTCAACCGGCGACTGACGGTCGCAGCATGCACACCCAAATGATCCGCGATCTCGGCAAGCCGATACCCATACTGTCTATAGGCTACATAGATCAACTGCATTGGCTCCCCGCTCCGCTGAAACAGGACTCGCAACGACGGTCGCTGCGCTTGCGTCTGCCGACGAGGGATGTCGCGAATCACCCGATTCGGTTGGTGCCGGGCCACGAATTCCTCCGAGCCCAGATAGATCTGCCCCGTGAGCTGCTCCCACGGCCGCGGCCCGCCACGCCCCTCGGCCACAAACGCGCGATAGCGCTCCCGAGCTGTCCCCACCCGCGCCCCAAACTGCCCGAGAATCCAGTCGGTGGTCAACCAGGCCGGCGCACGCGTCTCCCCCACCGTGGCGCGATAGCTACTCCAGGCCCACAACCGTGGATGTGAGACCAGCTTGGCCCGCACCGGATTCAGCACCACATACCGGCACAACTCTAAGAGATGCGCCTCCTTCTCCACCAGAATGGCGGTGAATCGGCCCTGGAACAGATGCCCGACCCGCTCATGCCGGCGGTTATAGACCTGCGTATAACGCCCGTTCAGCGGGCGCATGCCCAGAGACAGATAGCCCACCGGTTGACAGACAACCGGGCAGCGATTTAGAGTAGTCATGTCACTACATGATGTCTTGAGGTGGGCTATGCAAATCGGTCTGCGTGAAGCGAATCAACACTTCTCCCGGCTGATGAAGGCGGTTCGCGGGGGGAGGGAAGTGCTGTTGACGGAGCGAGGAAGACCACTGGCCGTGGTGAAACCCATTCGCACCAGGAATGAAGCCGAGTCGATCATTCAAAGGCTTGAGGCTGCCGGGTTGCTGCGTCCAGCGTCCAAGCGCGAGGCTCTCCCCGCGTGGAAGCCCCGGAGAGTGCGAGGCGTGCCCTTGTCGAGAACCGTTCGCCAAGAAAGGGATGACCGGTGACGTCGGCGCGCTGGGCCTATTTCGACACCAGCGTGCTGGTCAAGCGCTATGTGAAAGAGGAAGGCTCCACAGCCGCACGGCGTCTCTTGCAGCGGTATCGATTCCTCTCCTCGGCTGTCGCCCCGGTCGAAGTCTTGTCCGCACTGAGCCGACGACGCACAGCCGGTGAGCTCACCTCGCGTGACTTCCTCGCCATCCGATCGAGGCTCCACAAAGATCGTGGGTATTGGGAATTGGTGGAAGTGGGCGCGATGGTCCTGAGTCAAGCTGAGGAACTGGTCCAGAAAACCGGACTGAGAACCCTCGATGCCCTGCACGTCGCTTCCGCGCTCACCTTCCAGGCTGCATCCGGCCTGACTATTCCCTTCGTCACTGCCGATGCCAGGCAGCGCGAAGCAGCCGAGATGGTCGCTCTTAATTTGATTTGGGTTCAATAAGCCCGCTGCGCGCTTTCCGGATGACAAAGTGAAGACCCCTTCCTTCTCCCTTCCGTGATCTGAAGCAGGCTACTTCTTAATCTCCTGCACCTGGGTGAGAAAGACGGTGAAGACTTCGGCGAATGTGCCGAGCTGCTCGACGGCTCCCGCCACCTTGCCGGATTGGCGGTACGGCATGAGCGCGTTTGCCGCCCAGGTCACCCGCAGGCCAAGGCAATGGTGTCACCTTATCGTTGCCTCGTAGTGGCACAGTTCCAGTAAATACGCCTCCTTCTCCACCACAATGGCCTTGAACCGTCCTTGAAACAGATGTCTCACCCGGTGGTGCCGTCGGTTGAACGCCTGGGCGTACACGCCATTCAGGTGGCGGAGCGCGCGGGAGAGATTCGGCGAGGGGGTCTCGATCAGGAGATGGTAGTGATTATCCATCAGGCAATAGGCATGGCAGAGCCATCCATAGCGATCGACGACATGGGCGAGGAAGGTGAGGACCTGGGATCGATCGCGATCGTCCACGACGATATCCT
>JAHFES010000121.1 GCA_023248355.1 Nitrospiraceae bacterium
TATGAAAGCTCTCGTCACTGGAGCAACCGGATTTGTCGGCTCAGCAGTTGTTCGCGCGCTAATCAAGGCCGGCGTTGAGGTTCGTGTGCTTGCCCGCCGCACAAGCGACTTCACCAATCTGCAACAGTTCAAGATCGATGGCGCCTACGGCGACCTGCGCGACAAAGAGTCGCTGCGCAAGGCTCTCACCGGCTGCCAGCAGCTCTATCACGTCGCCGCGCACTACGCCCTGTGGGCGAGACACCCATCCATCTTTTACGAGGTGAATGTCACCGGCACGAAGAATCTACTGGAAGCCGCCCGCGACGTGGGGACGGAACGAATCGTCTACTGCAGCACGATCGGTGCGATCGGGCTACCGCCGGATGGAGGACCAGGGACCGAAGAGACGCCGGTCTCTCTTTCACAAATGGCGGGGCACTACAAACGATCCAAGTATCTCGCCGAGCAAGAAGTGCTGACAATGGCAAAAGCAGGCTTGCCCGTCGTCATTGTGAACCCCAGTGCCCCCGTCGGCGAAGGCGATGTGAAACCGACGCCAACGGGTCAGGTGATCGTCGACTTCATGAAAGGCCGCATGTGGGCCTACATCGAAACCGGAATGAATATCGTGGACGTGGACGACGTGGCGGCTGGGCATCTGCTCGCCATGCAGAAGGGCCGCATCGGAGAACGCTACATCCTCGGCACAAAGAACCTGACGCTTCATGAAGTGTTCGAGATCCTTAGCCGGCTGACCGGCGTGAACGCGCCATCAGTCAAGCTGCCTCGAGAATTCGTCCTCCCGCTCGCCTATCTGAATCTGGCATTCTCCTACGTCACCGGCATCCCCCCGCGCATTCCGCTGGAAGGCGTGAAGATGGCCAAATACACCATGCATTACGATTGCAGCAAGGCGATCCGGGAACTCGGCATTCCACAGACGCCGCCGGAAGTCGCGCTCGAAAAAGCCGTGAGATGGTTCCGCGATCACGGTTATGCATAAAGACCGTGATGAGTGACGAGTGATGGGTGATCAGTTTCGGAAAGACACCATGAAGAAATCTTGGTTGGGTTCTGCGCGCTCCTTTCTCGCCTCTCGCTCATCACCTATCACCCATCACCCATCACTGCTCTGATGGATTTCCCGATTCTATTCTTCAACACCCTCCTCTTCCGTCCCTACGTCTTCGTGTTCCTCGCCGCATTTCTCTTTGCCGCCATTCAACTGATCGGGTGGCCGAGGGCCTGGCGCTTCTGGCTGATTAGTTGGGTGACGGCCTTCGTCTGCGAATTCTCCTCGACCCGCACCGGCATTCCATTCGGCTGGTATCACTACAATGGTTCCACGATTGGACAGGAGTTGTACTTCTCCAATATCCCGTTCATGGATTCGATCTCGTTCAGCTTCCTCCTCTACGCAGCCTACTGCCTGGCACTCTGTTTCCTGCTCCCCCGCGATACGGGTCGGGCAACCTCGCGATTGCTGCCGCTCCGCTTTGATACAGCCGCACGCACCGGTTGGCCCGTACTCTTGATGACCGCTCTCTTCTTTGCCTTTATTGATATGGTGATCGATCCGATCGCCCTGCAGGGCGATCGGTGGTTCCTGGGGAAGATCTATTATTATCCTGATCCTGGCACGCATTTCGGAGTCCCACTCGCCAATTATGTCGGCTGGGCCGTGGTCGGCCTGATCTCGCTTTCGATCTACTTTCCTCTGGACCGTCGCCTGCCGCCCCTGCCGGTGCTTTCCGCTCACTCAATCACGCAGAAACTCCTGCTCGGCATCGGCCTCTATTATGGTGTGCTGACATTTAATCTCGCCGTGACGTTCTGGATCGGCGAGGATGTGCTCGGCATGACAGGCACGCTCATGTATGTGCCGGTGACGGCACTTCTCCTAATCCACTTGTTCCAACTCACGGAAGCAACTCAAAGGAGCACGTCCCGTCAGTAGCATTGACCGTCGAGACTTTGTATAGTGGTTATCTAGAGGTGCGATGCGGACCAGGCTCATCACCATATTCGTCATCGGAATTGTCGGAGCCTTGGCCGTTCTCGGCTGGTTCGGCTATCAGACCTTCACGACCGGCTTCAGCGCTAAAGCGGAGCCGCATGCGCTGGAAGTGTTGATGGCGCGGCAAGTTCGGTATCTGGCCATTCCCCTGGCCCATCGCAATAAGGCCAATCCGGTGCCCGTGACGCCGGAAGTTCTCCAGGAAGGCCTGGCCCATTTCGCAGACCATTGCGCCACGTGCCATGCCAACGACGGCAGCGGCAAGACGCCGATCGGCAAAGGCGTCTATCCAAAAGCGCCCGACCTGCGAGAGGCTGCCACGCAGACTATGTCTGATGGAGAACTCTTCTGGGTCATTCATAATGGCATTCGCTTTACGGCCATGCCGGCCTGGGGTGAGGGCGAGCCGGACCTCGACATCGACAGCTGGAAGCTGGTCCATTTCATCCGCCATCTTCCCACACTGACTCCCGACGAACTGGAACGCATGAAATCTCTGAATCCGAAAACAAAGCACGAGCTGGAGGAAGAGGCTTCGTTCGATCAGTTCCTTCAAGGCGACGATGCAGCCGCGGCGCAGACCGGCTCCGGTCACCACCACTAATTCATTTTCTTCAAGGAGTACGATCCATCATGGTTTCACGCCTTTTTCTGAGTCTCGCCTTCCTCTTGATGTCGACAGCGACCTTCGCACATGGGGCCGACCAACACGTGCTCGGCACAGTGACCGCGATTGACGAGGGGCGTATTGAAGTCAAAACTCCCAAAGGGGCGGCGGTCTCCGTGAAACTGACGAAGCAGACGCGTTTCAAAGCAAAGGGTAACCCGAAATCGACCGAACCGCCGACCGTGGGCGACCGCGTCGTCATCGAAGCGACAAGAGACGAGAAAGATAAGAAAGTGCTCACGGCTACGGACGTTCATTATTCGGCTGCGAAACACGCGCCGGTAGCCGCACGGTAGACTCGCCCCATGCCCACGATGCATGTCTCTCGCGTGATGCACGAGTCTCCGTTCCACGGTGGGATGCGCAACGCCCTCACACGCATTCTGACCACGGGGGTGGCGGTGTTTCTGGCTGTCGCCACCGTTCCCGGCCTGGACGCGGAAAGCCTCAGCGCGGGGATTGCAGCCGTCCTCGTGCTGACGATTTTGAATCTGGTCCTCCGACCCATTCTTTTCGTCTTGACCCTGCCCCTGATCGTGTTTTCATTGGGACTCTTTCTCGTCGTGCTGAATGCGCTGCTGCTGGAACTCACGGCGTACTTGGTTAAAGGATTCACGGTCTCCGGATTCTGGCCCGCCGTCGGCGGCGCGCTGGTGATCAGCATCGTCACGACCGTCCTCAATAGCTGGACGGTGGACCGCCGTCCTATAGAACCGCTTGTGGTAGAGCGTCGCCCTCCAAAAATCATCAACCCTAAGTAAGGAACACAGCGTTTTCATTGAATTGCCTGTCCGTGGTTGCTAGAATGCGCGCGCTGTGTCACTAATAACCCTATGATCACCCCAGCTGCTCAACCAAAAGCAACACCAGAAACAACTCTCCAACGGACGCTGAATTCCGCACTCAATGATTTGGGGATGGATTCAGCGCTCGCGGCCATCTTTCATCAGGAGAAAGGCCCGCTGGTGGGGCATGCGTCGCGCGGGTTCACCCCGAGAGACGTCCAAACCATTCTCCGCACACTGTCGACTCAAGCGGTCGCCTCGTTGGCTCCGACCAGCCAAGACTCGGACGGCGGACGCACCATACGCCTGCGATTGATCACGCCGGGCGCCAAATCGATGTTGGGAATCCCGCTCCGCCATCAGAATCGATGCTACGGGTACCTCGTCCTCGGACGGAAGGAAGGGGCCGCCTTCGCCAAGAAGGAAAAAGCCTTACTGGACCAGGCGAGCGACGGCATCACCAAGGCGCTCGATCGCGAGGGACTTTTCAATACCAGCGTTGTGATGAGTCGCCCCTATGTGGCTCAGGAGCCGGGCCCCCCGCAGCCGACCGGGGCGGAACTGTTTACGGCACTGACCACGCACTTCACGCCGGAGTTGCAAGGAAAGATCGAGGCTGTGCTGACTGAGGCCAATCAATACGTCGCCTACGATCGAGCCTGGGCCTGCCATTACGATCCGCTCGCCGGAAATGTAGAAGTCTTAGGAATCGCGGGAGACCCCAAGGGTGATCAAAAAGATACCAAGAAAGACATTAAGCCGGGCCAACGCCTCACGCTCGACAGCTCAGCCGCAGGGTGGGCCGTCCGTCACCGCAAACCCCGCGTCGACCATGATCTTGCATCGACACAGGGGCGTTTCCTCGACCACAAACACCTGTTCAAAGATCGGTTGCTGTCTTCGCTCGTCGTCCCCTTCTTCGTCCGTGGCCAGGTCGGCGGCACGCTGACCCTGGGATCGAAAGAAGCCCAACGCTATCAAGCCACCGATGCTCGCACACTCGAACCCATTATCCTCAAGCTTGCGGATCTGTTGCAGGCGCCTGCACCACCGGCTCCGGGCCCTGCCCCGGTGACCGAGTCAGGAGAACCTATCCCGCAAGCGCCTGCTGCCGCATCGTCTGAACCCATTATTCGGAAACAGGAACGCCAAGCGGCGATCGGTGAGTTCAGCGCGTTCCTGGCTACCGAAATCCGCGAACCATTAGCCTCCATTCGTGCACAGCTTGAAGAGGTGACGGGCGAAGGCATTCTCGACTTCGATCCGCAGACACGCGTCGAAAATGCGATGCGCGATTTGATCAGAATCGAGGCGATCCTGAACGAGATTCTGGACTTTGCCAAGCCATTGGAACTCAATCGGCGTCTGTGTCGAGTGCCAGAAATCCTGGAGAGCGCCCTCATCGTCGTCGGGACCGACCTCGAAGTCACCCGCATTCACGTTACCAAAGATTACGCCAACATCATTGCCCCCGTGCGGGCCGATGAAGCGAAGCTCCAGCAAGTCTTCTTGAGCATCTTCAAGAACGCCGGCGAGGCCATGACCCCTGGCGGCCATCTCCATATCCAGGTCACGCAACATCGTGCGGGACGCGGAATCGAAGTTCAGATCCTCATCAAGAACGACGGATCCCCAATCCCGGCTGAGATTCTCGACAAAGTCTTCGAGCCTTTCTTCACGACCAAGCGATCCGGCACTGGCTTGGGTCTCGCAACCGTAAAAAAGATCATTGAAGAGCACGGTGGGTCGATCGCCCTCAGCAGCGCGCCTGGCGAGGGGACAACCGTGACCATTCGCCTCCCCGGTGTGAGTCGTGGTGGACCAGCCTTCCGGCACCGCGGGCGCAGCCGAAGACCCCCTCAGCGGCCAAACTAGTCTCGTTATGCGTATCTCGTCGCTCGCAAGAAGCTAAGAGCATATGGCGTATGGCCGATAGCCAAAGAGCTAATAGCCTATAGCTTATGGCAAATAGCACAAGCGATCAGGATTTTCTTTGTTCGTGCTATAAGCCATCAGCCATTCGCTTTTCCCTCTCCAGCCATCAGCTCCTCTCTCAAGCGAGATACGCTTCACGAACAACGAGCGCCCAGGCGCCGCTTTCCTGCTTGACAGGGGTAGCCCCCCATCGCTATGATCTCCGCCACTTGATATGGCCTTAGGCTTTAAATGTTCTTAAACGTATTTTCTCCAGCCACCATTATTCAAAGGAGTAGGGGTATGAAGCTTGTAATCGGCACTGTTGCGACACTGTCCGGTGTACTGTTCATGCTGTCGATGGCCTCGGCCAATCCAGCGCTCCTCCCTAAGCATGAGGGCTATCCCATGAAGAACAGCGGGAGCCCCGTGACTGGCCAACCGACGGCGAACGATCCTGGCCAGTCGGATGCCCGTGGGGAATCCACACTGCTGAAGTCCGCGGACTCCATCAAGCACAGCCAACAGAATCTGATGAAGTCGGACAATGCTCGGATCACCGAGGGACAGGGCGCAGGCCAGCTCCCGAACGTGCAAGGGCCACAGATCAAGATTGCTCCTCCTGTGACCTCCGCCACAAAGATCACCGGAGATCGTAAGATCGAGTAGTCGAACTTTCAGCGACACATGAAACGGGGACGCCGTAGCAATGCGGCGTCCCCGTTTTCTTTTGTCCACATTTCTACTTTACGGGCTAGCTATCTGGCCCCTTCGATGCCTACGATTTGCCTTTCCTGGGCTTCGTACTCGACACCATCCGCAATCGGAATCGCCAGGGCTTCTTGGCCCATTCCTCAGCATAATCCACGCCGATTCGTGGGAACGCGCCCACCTCGTCGCGCGGGACGTTGGCTCCCCGATCCTCAAACCACAGGCTGTCTCCACTCGTCATGTCGAGTCGGTTCAGGGAGCGGTCAATCTCGAGCGCACGGCACAGACGCCCTGGTCCATCGATCAGTTCACCATCAATCTCAACCGCTCTGATCAACACCGCCGCGGGAAACTCCTCTCGCTCAGTCACCACGTTCAAACAGTGATACATGCCATAGATGAGATAGACGTATGCGACACCGGCCGGCCCGAACATGACATCGGTCCGTGGCGTTCTCCCCTTTGAAGCATG
>JAHFES010000043.1 GCA_023248355.1 Nitrospiraceae bacterium
CACTCGCTATAATTCGCCGCGTATGTCCACTGCCAATCCTGCTCCTCCAAAAGCTCCCTTGGCTCCTCCCGATCAGACCCTTGTTGCGCAGACTATCGAGGCCCATCTTCCACCTGGTCTTGTCTTGCGCGGGTTGGCGCCGCTGGCCGGTGATGCGTCGAATCGGCGCTACTATCGCGCGACTGTGGCAGGAGGGCCACCGCATTCTGTGATCCTCATGCAGCTCGCTGAACCGGAAGGGTTCAAGCAGTCTGAAGAGGCGGTGAGCGGCGCTACGCACCAGATTGTCGAGTTGCCGTTCTTGAATATCTTGTCGCATTTGGCGAAAGCCGGTGTGTCGGTACCGAATCTCCATTACTACGATCAGATCGCAGGGTTGCTGTACCTGGAAGATTTCGGCGATCTGACCTTAGCGGAAGCCGTCAGTAACGCCGATGCTCCTAACCTGGAATCTCGCTATAAGCAGGCGATTAATGTTTTGGTGCAGATGCAAGTCAAAGCCACGACACCGGCTGATCCGGGGTGCCTGGCGTTTCATCGCAGTTTCGATGTGCCGTTACTGATGTGGGAGTTCGATCACTTTCTCGAGTGTGGGATTGTGGCGCGTCGCGGGAAACCGATGTGCTCGGATGATTGGACGGCCATTCGCCATGAGTTTGAAAATATAGCTGAAATTCTGGCTGGCCAACCCCGGGTCTTTACGCATCGGGATTATCACTCGCGGAACTTGATGGTCGATGGGCTGCGTCTCGGGGTGATCGACTTCCAGGATGCGTTGATGGGGCCGGCCACCTATGACCTGGCGTCGCTCTTGCGGGATGCCTATATCCAGCTTGACGAAGCATTGGTCGATGATCTCGTGGCCTATTATCTCGATCGGCTCGCCGAGCGGCGCTTCGTATGGACCAACCGCGCCGCGTTCCGCCGCCTCTTTGATCTCACCAGTATCCAGCGCAATCTCAAGGCCGCCGGGCGATTCGTCTACATTGATCGCGTCAAAGGGAATCCCAAGTTCCTCGCGGATATTCCGCGGGTCTTGAGCTATGTCAAACGGAATCTCCTGAAGTATCCCGAGCTGGAAACACTCCGGAAGCACCTCGCTCCGTATGTCCCTGAACTACAGTGATGGGTGATCAGTGATGCGTGATGAGTGGGTTTCGGAGGTCCAAAGTGGGTCCGTTGAAGTCTAACTGCTCACTCATCACCCATCACCGATCACCGTCGTTATGAAGGCCATGATCCTCGCGGCGGGGCTCGGAACCCGCCTCAGACCTCTCACGAACACCATCCCCAAGCCGCTGCTGCCTGTCGGGGGTACCCCGCTCATTATCTGGAATCTGCTGCTGCTGAAGCGCTATGGGTTTCACGATGTGGTGATCAATCTGCATCACCTCGGTCCGGTGATCGAACAGGCGCTGGGCAACGGCTCGAAGTTCGGCCTCCGGATTATCTACTCGCAGGAACCGATGATCCTCGGGACCGGCGGTGGGGTTAAACAGGCGGAGCCGTATTTTTCCGGGGAACCCGTCTTGGTGTTGAACGGGGATACGCTCTTTGAATTGGATCTGGAAGCCCTCTGTGCATTTCACCGCACTCGGAAGGCCGCGGCGACGCTCGTGTTGCGAGATGATCCCGACGCGGCGGGCTGGGGATTGGTGGAAGTGGGGGCAGGCGATCAGATTGTGCGCATTACGGGAAGGGGTTTGCCCAGTGTTGTCCCTACGATCCCGCGCATGTTTGCCGGGATCCACATTTTGAATACTCGGCTGCTGCGAGATGTGAAAAAAGGCGTGGCGTCGTCGATCATCGATCCCTATGTGGCGGCCATCGAGCGAGGAGACGCCGTGCTCGGTTACG
Source organism: Nitrospiraceae bacterium (assembly GCA_023248355.1). Taxonomy (GTDB): domain Bacteria; phylum Nitrospirota; class Nitrospiria; order Nitrospirales; family Nitrospiraceae; genus Nitrospira_D. The sequence goes on from JAHFES010000043.1 coordinate 1,858, forward strand.
ATCTGAAGGGCTACTGGTCGGATGTGGGGACGGCCGAGCGGTATACGCAGACGGAACAAGATGCCCGAGCCGGGCTCATTCGTTTGGAAGATCGTCGTCTTGTCGGAGATCGTCCTGTCTAGCTGACGCGGATGCGTCCGCGCGCTCCCTGCAAGTCCACTCTCTCACTCATCGCCTTCCGGTACTCGTCCGTCCAGTTTCTCTTTTTGCTGTTTGATAAGTCGAGCCAGGTATGTGCGTTGGAGCCGGAGAAATTCGGCGGCCTTGGTCTGATTGCCGTCCGCCTGTTCGATGGCTCTGGCGATGATGTATCGGCTGTGTGCATCCATCGAGTCATGGTACGGCAGATCACGGTACGGCAGGTGTCCGTCGCCTCTTGCGCGGAGGCTGGCATCATCGGGCATGAGGGCCAGCATGTCGGGCTCGATCGTGTCCTTGGGGCTGAGGACGACGGCGCGCGCGATGGCATTGTCGAGTTCGCGGATGTTGCCCGGCCAGGGGTAGCGGGTCAGGGCGTCCATGGTGCTGGGACTGAGCGTCATGCCGTGACGTTTCGCATCCTTCATATGCCGGTCGAGAAAGAACTGGGCAAGAGGAACGATATCCCCTCGGCGCTCCCGTAGCAGGGGCAGTGTGAGCGTGATGACGTTCAGCCGAAAATAGAGATCCTCGCGAAACTGGCCGGTCTTGACCGCCTGCCGGAGGTCTTTGTTGGTCGCGGCGATGATGCGAATATTCACGGATACTGTCTTCGTGCCGCCGACCCGTTGAAACTCGCGGTCCTGCAACACGCGCAGGAGCTTGGCTTGTAACGGGAACGACATATCCCCGATCTCGTCGAGGAACACGGTGCCGCCGTCCGCCATTTCCAATTTTCCCTTTTGCTGACGATCGGCTCCAGTGAAGGCGCCGCGCTCGTGTCCGAAGAGTTCGTTTTCCAGCAGCGTTTCCGTCAAGGCCACGCAGTTGATGACGATGAGCGGCATCGCATGTCGATGGCTCCATTGATGGATGGATCGGGCGAAGAGTTCCTTGCCGGTGCCGCTCTCGCCAAGCAAGAGGACGCTGGCATCGGACTTGGCTGCCCGTTGTGCCGCCTGAACCACGGCTTGGATGGATGGGCTGTTTCCGACGATGGAGGCGTAGCGGCCGGCGACTTCAGAGCGAAGGTACGCGACTTGACGTTGCAGGGAGTCCCGTTCCAACGCCTTTCGAATCACGATCAGCAGGTGATCCTTCTCAAGGGGCTTGGTCAGGAAGTCGTAGGCGCCTTCTTTCATGGCTTCGACTGCGGCGTGAATCGAACCGTGGGCGGTCATGACGACGACAGGAATGTCTTCTGCCTGCTTCAGCTGGGAGAGGCGTTTCAGAACTTCGATGCCGGAGAGTTTGGGGAGATCAAGGTCAAGCAGCACCAGGTGAGGCGACTCTTGTTCGACTTGCTCGATCGCCTGCTGTCCGTCACGCGCGACGACCGTGCTGTAGCCGGAGGCCTGCAAGCGGTCCTCCAGCATCGTGACGATGTCAGCGTGGTCGTCGACAATGAGGAGTTTCGCTTTCATAATGTTTCAACGCGGCGAGAGGTGCGAGGCAAGGGGCGAGGGGTGGATCGTTCCAGCCTCAGGCCCGTTGCTTCTTGGCTCTAGCCCTCCATGACGTTGATCACCAAGCCCGTGAGCGGCTTGGGAAAGAAGTAGGTCGATTTGTGCGGCATGCGTTCGCCTGCCGTTGCGACAGCCTGGACCTCACTGACCTTTGTGGCATTCAGCAAGAGGGCGCCGGTTCCCTTTCCCTGGGCCACCCAATCCAACGCTTCATGATCGTCTTTCGTATAGAGGATCGCTTCCTGTTCCTGTTGCGTGGAGCAGAGCTTTGTGACGACGAGTTGTTGCAGAAGCGACACGTCGAGCTTTGTGCGCGGGGATGCTTGGGCTGACGGGCGATGGGCCGGTTTCAGTGCGAGGGTGGCGTACCGGTCTCCTCCCGTTAGAACGAGCCCAAACATGGGGATGGTGCGGCCATTGGTTCGCAGTGCATGGATGAATTGCGTGCGCACTGTGGCTTGGGTGGCATCGGTAAAGGGGAATTCCTGAAACTCAAACGTCTCGCCCAATAGCGCTTTGATGTGGTCATAGGAGGGGAGTGGGGTCGTCGTCACTCGGTGTGTGGGCAGCACTGTCAACCCTGGATCTTCCAACGGCGCTAAGAGCATCAAGACGCCGTCGTAGGGCTGTAGACCTGAAGGGGAGCCTGCCTGTCGGCGACGGAGTGTCTGATAGTTCAGCGCTGTTTCGTAGCGATGGTGTCCGTCTGCAATGAAGAGCGGTTTGCTCTGCATCGTGTCCACGATCTGCTTCAGCACAGTTGGGTCTGTCACGGCCCAGAGGCGTTGCCTGCAGCCTGTGTCGTCCTGAAAATCGTAACGGGCCGGCGTCCCTTTCACCGCTGTTTCAAGGAGTCCGATGATGAGGCCTTGGGGATCTGAGTAGAGCGACCAAATGGGGCTGAAATTCGTGCGGCAGGCTTCGAGGAGATTCAACCGATCGGTCTTCGCGGCTGCGCGCGTATTTTCATGGGGGTAAATGTGTCCGGAGTCCAACGCTTCGAGCTTGGTCACGACAAGAAAGCCTCGGAGGACTTTCGTGGGCGCACCTGGGCTCAAGAAGAGGGGGGCGTACTCGATCGTGTGATAGTAGATGGTTGGTTGTGCGTCCCGCTTGAGCGCGCCGCTCTTGAGCCAGTCTTTCAAGGTGACTGCGGCACGGGTATAGCGATTATGCGTCGGGCTGTCACCGGCCTGATCGAGCCCCAGTTCCAAGCGGATGATGTTCTGAGGATGCCGGTCATGCAAGGCCTTCTGGCCGGCGGCATCGATAATATCGTATGGAGGGGCCACGACGTTCTTGATGTCGCCAACGACTGCCGTATCATAGAGCGTGCCGTGAAACGGAATGATCTGTGACATGAATGGTCCCTTGCTGTGTGAGTGGTTGTGGTCGTTCGTGCGATAACGACTGGAAGGAATGGACTCTTTCTTCCGACGAGGTGTCTTCTGCCGGTGACACACACGGGGAGAAAGCTACCGGTCGCGGGTAATCATGTAGTCGGCGGCGACGGCCAGAGCGCGCCGCGCAGTACCATCCTCAAACAGTTCGAGTTCGTGCTTCGCCGCGGCGATATACGTCTGGGCGCGGTCCATGGCATAGGTAATCGATCCGTATTCGGTCATCAGCGAGAGGATTTGCTCTAGGTCGGCTTCACTGAGCGTTCTGGTTTCCATCCGGTCTTTAATCATTTGGCGATTCTGTTCTGAGCAATGTTGCAGCAGATGCAGGAGCGGGAGCGTCGCTTTTCCTTGGCGCAGATCCTGGCCGAGCGTTTTGCCGAGCCGTTCGCCATTGGCGTTGTAATCCAGCGTGTCGTCGGCGATCTGGAACGCGATGCCGAGATACTGGCCGAACCGAAAGAGCGCATCCTGTTTCTCCTCCGAGCCATCGGCGATGATCGCACCCATGCGACAGGCCGCCGCGATCAGGCCTGCGGTCTTATGTTCGACGATCTTCACGTAGTCCGATTCGGGCATGGCGGGGTTGCCGTTGTAGTAGAGCTGGAGTACCTCGCCCTCCGCCATTTTCGTGCAGGCTTCGGCGAGCACTTCGTTAATGCCTTGGCTGCGGAACTCGACCACCTGGGCCATGGCTTTGGAATAGAGGTAATCGCCGACAAGGATGCTGATCTGATTGCCCCACACTTTTCTGGCCGTGCGTCGTCCACGGCGAATATCCGCTTCATCGACGACGTCATCGTGGAGGAGGGTGGCGGTGTGGATGAACTCAATAAGGCTGCCGAGCTGATGATGATCGCGTCCACCGTAACCGCAGAGCCGCGCTGAAAGGAGTAAGAGAAGAGGCCGGACGCGTTTTCCACCGCTGCTGAGAATATGGGCGGCAACCGTATTGACGAGGGTGACACTGGAGTCGAGATTTTCCAGGACCTGATTTTCAACCCCGTCCAGCTCTTCGCGGTACGCCTCCCAGACGTCCGCCATGCTGTTGATGGTCGAGGTGCTGGGTCCGTTTGGCATGCGGCGGATGGTAGGGCAGAGGGGCAAACAAAGTCAAGCAAACGGGGCCTTTATTGGCGCGCACAATCTTGACAGGGCGGGAGCCCATCCAGTAATGTGCGTGGCATACAATATCGACAGAGAGACTGCTAATAAAACAACACGATATCGCGTGCTTGCCTCTTCATGTATGAGTGGCCTCTGACCGCGAAGTCATCACCTCCAGTGACACGAGATTGAATGATGCGTATACCCGGGCTTCCACCGAAGCAAGGCCTGTATGACCCTATACACGAGAAAGACTCGTGTGGAGTGGGTTTTGTCGTCAATATCAAGGGACAGAGGTCCCATACCATCGTCCAACAGGGGCTTCAAGTCCTCGAGAATCTCACGCACCGTGGGGCGCAGGGCTGTGATCCATGCACCGGCGATGGCGCAGGGATTTTGCTGCAGGTTCCACATGAATTTCTCAAGCGGACGGCAGGCGACGCGGGTGTTCGGCTCCCGAGTGCGGGAGAGTATGGTGTCGGAATGGTGTTTCTCCCACCACACGCCGATGCCCGACAACAGTGTGAGAAACTCTTCGGTTCGATCATCGTGGAAGAGGGTGCACGCCTGTTGGGGTGGCGTGATGTGCCGGTCAAGAGCGACACCATCGGTGCAGTGGCGCGGAGTACCGAGCCCTTCATGCGGCAAGTCTTTATTGCGCGCGACGTCCTCAACGAAGGCCAGTTTGAGCGCAAACTGTACGTCATTCGCAAGCGCGTCGAAAGTGCCGTCCGCGAGTCGGCGATACAGGGACGCGAGTACTTCTACATTTCCAGTTTGTCGGCGAATACCATCGTCTACAAGGGCCTGCTGCTGCCGCACCAGATGTCCGCCTATTACCAGGATCTGAAGGATTCGAGCCTCACCAGCGCGCTGGCGTTGGTCCACTCACGATTCAGCACCAACACCTTCCCGACGTGGCCCCTGGCCCATCCCTATCGCTACCTGTGCCACAACGGCGAGATCAATACGCTCAAGGGCAACGTGAATTGGATGCGGGCCCGCCAGGGACGGCTCAACTCCGACCTGTTCGGTACCGATCTCGAAAAGCTCTATCCGATTGTCTCCGAGCAACAGAGCGACTCGGCCTGCCTGGATAACGCCGTTGAGTTTCTGACCATGGGCGGGCGCTCGTTGCCGCACGTGATGATGATGCTCATTCCCGAACCATGGGTGGCCAATCCTCAGATGGATCTCGATCGCCGCGGGTTCTACGAATATCACGCCGCGATGCAAGAGCCCTGGGACGGTCCCGCAGCCGTCTGTTTCACCGACGGCAAGTTGATCGGAGCCACGCTGGACCGGAACGGCCTGCGTCCCTGCCGCTATCAAGTCACCACCGATGGAATTGTCGTGCTCGCGTCGGAAGCCGGGGTGCTGCCGATGGAGACGCACAAGATTCGGCAGAAGGGTCGGCTCATGCCGGGCCGCATGTTCCTGATCGATACCGTCCAGGGCCGCCTGATCGACGACGAAGAAGTGAAAGCAGAGATCGTCAGCCGCAAACCCTATCGCTCGTGGGTGACGCAATACCGGATTTCGTTGGATGAGTTGCCGGAGCCGACGAACGTGCCCCAGCCGGATCATCCCACCACGCGTCAGCGGCAGCAGGCCTTTGGGTATACGGTCGAAGAGTTGAAGATGGTCCTCACGCCGATGGTCGTGAACGGGGAAGAAGCCATCTCGTCGATGGGCACGGACACGCCGTTGGCCGTGTTGTCCGACCGGCCGCAGCTCCTCTTCAAATATTTCAAGCAGCTGTTTGCGCAGGTCACGAACCCGCCGATCGATCCGATCCGCGAGGAGCTGGTCATGTCGCTGACGACCAGCATCGGGCCCAAGCCGAATCTGATGGATGAGAACCCGGAATCCTGCCGGCGCATCCGTGTGAAGCAGCCGATTCTGACGAACGCCGATCTCCAAAAAATCCGCGAGATCGCCGATCCGCATTTCAAGAGCAAGACGTTGAAGATGCTCTTCCGCGTCGCCGAAGGGCCGGAGGGATTAGGCGCGGCGGTGGACGATCTGTGCCGCCAGGCCTCACACGCGATCAAGGAAGGGTACAAGTTCCTGATTTTGAGCGACCGCGGGGTCAACGAAGAGTGGGCGCCGATCCCGAGCCTGCTCGGCGTGGCCGCCGTCCATCATCACCTCGTGCGCGAATGCACCAGAACGGAAGTCGGACTGACCGTCGAAAGCGGCGAGCCGCGCGATGTGCATCACTTCGCCTGTCTCATCGGCTACGGCGCCGGCACGGTGAATCCCTATCTCGTGTTCGAATCGCTGGTGGACATGGAGCGTGACGGGTATCTGCCGGAAGGGCTCGATGCCCAAACCGCCGAAAGCAAGTTCATCAAGGCGATCAATAAGGGCCTGCTGAAAGTCTTCTCGAAGATGGGCATCTCTACGGTGCAATCTTACTGTGGCGCGCAGATCTTCGAGGCCATCGGCTTGGACCATGAGTTGATCGGCCGCTATTTCACCGGGACGCCGTCTCGGGTCGAAGGGATCAGCATTCACGACATCGGCGAAGAGACGCTGCGGCGGCATCGATTAGCCTATGAGCCGGCGCCGATCCGTCAGCTCGATTTCGGCGGCGAAATTCACTATCGGATCCAGGGCGAGCACCACAACTGGAACCCGGATACGATCTATAAACTCCAGCACGCGACCAGGTCGAACGACCCCAAGACGTTCGCGGAGTTCTCGCAACTCGTCAACGACGAGAGCAAGCGGCGCTCCAATTTACGCGGGCTCCTCGACTTCAAGTTCTTGCCCGAGCCGATTCCCCTCGATGAGGTGGAGCCGGCCAAGGCGATTGTCAAACGGTTTACGACGGGCGCGATGTCGTTCGGCTCGATCAGCAAGGAAGCCCACGAGACGCTGGCGATTGCGATGAATCGGCTCGGCGCCAAGAGCAATACGGGGGAGGGCGGAGAAGATCCGGAGCGATTCAAGCCATTGCCGAACGGCGATTCGAAGAACAGCTACATCAAGCAGGTTGCCTCGGCGCGATTCGGCGTCACCAGCCACTATCTGGTGAACGCGAAAGAACTGCAGATCAAGATGGCCCAGGGGGCGAAGCCGGGCGAGGGCGGACAGTTGCCGGGCCACAAGGTCGATGAGAACATCGCTAAGTTCCGCTACGCCACACCGGGGGTGCAGCTGATTTCGCCGCCGCCGCATCACGACATTTATTCCATCGAAGATTTGGCGCAGCTGATTTTCGACCTCAAGAATGCCAATCCCGAGGCGGCCGTGTCGGTGAAGTTGGTCTCGGAAGTGGGCGTCGGCACCGTCGCAGCGGGCGTGGCCAAGGCGCATGCCGATAAGGTTCTGATCAGCGGCGATTCCGGCGGGACCGGCGCATCACCCTTGTCGTCGATCAAATATGCGGGTGTGCCCTGGGAGCTCGGGCTGGCGGAAACCCATCAGACCCTTGTCCTGAACGACCTGCGCGGGCGGATCCGCGTCGAGACCGATGGTCAGATGAAGACCGGACGGGATGTCGCCATTGCCACGCTGTTGGGAGCGGAAGAGTACGGCTTTGCCACGGCGCCGTTGATCGTGGAAGGCTGCATCATGATGCGGAAGTGCCATCTCAATACCTGCCCGGTCGGTATCGCGACGCAGGATCCCGAACTCCGCAAGAAGTTCAGAGGGCAACCGGAGCACATCGTCAATTTTTTCTTCTTCATCGCCGAAGAACTCCGGCAGATCATGGCCAAGCTGGGATTTCGGACGATCAACGAAATGGTCGGTCGTGTCGACAAACTCAAAGTGCAAAAGGCCATCGACCATTGGAAGGCCAAGGGGCTCGACCTCACGCCGCTCTTGAAGACGCCGGAGGTGGGACCGGACGTGCCGCGTTATTGCGTGCAGAAACAGGATCACGGGCTGGCCGATATTCTGGACAATAAGTTGATTGAGCTGTGCAAGCCGGCGCTGGAAAAAGGCGAGAAGGTCACGCTCGATCTGCCGGTTCGCAACGTCAACCGGACGGTCGGCACGATGTTGTCGAGCCGCATTGCGAAGAAGTACGGGTTGGAGGGACTGTCGCCCGATACCATCTCGATCAAGTTCACTGGGTCGGCCGGTCAATCGTTCGGCGCGTTTCTATCGCGTGGGATCACGCTGACGTTGGAAGGCGAGTCCAACGACTATCTTGGGAAGGGCCTCTCCGGCGGCAGGATCATCGTGTTCCCGCCGAAAAACGCGCTCTATACGCCGGAAGAGACGATTCTGATCGGGAACACATCGCTCTATGGCGCGACGCAAGGCGAAGCCTATTTCTATGGCATGGCGGGTGAGCGGTTTGCGGTGCGGAACAGCGGCGCGCGTACGGTCGTGGAAGGCACCGGCGATCACGGCTGTGAATATATGACCGGCGGTGTTGTCGTGGTACTCGGTCGAACGGGCCGGAATTTTGCCGCAGGCATGTCGGGCGGCGTGGCTTTCGTGTTGGATGAACTCGACAAGTTTCAATCCCGTTGCAACCTCGGTATGGTGGAATTGGAAAAGGTCACCACAAAAGACGATAAAAAGCTCTTGCACGAGATGATCGCATCGCACTTCATGCACACCGGCAGCCGGAACGCGAAGCGCATCCTGGATGCGTGGGAGGGCTTGCTGCCGAAGTTTGTGAAGGTGATGCCGACCGACTATAAGCGGGTGCTGCAAGAACGCAAAAAGAAGGCCGCGGCGAAGGCGTAAAACGTGAAACGTAAGAAGTGAAACGTGATGCGGTTTGCGAGAGACGAGCGACGAACGACGAGAGACGAATGAAAAATGGGTGATCCAAAAGGTTTCATGAAATACGCCCGCGAGGGTCCCAAGCGGAAGCCGGTCGAGCTGCGCATGCTTGACTGGAAGGAGATGTACGAGCCGATCGCCGAGGAGAAGCTCAAGACTCAGGGCGCGCGCTGCATGGATTGCGGCGTGCCTTTCTGCCAGGGCACCACCGGTTGTCCGGTCGTCAATCTGATTCCGGAATGGAATGATCTCGTCTATCGTGGCCGTTGGAAAGACGCGCTGAAAGCGCTGCATACCACGAACAATTTCCCTGAATTTACCGGCCGTCTCTGTCCCGCGCCCTGCGAAGGCGCTTGCGTGCTGGGCATCAATGAAGATCCGGTGTCCATCCGCATCCTCGAGTGGAACATCATTGACCGTGGATTCAATGAAGGCTACGTGGAGCCGATTCTGCCGGTGGCCAAGACAGGGAAGACCGTGGCGATCGTTGGGTCTGGGCCGGCTGGTCTTGCTGCCGCGCAACAACTTGCGCGCGCGGGGCATAGCGTCATCATTTTTGAGAAGTCCGATCGCATCGGCGGCCTGCTTCGTTACGGCATCCCCGATTTTAAGATGGAAAAATGGGTCATCGACCGTCGGTTGGAGCAGATGAAGGCCGAAGGCGTCGAGTTCAAGACCGGTGTGACGATTGGAAGTGATCTCACGGGCGAGCAACTGCGAGCGCAGTTCGATGCAGTCGGACTGACCATAGGCGCGGAGCAAGCCCGCGAGCTGCCGATCCCAGGGCGTGAACTCAAGGGCGTTCACTTGGCGATGGACTATCTCACGCAGCAGAACAAGCGCAACGCGGGAATTCCGATCACCGATGAGCCGATTACGGCGAAGGGCAAGCGCGTCGTGATTATCGGCGGCGGCGACACTGGATCAGACTGTTTGGGCACCGCGCATCGGCAGGGGTGCGTGGAAGCGCATCAATTCGAGTTGTTGCCGGAGCCTCCGCCACAGCGCGCGGGGTCTACACCCTGGCCGCTTTGGCCGATGCAGCTCCGTACGTCGCATGCGCACGAAGAAGGCTGCGACCGGCAGTGGAGCGTGTCCACTACCAAGTTGACCGGCCACAATGGCCATGTCACCAAGCTTCATGGAAACCGCGTGAAGTTCGAGGGCGGCAAGTTCACGCCGATCCCCAACAGCGATTTCGATATGGATGCCGACCTGGTTCTCCTCGCGATGGGCTTCACTGGCCCGGTCAAGAATGGCTTGCTCAACAGCCTGGGGGTAAAGTACGACCAGCGAGGCGCAGTGGGTGTAGACGAAAATTTCATGACCAACCTCGACGGCGTCTTTGCCGGCGGCGATACCAAACGCGGCGCCTCGCTCATCGTGTGGGCCATTGCGGAAGGGCGCAAGCTGGCAGCGGGCGTCGATAAGTATCTGCAGGCGGGAAAATCGGCGAAGGCAGCAGGGAAATGACCAAGAAAGAGGCTCAGGAGTTTCGTCAGCGATGGCAGTTGGCCGAGAGTGTCCAGCAGGCTGAGCGCCGCTGTCTGTCCTTTGATGAGAAGTGCCAACAGCTCGATCAGTGTTATCAAGCCGCTCTCGAATTGGGATTGCTGAAACGGTACGCCGCTGCAAGACGGAAAGGTGAAAGAGAGGTCCAACAACGGTGGCGCCGTCTAAAAGGCCTCGCAGCTTAGAATCGAAGTTTCTCTCTCCTCTGTTTCCCGCTCTCCGTGCATTGAGCGAGCTCCTAAAGAAATCCCGTAAGCAGGGCATGGTCATCGGCGGTGTGGCGTCTAGCTTGCTGGGGCAGCCGCGTTTGACTGTGGACATCGATGCGACGGTGGTCATCGACGATGAGGATGTCGATCAGTTTCTGATTCAAGCCGCTACCGAAGGGATTAGTCCCAGAGGCCTGCATTCTGCTGAGTTTATGCGCCGGTCGGCTATGTTGTTGTTACGGCACGATGCTACGGGAATTCCGATCGACATCAATCAGGGGCGACTCCCGTTTGAATTACTCGCCGCGAAGCGGGCGACGATCAAACGGCGTGGAGGTGTCGAGATCCCGATGCCGACGCCGGAAGACTTAATCGTGATGAAAGCCGTCGCGCATCGCCCAAAGGATCTTGAGGATATTCGAGGGATCGTCGAGTCGCAAGCCAAGCTCGATGTAGGTTATATCCAGCGGTATGTGCAGGAGTTCGGTCGAGCCCTCGACATGCCGGAGTTATGGAAAGATATTGCTGTGCTCCTCAAGCAGCCTCCCATGATCAGAAAAGCGAAGGCTGCGAGGACGGTGAAGAGAAAGAAGTAGTTCAGATTAAGACGGCGCCTCGCTTATCATGTGTGCCATCGCCGAAGGCTGCAAGATGGCGGCGGGGATTGATAAGTACTTGCAAGTCGGAAAGTCTGCCAAGAAGTTAGCCTCCTAAAGTTTCCCCTCGATTAAGTCTAAGGCCAGCCTGGTTACGCCCCTTTGCTCTCAGAACGCGGAGGGGATGAAGCCTGATGATCTTCTGTGCTCGCGCAACGCGCGGCCTCAGAAGGCCCTCGTTGGACGCGCGCAGTGGAAGATCAATCAGCCCCCATCCCTGGAGAGATAACGAGCAAGCTTAGAGGGAGCATCTATATCGTTCGATGCGCGTAGTAAAGGGCAGCCTTGGCCACTCCTCTAAAGATTGGAAGTACCTCGCTCCTTCGCAAGGTTCGCTCTGCACCCCGACACACCTATTGAAGTCTGAAACAGTTCCAGACACCATTCGAATTTTCGCAGACTGGTTAGGGTTGGGTACACTGTGCGGCCCCGCGCGGCAGAAGTAGGCTGCGGGCCAAGAGGGAGATAGGCCGTGCGAATGGCAGTGTATCCTTGTGGGCGGTTATTGACACAGATCCTCGAAATGCGGATGATCTCTCAGCTTTTCAGCCACCAGAGTTCTGGCACGGTCAGGGATAGGCTGTCGGTAGCTATGTCCCTGCCGCTGCTCACGTAATAGTTGGGTGGCAGTGAGCACCAGGTAGTATTCTTCGCGCGATGCCTGCTATCGGTCAAAAGCAGAAAGGATGAGTATCATGGCACGACGGGGATTCTTTGCGGAGCTTCAGCATCAGTCTCGCGTAGCCGCTCGAGAGCGAGAACGGGATGAGCGAGATGCCGTTCGGCGCCATGTCGCGGCAGTTACGCGAACCGAACAGACGAAGAAGAACTGGGAACGTGTTCAGGCTCAGCTCGCTAAGGCGGCCGATTCTGAACGAAAGCGCCTTGAGAAAGAGGCTCGCGAGGCGCATGTAGCTGCTATGGAAGCGGAGGTTATCGAGCGAAACGGGAAGCTCGAACAGATCTACGGGGAGATCGACTCGCTACTCGCCTCTACGCTTGGGGTGGATGACTACGTCGATCTCAATTCGCTTCGCGTTGAAGTGACACACCCGCCATTTGACCGTACCGACCTTGAAGTTCCGCTTCCTCAGTCTAGCCGTATGCTCCTTCCTAACGAACCGGTTCTGGCGCTGCCCGAGCCACCCACAGGCCTAGCCAGCTTCTTCGGCAAGAAGAAGTACGCCGAAGCCATAGAGAACGCGCAGCAGGCGCACGAGCGAGCTTTAGTGGAATGGCGCGCAGCGTGCCATGACGTGCTGGCGCGGCACCAAAAGGCCGAAGAGGTCCGCGCCCGAGATGAGGCGCGACGCCTTGACGCGCTCAGGTCTGAACGCGAACGCTACGCCAAAGAGTGCGCCGTACGCGAATCTGAGGCTGGCGACCGTAACAGGAGGCTTGACGAACTGGTCACGAATCTGGGGTACAGCACTGCTGACGCGATCCAGGAGTACGTCTCTATCGTTCTATCGAATTCGGTGTATCCCGATCATTTCCAGGCCGCGCATGAGTTCGAGTTCAATCCCTCGACGGCTGAGCTTCGCCTTCAGGTATTGGTGTCCGGTCCAGGTGAGATCCCCGCAATCAAGTCCTACAAGTACACGAAGGCCACTGACGAGATTACTGCGACGCCGCTCTCACAAAAGGAGTGTCGCGACCGATATGCCGGCGCAATTCATCAGGTAGCGCTCAGATCTTTCCATGAAGTGTTCGAGTCTGACCGCCGTGGCCTCATCAAGACGATTTCGCTGGAGGTGGGTACCAACACAATTGATCCCGCGACAGGCAATCGGGCCTACATACCGTTCGTGATTGCAGCCGCCGAGCGCGAGTCGTTCCTTGCGTTCGAATTGTCGGCAGTTGTGCCTGCACTCACGCTGGGACGGCTTGGCGCTGTTGCTTCGAAGAACCCGTATAGCCTGGTCGCCGCCGAGCGTTCTGGAGTCCGTCGGTCGTGACCCAGCGCGGCCCGGTAGTCTTCAATCCGCCGCCCGGCTGGCCTAAGCCCCCCATGGGGTGGACGCCCCCAAATGGCTGGAAACCAGATCCTGCTTGGCCTGCCCCGCCACCTGGTTGGCAGCTTTGGATTCCAGACGGTACCCCAATGGGAGATAGTGTATTCGGCAGCGGCTCAGATCCCTCTGCCGCTGCGGAGAAGTCTCACGGTGAATCTGAGCCGCATTCTCCAGCGAGTATGGACCAGAGGATCGCGTTCTTGGAGGCGGAGAACGCGGCCTTGCGCGCACGCTTGGAGTCCCTCGGTACGGACTCAGGCAACGCCGTTGTCCTCGACGACGAACGCGTTCTTCAGGACGTCGGGATCTATCGGTATCACCACCCTCTTGAAAACGCGCTTGCCTATCGAGAGCGACTCGATGACGTAGCGGCTCGGATCGCTGAGACGATCAAGGCGGGCGCCGCGATCGAAAAGTCGAACATGTTCACTTTCGACGGTTCGTTGGCAAAGGGCCGTGCGATGACGAACGACTTGGCGAAGCTGATGCTCCGCGCCTACAACGCTGAAGCCGAGAACGTAGTGCGGTCGCTTCGCGCAGGAAACACCGTGATTGCCATCAAGCGGCTTGACACGGCCAGAACGGCGATCGCAAAGCTTGGCAAGATGATGGAGATGCGTATCGCAGACCAGTTCCATGCCCTACGTATCGAAGAAATTGAGCTCACGGCCGATTACTTGGTGAAGAAGGAGGAAGAGCGAGAGGTGGCACGCGCTGAGCGGGAGCGGCTGCGCGAGGAGCGCAAGGTCGAGGTAGAACTTGCTGCCGCGCGAGAACGTCTTGACAAGGAGCGAAACCATATCCTGACGGTGATCGAGAAGGTCCGAGCGAATGGTACAAGCGACCCTGAACTCGAGCGCAAGCTCGCTGATATCGACAGTGCAATTGCTCAGAACGACTACCGTGCCGCCAACATTCGGGCGGGCTACGTCTATATCATCTCAAACCGCGGTGCGTTCGGCAATCACGTCGTGAAGATTGGGCTAACCCGTCGGCTGGAACCGCTCGAGCGCATCTACGAACTTGGAGACGCGTCAGTCCCATTCCGTTTCGACGTGCACGCAATTTTCTTTTCTGAGGACGCCGTTAGCCTGGAAAACGAGCTCCACGAGCATTTCGCGGCGCGTCGCGTGAACTGGGCAAATGATCGAAAGGAGTTCTTTTTCGCCTCTCCTGCTGACGTGCGCGCCGTACTCTCTGAGAAGTTGGGAAACCTGCTGGAGTTTGCAGAGCACGCCGAGTCGACCGAATACCTTCAGAGCGTGCGGTACTGGCCAGAGCACATTCAGCCGCCACAACCTTCGCGAACCACAGAGAAGACATCCCCGGCAGTCGACTGAGCGAGCAAATGATGGGGTCATTGCTTGACTTTTCACCGTTCTATCGCATGTCTTTGCTGAGGCTCTGGTGAGAAACCACAGCGCCAAACTCCAATCGCAACTACCTGGCCATTGCGCGGCACTCCAAGGTTGGCGACAGATGCACAGCCAAGCACTGACCCTGCTCGTTGCTCACGGTCTTGGCTTCGGGTTTGTGAAGCTGGTACAGTGGAGCGCGTCGTTTACAGCATGAGGTAATCCGATGACCGCAATCACCGAATTCTTGCGACGGCAAAAAGAAACCGATTCGCCGCACCGGCGATCTCAGCGGCAGAAGGAGTGGCTCGACGCGGTGGAGGGTTTGCTCAGGCAGATCCGATCCTGGCTTGCTGAGGCCCAGCGAGAGAAGCTGATCAAGATCCATCCGGACAAGATCAAGATCACCGAGGAGAACCTCGGCACCTATACCGCACCGTGCCTTGTACTTACCGCTGCTGGAAAATCCGTGACGGTGAAGCCGATTGGAAGCACCATTATAGGTGCGGATGGCCGAGTCGATATGGAGTCGGTGAACGGGAGTTACATGTTCTTGTATCTCGCTGATAAGGGGAAATGGGTTTACGGATTGGGCAGACAACCCGCTGAGTTCCCCCGTCTTACTGAAGGCCTCTTCACCGATCTTCTCAAGCGCGCTCTCGCGTGACAGAACTCGACGCGATCCGGGACACCTATCTCACACTACGCGATTGTTTCACCGTCACCAGTTTGCTCGTAAGTAAGTCCACCAAAGGTTCCACCTTCCACGGGACCATTCTCTTAGGCCAACCGCCGGGGGAGGCGAAACGGCGACTTGCCATGGCCAAAACGGAACTGGATGATTGGGCCATTGTAGCCTTGGTCTCCATGTTCGAGCGTATCCTGTTCGATCACCCGAAGTCTCCGCTTCGCAGCAGGACAGCGCGTGAACGAGCACGAGGGGTTGATACGGCTATCGAACACTTTGAACCACGCGTCTCGTCCACGGTGTTCGAGGACGTGACGCGTCTCCGTCAGTACCGTCACTGGGTTGCACACGGAAAACGGTGGGTGGAGAGACCCGTGTCTGCTGATCCCATAAGCAGCTATCAGCGATTAGTAGATTTCCTGAATCAGGCAGGGCTGGGAGCGAAGTAAGAGTTTTCCGTTCCGGTTCGACTTGTCTGCTGTTTTACTCGCTCTGGTCATTGTAGGTATCCAGAAACACTTGGAGCTTGTCGAACAGTCGATCAAGTTCTTTCCGGCGTGTGGAGTTGTTCGTGTGGTTGGCCTCCGCAGCCACGTAGCCCTGAATCTCCTCGATGTCATCCAGTGACAGGTCCACCCGGATTCCTGTGCCGTCCACAACCGCACACGTTGCGAAGTCGGGATCGCAGAATGTCTCATCACGAATGAGATCGCGTTCCCGCAAGGTCAACGTGACTGGCAATGTGGCCCCATGTGGTATTACCTGCCGGCCCATGCCGGTCCCTTTCCTCCAACGGCTCGCCGTGAGAACCCTCAGGGCCTGGAAGTACGGTTCGTGTACATCGGGTGTCTTGGCGCTCTTCCACAACAGGTCCCCCATATGTCCGATCAGTGCCGAGCTGATCGCGTGGATGGCGTCGTGCCGGTCCAAGCCTTCAGCCCTGAGCCGCTCCAGCGTATCCCTGACGAGGTCGATCCTCTCAGCGAGCTGATTTTCGACGATGACGTGAACGGCCGCGTGGAGCTGGACATTCGGGAGTTTCGCACGCGTTCGCCGATGATGAGCGGAGACCAATTCGAGCCGCTGGGCCTCATCGAGGGCAAGCCACTTATCCGGGTCTGGCGCCGTCGCGGGATCGTATCTCATCATAAAAGACTCCTGCCACGTTTCTATCGCAATCCTTCAATGATCCGATGTCCGGCCAGGGTGTCGAGAATCTGGACCAGCCGCCGTTTGCGCTCGTTGGCCTTCCGTAGTGTTGCCAGATAGCGCTGCCAGTCCTGTTCCTTTTCCAGCTGTTTCAGGATGCGGTGGACTTTACGCAGATAGCGGGCGGCTTCCTCGTAGGCTTTCGGTTTCGTCTGAGCGATCTGTTTTTCAGCGAGCTGTTTCCAGATGGCGACAGCCCGGTCGGGATAGGTTTCCACCACTGCCTCGGCAATATTGTCCTCTGCGAACCAGCCATAATCCCAGCCTCGTGACCGTGGCTTGCGCTGGTCATACCAGCGAAGTACTTCGTCGGGCCGTTTCTCGGCAATCGCAATCGCGATGAGCGTGTCGGTCAGGGGCGGATGGACCGGTGGGGGCTCGGTCGCATTCTTCAGTCCGCTTTCAGGCAATGGCCAGGGAGGAGTTGAAGGTTGGGGAGCTGCCCCGGTTTCCAGATAGTGCATGGCTGCGGCCCGAACGGCAGGCCAGGTCCCGGCTCGCTGCGCCGCTTTCTGCAACGCCTGAAAGGTCTGCAGGCTTGGCTCTCTGAAGAAATCGTCGGCGCGCAAGGCCGCGACACGGAGCCAATCCTGTGCTCGTTCCCGTATCTCGCGGAACGCTGTCCGCAATTGATCGGCGATACCGGGCCAATGTTTCTCGGTCGCCGCGATCCCCTTGTGTATCCATTGCTCTGCTTCTTCCCACCGCTTGGCTTTTTTGAACTGCTCGACAAGGCGGAGGTAGCTTCCTGTTCTTTCTGCTTCTTGCAAGCAGAGAGGAATGATGTCTTCACGCCGGCCGGCGCGTTCCAGCGCCAAGATGAGCCAGTTGCTGAGGCAGTCGCGCTGAAACGTATCCTGGCTTTTGGTGGGCTGGTCCTGCGCGAGGCGCAAGGCAAGCTGCTCGGCTAGAACATTCCAGGCCGCCGCCGGATGTTTCCGATCCCAGAATGTCTTGGCGCCGCGGCATAGTTCGTACGCATCGGACAAGTCGGCCTCCACCGCCCAGCGCATCTGCTCGGCGGGAGAACGGGACGAGGGAGGCAGCGCTTGGAAGACGATGTCCAAGCAGGAGGCGATTTCCTCTCCGGTCTCCCCTTCGTCGTGGCTCATCTCCACCTGCCTCGTGCCTGCTTCCAGCAGTTCTGCTCCCAAGTCCACCACCGCATCCGCGTGGCCTTCGGCCAGCAACGCCTTCAGGCGATCCCGTACCCGTGAGTAGTTGGGGATAGAGCCCTCGTCGTTCCAGTGATTGCTCCAGCCCGGTTCCTCACTGAGTGCGGCAATCTCTGCCCGCACGGCCTTGACCAGCTTGGGAACTGCCCCCACCGACAAGTTATGCCGGTCCTGCAAGAACTGCAGGGCGTCCGGGTAGCGCTGAGCCAGATCCTGGAGCAGGGCGATCAACTGCGCCTTTGTGTGCTGTTCAAGAAAATCCGGCAAGGTGTCGGCAGCGGCTTTTCTCGATCGCCGGAGGGGAGGGTGGTCGACGTCGTCGTCCGCTTCGTCTCCGTCATCCTCCTCGTCCCGTTCCTCCTCATCAGCGGTGTTCTGCAACAACTGGAGTCGGTGGTCCTGCTCTGTCACGGTGAGGAGCGCGCGGTTGTGCTTCGCATGTTCCAGATAGTCCAGCACCACGGCGACGGCATGTTTGCAGACGCCTCCGAATGGGCAGGTGCAGGCAGAGATCAATTCTTTGTATTTGGTCTCGATCTTCGTGGCGTAACGATGGGTGCCTTGCACCCACGCGATCAGGCCTCCACGCGAGGTGCGGGCCAGTTCTTGGACCTGGCGGCTGCGCTGGTAGCTCTGTCCCCGAGACACGATGGTGGCGCCGGCCCATTCCTGGAGGTCGTCCCACGTGAGGTCTTTGAAGGGATCAGCGTTCGAACGCGTTTGGGTTCTGCTCTTTGAGTCGCGTTTTCCCATGGTCTTCGATGCTACTCAGATCGGCCCAAGATTCCAAGAGGGTCTTGGATGATTGATCTAGCTAGATGGTGTCTCGCATCAGAGAACATCCTGAAACTAACTTCTCCCATGCTCGGTTCATGCTCTCCTTGCTTCCCTAGTAGCGCGAGTCCATTATTAGACCACGTATACACATTCCCTATCGGGCTTTATGGGCACTAAAATTGTCATCGACAACAACTTCATGCGGCAGGCGATGACGGCCACTGGTCTTTCAACCAAGAAAGCGGTGGTTGAGGAAGGTCTTCGGTTGCGTATCAAAGTGAAGGGGCAGGAAGGTATTCGTCGGCTTCGGGGAAAAATTGCATTTGAGGGGTATGGTTCAAATGCTGAAATGGGGGAGCAGCTTCAATGAACGCTCAAATATATCCACGCAGCCCCAAAGCTCTGCTCGGTG
>JAHFES010000122.1 GCA_023248355.1 Nitrospiraceae bacterium
ATAAGTCGGCGATGGTGCCTTGGCCGGCAAACTGCTCGCCTGAAAATGTGCTGCCAAAATCGACCGAGAAGCGAGGATGTTTGCGGATCTCTCCCATGAGTGGCTCCAACCTGTCGTGTGGACTGCCGTAGGCGGAATGACGCCCGTTCTACTCTGTCGGCCGGATCACGGAGAGACTTGAGAGAATTGTTGTAGGGAATGGGGATTGGGGCGGAGCCGCTGGGTCTGCTAGGTTGCGAGTTCTTCGTTCACGGCTTGGATCAGCTGGTTGAGGTTAAACGGTTTCTCGAACGTGCGACGGGCTCCGAACAGTTTCGCGACGTCCAGGAAGTTACGATCTCCTTGGGCACCGGTAATCGCGATCACTTTGGCATCGACATACTCACGCGTCAGCTGGAGCGTGGCTTCGAGACCGTCCGTGTCAGGCATCAACAGATCCATGATGACGAGGTCGACCGGCTGCTTCTGATACAGGGCAAGACCTTCTCGACCGTCTCCGGCTTCGAGCACGCGGTGCCCAGCCTTTTCCAGGACCTCTTTGAGGAGGCCACGGATGGATTGTTCATCGTCGATGACCAAGATCGTCGCCATAAGTACCCTCTACGAATTTTTACAATCTTACCTGGCGGAATGAGCCCTGTCTAGGAGGAAATTGATACAGGAGGAAATTGATATGGGGTTTGAATAGGCAACTTCTGAGCGACATAGGCTACGAGTGATCTTACGACGACGGGGGCATGGGGTCCGTGTGCTGAACGTTCGCAGGCGGAGTCGCAAAATCAGCTGAGGCGAAATGGTCGATGGTCGAAAGAAAAATTGGTTGACCAGGTTCAAGCTTTTTGCTAATAAATCACCACGCTTCAATTTGTCATTGCAGTGCACCCCTCTCAGGAGCTGCTTCCGTGGACAATCCGAATGACTCGAAATGGGCCTGGACCCGTCGAACACTTCTACGCACGTCGCTCGTAGGGCTTGCCATCCTGAGTAGTCGGTTGGTCTGCCCCTCGGTGACGTTTGCCCGTGAGCTTCCGGCCGGCCGGCTCACATTGTTTAACGTCTGGACTGATGAGCGGTTGGATGTGACCTTTCGAAACGAGCAAGGAGAGTACGATCTCAACGCGCTCGACGATGTCAATCACATCTTGCGCTGTCATTACACCGGTGAGGTCGCAGCCATCGACGTGCGGGTGCTTGAGCATGTGAATCTGGTGCAGAAGACACTGGGAGGCGATCGCGAGATCCACATTATCTCCGGGTTCCGGTCTCCCGAGTATAATGCCATGTTGATCCGATCCGGTCGGCGGGCCGCTAAGAATAGTTTGCATATGCAGGGTCAGGCCGTCGATCTGCAGATTTCTGGTATTCATCCCAAAATGGTTCGGCAGGCGGCGCTCGAACTGGGCTTCGGTGGCGTGGGGTATTACCCGCGATCGAAATTCGTGCATCTCGATTCTGGTCCCTTCCGGCATTGGTAAGTCCTATGGAGGTTCAGTCGATGACTCGTATTCAAGCTATGAGATGGGTGTCGGGTGCGGCGTTTCTCGCTGTCCTTTTCAATGGAGCTCAGGCTGTCGCAGAGCCTCCCACGAGCGGGTCCAAGATGACCGTCTCAACCGGGATGCAGGTGTCGCTCGAATACACGCTGAAACTTGAGGACAAGACGGTTCTGGAGTCGAACATCGGCCGTGAGCCGATGACCTACACCCATGGCTCGCATGAAATCGTCCCGGGCCTTGAGAAAGCGCTGGAAGGGTTGGCGGTAGGCGATACGAAGCATGTCGAAGTGAAGCCGGTCGATGGCTATGGCGATGTGGACCCGAAGGCGTTTCAGGAGGTAATGAAGAGTCAGATTCCGGAGAGTGCCTGGAAGGTGGGAACCGAGCTTGAGGCCAAGAGTCCTGATGGCCAGTCCATGTTTCCCCGGGTGACGGAAGTGAAGAGTGAGACAGTCGTGCTCGACTTCAACCATCCACTGGCTGGGAAAATACTCTTGTTCGAGATTACAGTGCTCGACATCAAGCCGGAATCGAAAAATCCGTCGTAGAGGCTAGCCGGGCTGTCGTTTCAAGAACAGCACGGAGAGTGGAGGAAGGGTCAGTGTCAGGGAATGGGGCATCGCGTGGCATGGACTCTCGCTGGAGTGGACGCCGCCGAAGTTGCCGACGTTACTGCCGCCATACGATGCGGCGTCGCTGTTGAAGATCTCTCGATACCACCCGCCTTCGGGCACACCAATGCGATAGCCGTGGCGAGGCACAGGGGTAAAGTTGCACACGCAGACCATGGCATTCCCCTCGGTAGTTCCCTTTCGGAGATAGGCAATGACGGAGTTGTCGGCGTCGTTGAAGTCGATCCACTGAAATCCTGTCCAGTCAAAATCCGCTTCGTGTAACGCCGGTTCCTCGCGATACAGGCGATTCAGATCCCGAATCAGGCGCTGAAGACCGTGGTGCGGTTCGAGATCGCAGAGATGCCAGTCGAGGCTGGTGTCGTGGTTCCATTCCCGCCATTGGCCGAATTCGCCCCCCATAAAGAGCATCTTCTTTCCGGGGTGGCCGTACATGTATCCATAGAGCGCGCGGAGATTGGCAAACTGCTGCCACACATCGCCCGGCATCTTGTCGAGCAGGGTACGCTTGCCGTGCACGACTTCGTCATGCGAGAGCGGGAGCACAAAGTTCTCGGTAAAGGCGTAGAGCAAGCCAAACGTGATCTGGTTTTGGTGAAAGCGCCGATGAACCGGCTCATGTCCAAAGTAGTCCAGCATGTCGTGCATCCAGCCCATATTCCACTTGAACGTAAAGCCGAGTCCACCCGTGTAGGTCGGTCGTGAGACGCCGGGCCAGGATGTGGATTCTTCCGCGATCGTGATCGCACCGGGAAATTCCCGATGGACCAGGACATTGAGTTCTTTCAGGAGCGTCACCGCCCCGAGGTTCTCGCGTCCGCCGTATTCATTGGGAATCCATTCGCCGGATTTTCGTCCGTAATCGAGATAGAGCATCGAAGCCACCGCGTCCACCCGCAGGCCGTCGATGTGAAACTTGTCCAACCAATAGAGCGCGCTGTTGATGAGAAACGTGCGGACCTCCGCACGATCATAATTGAAGATGCGGCTGTGCCAGTCGGGATGGTAGCCGAGGCGCGGGTCGGCATGGTCGTAGAGATGGGTGCCATCGAATGTCGCCAGCCCGTGCGGGTCATCCGGAAAGTGCGCCGGGGCCCAGTCCATGATCACCCCAAGGCCTGCTTGGTGGGCTGCGTCCACGAACGCCATAAAGTCTTCCGGCGGACCGTAGCGGCTCGTAGCGGCGAAATAGCCCGTCGCCTGATAGCCCCATGATCCATCGAAGGGATGTTCGGTGACCGGCATCAGCTCAAGATGTGTATAGCCGAGATC
The DNA here is from genome assembly GCA_023248355.1 of Nitrospiraceae bacterium. Lineage (GTDB taxonomy): Bacteria > Nitrospirota > Nitrospiria > Nitrospirales > Nitrospiraceae > Nitrospira_D. Next base: position 3,401 of record JAHFES010000122.1, read on the forward strand.
CTTGGCGTAGGGGATCAGTCTCTGTGCCAGCTCGTGATAGGTGAGCCAGCGGTTCGCTTCTTCCGGGACACGCATCCACGACCCCAAGTGGACTTCGTAGATGGAGAGAGGGGCTGTCAGCGGATTCCATTGAGCCCGTTCGGTCATCCACGCCTCATCGTGCCAGGTGTACCGGGAGAGATCGCGCACGATCGAGGCGGTGCGCGGACGAAGTTCACTCGCCTGGGCGTAGGGATCGGCTTTCACGAGAAGCGCGTCCTGCTGTCGGGCCAGGATCTCGTATTTGTAGAGGGTGTGTTCAGGGAGATCGGGAATGAAGATCTCCCACAATCCGGTGGCGCCTCGGTTGGTCATAGGATGACAGCGCCCATCCCACCGATTGAAGTCGCCGACGACGCTCACGCGAGCGGCATTGGGCGCCCAGACCACAAAGTGGACACCGGTAATGCGATCGACCGTGCGGACATGGGCGCCGAGACTTTCGTACGCTTTGTAGAAGGTTCCTTCGCCAAACAGATGGAGATCGAAATCCGTCAAGAGCGGCGGAAAGGCATAGGGATCGGACTGCTCGACGATTGAGCCGTCATGCTGGGTGGTTCTTAACCGATAGGACCGCACCTGAGCTTCTGACGGGGCGATGGCTTCAAACAAGCCGGCCTCGTGAATACGAGCCATCCGAAGAGGAGGCCCCTGCGTCGAGAGGATGTCCACCTGCGTGGCATAGGGGAGCCAGGTGCGAATGACGAGGGCGGGCGTGCCGTTCACGGTAACGGAATGCGGGCCGAGTACGGAGCGAGGATCCCAGTGGGTGCCCGCGATGAGGCGATCGATGTCTTCGTTCTGGAGATTTGTCTGCGACGACATGACCACTATCCTAATGTGCGTGGCAGAGATAGGAAAGAAGAAAATGCTCTCAGCGCGTGTTTTCCATGGGCGGCATCACAAAAGACGACTCTCATTGCATTGGAGTAGCGCTGTCCGGATAATGCGTGGCAGATTCTGAGACGCAGCGCATCTTTAACGCAACAAAGGGTATTGAATGTCTTCCATGTCCCTGGCCCTCCTGATCTTCGGTGTGTCCTATCTGGTCATCATGACCGAGCGGATCCATAAAACCATTGTGGCGTTGTTCGGGGCAGCTCTGATGATCGGACTCGGGGTCGTCTCTCAGGACGAAGCGTTTTACTCCCATGAGTTTGGTGTCGATTACAACGTCGTGTTTCTGCTGATTGGGATGATGGTGATCATTAACATCGTCCGTGAGACGGGCCTCTTCGAAGTCCTGGCCATCTGGGCGGCCCAGCGGGCCGACGCCAAACCGTTTCGTTTGCTGGTGCTGCTCGCGTTGCTGACGGCGGGGCTCTCGGCGATGCTCGATAACGTGACGACCGTGTTGCTGATGGCGCCGGTCACCTTATCGATTGCCAAGCGATTAGATCTCAACCCCATTTCATTTCTCGTGACCGAGGCGCTCGCGTCGAATATTGGTGGGACCGCCACGCTGGTCGGTGATCCGCCGAATATCATGATCGCCAGCAAAGCGGAGTTGAGCTATCTCGACTTTCTGATCGTCTTGGGGCCCATCGCGGTGGTGATCATGGCTCTGTTCGTGGCTGCGCTCTGGGTCGTTTTTGGGCGCACGATGACCGTGGCGCCGCATCTCCAAACGGCTGTTCTGGAATTGAATTCGCGAGAGGCCGTCCAAGATCGACCGTTCTTGCATCGCTGTCTCTGGCTGCTGGGGATCGTCAACGTGGGATTCTGTCTGCATTCGCTCATTCATCTTGAGCCGGCCACGATCGCACTTCTCGGGGCGAGCCTGTTCATGCTGATGGGTCACGCGAGACGAAAGCCGGAGGATGCGGAAGAGTTGTCGTATTTGACCGATGTCGAATGGAAAACCATCTTCTTTTTTATCGGACTGTTCGTGTTGGTCGGTGGATTGGTCAAGGTCGGCGTGATTCGCTATCTGGCGGATCAGTTGGTAGCGGTGACGCGTGGGAATCTCGCGGGATCAACGATGGCGGTGCTCTGGGGGTCGGCCATCCTGTCGGCTGCGGTGGATAACATTCCCTACGTCGCGGCGATGAATCCGTTGATCGTGGATCTCGCCCGGTCGCTTCACCCTGATATCTCGGACTATGCCACCTTGGTGCATCAGCCGGACATCATACCGCTGTGGTGGGCCTTGGCGCTGGGGGCTTGTTTGGGCGGGAACGGCACGCTGATCGGCGCAAGCGCCAACGTGGTGATTGTGGATCTGGCGCGGAAGGCCGGCTACCGTATTACCTTCTGGCAGTTTTTCAAGTTCGGGTTTCCCGTCATGCTCGGGTCCATCACGCTCAGTGCGGTCTACCTCTGGATGATCTTTTTGAGGTAGGGCACTGACTCAAGCCCATCGACCACGCGCGTGTTCGGAAGAGGTGAGCCTGGCCCGTTCATGGCAGGGCGTCGAGTTCCGCCTGGCCATAGTGAACCAGGCGATCGTAGGAGAGCGCGCAGTCCGGGCAGTAGCATTCGGACAAGATCACGTCATCCGCATAGGCTTGATGGCGCCGCAGAAAGTCGACGAACGTACACCATTCCTGTTCATTGGCCCCGTCCCACTGATCGTCCCGCACTTTTCGACAGACCGCACAACTGAACACCAAGTGAAAGTCTGACATCGTACCCTCCGTGACGGAATCCTTTTTCAGGCTGGTCTGAGCGAGAGGGTGTGAGCGCAAGGCCTGGTGAATGTGTCAGGTGCGTACAGGCCGATGACTCACACGCCTATGAAGGCTCAGGCGTGTGACATTGGTGAACGCTGGAGGTACGGTGGACGAAAGAGGATTTCTTCGAGGAGTACGGACTGAATGCGGAAGGATGACTCCAGGTAGTGATGCTTTGTCAGGACAGGAGAGAGTGTGACCTGACTTGGTGGGAGGGACAGTCCTTCAAGCAACGACGCTTCCACGATGTCTGTTTCAAAATCGAGCGTCCATAGTGAGGTGGGTGTACCCAGCATCTGCATGACAACTGCAACACAGAGCAGGCCATAG
>JAHFES010000123.1:0-2076 GCA_023248355.1 Nitrospiraceae bacterium
GCAGTTTCACTTTATGCGCCAGGCGCTCGCGTGATGTGACGAGGCGAATGATGACCGGAATCCTGCCGAGCCACTGCCCGACCCCGTACGCAGCCAGCACGGCCAGCAACAACCAGCCCGCATTGCCCGCATGCCAGCCCCAGGGCAGCCAGTAGATTTCTACAGTGAGCAAGATGGCGAGCGTCAACCAGGCCAGGATGAGTCCCGCCCGATAACCTGCTTCGCGATAGAAGGCCGAGGCCGGGACGATCATCGGGACAATTTCCCCTTTCGTCTCCCGCTCGGCCTGCTGCACCGCTTGTGCGATGCGCGTTCGTTCTCTGTCGGTGAACCGCATCATCTACCAATCTCCCGAGGCGCCGCCGCCGCCGAAATCTCCACCGCCACCGCTGAATCCGCCGCCACCGCCAAACGACCCGCCGAATCCACCCGATCCCGGCAGGAAATCAGGTCCCCAGCCTCCGCCCTTTCCTCCACCCCGATTAGCCTGAAGGAGGAGCCACAGTAACAAGGCCGTCACCCCGGCGGCCGTCAGCCCCAACAACAGACCGGCAGACTGCGCAACGAGGAACGCGAGTGCGCTCCCCAGCAGCGCACGAGTGCGTTGGAGTCCGTGGCTCAGCACGATGCCGGCCATGACGCCCACGAAGATGCCGATGATCACATACTGCATCGCGCCCGGCTCCTGGCCAGAACGACCGTGAGCCGACGGCACTTCTTCGGCCTTGTAGCTGCCTTCGATGCTGCCCAGGATCGCCTCGACCCCGGCCTGGATTCCTGCCGGAATATCGCCCGCCCGAAAACGCGGGACAATCTCATTACGAATGATGTGGGCGGAGCGGAGATCCGTCAAGGTGCCTTCGAGACCGTACCCGACTTCGATGCGGACTTTTCGCTCGCGCAGAGCGACGAGTAACAGCACGCCGTTATCGGTCCCCTTCTGCCCAAGCTTCCAGGTGGTAGCGACACGATGAGCGAACGATTCGATCGGCTCCCCTTCGAGCGACGGGAGAACGAGGACAGCGACTTGATTGCTGGTCTTGGTTTCGTGCGCGTCGAGGTCGCTGGTGAGCGACGCCGCAACGTCTGCCGGGAGAACGTGCGCGAGATCCACCACGCGGCCCGTGAGTGGCGGGACGTCGAGCGCCCAGGATGCTGAGCTTAAGGTCCAGGTTAAGGCTAAGGTGAGGCAGAAGACTAAAGCTGAGGTAGCTCTTCCTTTCGACGTCTTTTTCTTCAACCTAAGCCTCAACCTGAGCCTAGAATTTCACCTCTGGCGGCTTAGCCACGGCCTTCTCGTCCGCCACGGTGAAATTCGGCTTCTCTTCCATATGGAGCAGGAACTTCGCCGTCAGGTTGGTGGGAAAGTAGCGGACCATCTTGTTGTACTCGGCGACCCGGTCGATGTAGCGTTTGCGCGCAACGGCGATGCGGTTCTCCGTCCCTTCAAGCTGGCTCTGCAGATCACGGAAGTTTTGATCGGCTTTCAGATTGGGATAGTTTTCTGCGATGGCAATGAGGCGGCCCAAGGCCGACGTGAGACCAGCCTGTGCCTGTTGGAATTTCTCGAATGCCGCCGGATCTTTCAGCGTCTCCGGCGTCACTTGGATGCCGGTGGCCTGGGCGCGCGCCTGCACGACGCCTTCGAGCGTATCTTTCTCGTGCGCGGCGTATCCCTTCACCGTGGCGACCAGGTTGGGAATGAGATCGGCCCGGCGCTGGTACTGATTGACGACTTCGCTCCAGGCGGCTTTCGTATCTTCGTCCAATCCCTGGAGATCGTTGTATCCGCACCCTGATAGCCCTGCGAAACCGGCGATGATGACGATAGTGGCGAGTGTCGAGATGCGTCTGCCCATGACGGTCCTCCTTCGACGTGAGCGCGCACAGTCTGTGTCGCGCTGTGCCGGGCATGCTATCATGGGCTTTGTCGTTTAGATACTGAGGCCACGAGCACCGATGTCGCTGGAACGGTCTTCTCACTTACCGGGCGGGTTTCAGGTCCGGCATCGCACGCTGGGGATTTATCAGGGCAGTGCCATTGAACTCGCCTTCTGGCATCCATCGTCTGGCATG
>JAHFES010000123.1:2176-6372 GCA_023248355.1 Nitrospiraceae bacterium
CTTGAAGAAGTTAGCGGGAGGCTGTCGGCTCGACGGCCTTGGAGAGAACGGTGGAGGTGGCCCCTGCATTCGATTGAATGAAAGCCATCAGGCGTTTGTTCTCTTGGGCCTTCCGGAGGAACTTAAACGCGATCCCGCGCGTGCTCACCGAACGCACCATGGCCGCCACTTCGACCGGAGATTCGTCTTCGGTAACGGCGATCTCCAGATAGAAAATATCATCGACATGGACCTGCGTCTGACTCTTGATGATGCAGCCTCCCATCGACAGATCCATCACCGTGCCTTCGCCTCGCACTTTCCCGCCGGAAAATGAAAGGAAGAGCCGGACCGGAATACGCAAATGCTCGCGCCGGTCCATCGAGTGGTGCGGCTCGTCGACGCCCAATCGACAGGCCAAGAACCGGTGGCTGCAGTGCTGGCAGTGGAACGGGACGATCCAAATCAACGCGGCGACGTGCTCGCGTGGAGATTCCGGCCGTGAACGGAACACGCCGTCCTTCTGACATTGCGGACAGGTAAGTCGACGACTCATGGAGATCTCGTATTCCCTACGACTGCGCCAACACGGGACAAAAAGCGCCACATACCCCTTCTCTCATCGCACTATAAAGGCCTTTCCCCTACAGTCAAGCTGATTGCCATCTCGCGCAGGAGGATTACAATGGCCTATCCCGACGCTCTGCAAGCACGATACTGTGAAGAGTGATCGGTGATGGGTGATGGGGTAGTCCTCCCAACTCATCACCTTTCACCTTTCACACATCACAGGCGTTGCGGACGCCGCGAGAACGCTGCTGGCGGACTTTTTCAGCATCCTGCTAGTCCGATTCGGCGTGGGGATCAGCCGGAGACGGCATGAGCGATTCAGGATGGACTAGCGCGGCGCGGAGATATTCTCGATTGAGCATCGCGATGAAACGGACGCTGATGGATTTGGGGCACACGGCCTCGCATTCGTATTGATTCCCACAGGCGCCGAACCCTTCTCGATCCATCGCGTCCATCATCGCCGTCACACGGCGAGTCCGTTCAGGCTGTCCTTGAGGCAGAGACGTCAGATGGGAGACTTTGGCCGCCACAAACAGCATAGCCGAGGCATTCTTACAGGCCGCCACGCAGGCCCCGCACCCGATGCAGGAAGCCGCATCCATGGCGGTCTCGGCCTGGTCTTTTCCAATCAATATCACGTTGCCGTCCACGGCCCCGCCGGTGTTGACGGAAATGTAGCCACCTGCCTGCATGACTCGATCGAGTGCGCGCCGATCCACGACCAGATCCTTGATGATGGGAAACGCGCGCGCGCGCCACGGTTCGATCGCGATGGTCGCTCCATCTGAGAACCGCCGCATATAGAGCTGGCACGTTGCAATGCCCCGATCTGGGCCATGAGGTACGCCGTTAATCACGAGCGAGCAACTCCCGCAGATGCCTTCGCGGCAGTCATGCTCGAAGGCCACCGGCTCTTCGCCCTTCAAGACCAACCCCTGATTGATGCTGTCGAGCATCTCCAAGAACGACATATCCGGGCTCACGTCCTGAGCCTGGTAGGTGACGAACCGGCCTGACGCATCAGGCCCCTGCTGTCGCCAGATTTTCACGGTGAACTTCATGACATCTCGTCTCTCTTAAATTCTCTTAGTCCTTCCGGTGCCCCTGACCTTCACTCCTTGCCCCTAACCAGTTATTGATAGCTTCTCGTCGTCGGCTTCACATATTCAAAGGTGAGCGGTTCCTTATGCAGAATCGGCGAACTGTTCTCGACGTATTCCCACGCCGCCACGTGAGCGAACCGGGTGTCATCGCGGCGCGGTTCTCCGTCAACGGTCTGGTACTCCTCGCGAAAATGCGCTCCGCAAGATTCCTTCCGATGCAACGCGTCGTGACACAGAAGTTCGGCAAATTCGAGGAAATCCGCCACCCGCCCGGCATACTCCAGTTCTTGATTGAATGTCTCTCCGGATCCCGGCACCGCTACATCGCGCCAGAACTCCTCGCGCAATGCCGGGATTAGCTGCAGCGCCCGGTTCAGACCTGCTTCACAACGCGCCATTCCACAGTGGTCCCACAGAATGCGGCCCAACTCACAATGGAACGAAGCAGCCGTCCGCCGCCCCTGCCCTCGAAGCAGTTTGGCAACCCTAGTCGATACACACTCTATGGCTCGTCGGGACTCCGGGTGATCGTCGGCCACCGGGGAGTTCTTCGTCGTCGCCAGGTAATGGCCAATCGTATAGGGGAGAATGAAATACCCATCGCCTAACCCTTGCATAAGCGAGCTGGCCCCGAGCCGATTTGCGCCGTGGTCGGCGAAATTGGCCTCGCCGATCACAAAGAGGCCGGGAATCGTGCTCATCAAATTGTAATCGACCCACAGCCCACCCATCGTATAGTGCGGCGCGGGATAAATGCGCATGGGCAACCGGTAGGCATCTTCCCCGGTGATCTGCTGATACATGTCGAACAGATTGCCGTAGCGTTCGCGCACAATGTCGAGTCCCTGTTGATCGATCACGTCGGTGAAATCCAAGTACACCCCGTGCCCCCCAGGCCCGACGCCGCGCCCCTCGTCGCACAGTGTTTTGACCGCGCGAGAAGCGACGTCGCGAGGCACGAGGTTCCCATAACGCGGGTAGCGCCGCTCTAAAAAATAGTCCCGCTCGGACGAAGGAATCTGATCGGGTGTCCGCCGATCCGATGGTGTCTTGGGCACCCAGAGCCGTCCGTCGTTGCGGAGGGATTCGGACATCAGCGTCAGCTTGGCTTGGTGCGTCTCGGTCGGCGGGATCGCGGTCGGATGAATTTGTGTAAAGCAGGGATTGGCGAAGGCGGCGCCTTGTTTCCAGGCCCGATATGTCGCGGTCACGTTGCTGCCGCTCGCATTGGTGGAAAGATAGTAGACGTTGCTATACCCGCCCGTCGCCAAGACGACAGCATGGGCGGTATGCACGGCAAGACGCCCTGAGACCAGATCGCGAACCACGATCCCACGGGCGTGGCCGTCCACGACAATCAGGTCGAGCATCTCCGTGCGCGGATGCATCGCCACCTGCCCGCGCTCGATCTGCCAGCTGAGAGCCGAATAGGCCCCCAGCAGCAACTGCTGCCCGGTCTGCCCTCGACAGTAGAACGTGCGGGATACCTGCACGCCGCCGAACGATCGGTTGGCCAACTGGCCGCCATACTCACGGGCAAAGGGCACTCCCAGCGCCACACATTGATCGATGATCTGCGTGCTGACCTGGGCCAGGCGATACACGTTGGCCTCGCGGGAACGGAAGTCCCCGCCCTTGATGGTGTCGTAGAAGAGACGCGTGATGCTATCGCCATCGTCCTGGTAATTCTTCGCCGCATTGATCCCCCCCTGCGCGGCAATGCTATGCGCGCGGCGGGGGCTGTCGTGGAAACAAAAACAGTCCACCTGATAGCCAAGTTGACCCAGTGTGGAGGCCGCGCTCGCCCCCGCGAGCCCCGTGCCCACGACGATGATCTTGATCCCCCGCTTGTTGTTGGGGCTGACTAATTTTTCGCTGAACCGGTGTCGGTCCCACTTGGTCTCCAGTGGCCCGGAAGGGACTTTTGAGTCGAGCGTCATCATACGCGCACGACTCCCAGGACCACTGCCAGAATAATCGCGATATTGCCCAACACCACGAGCAGCGCGACCGCCGGACCTGCCGCCTTGAAAAGACCATTAAGCGCCGGATGCTCGAGCCCCAGCGTCTGCAAGCTGCTGGACAGCGCATGGCTCAAATGCAACCCCAGCACAACCTGGCCTGCGAAATAGAGCACCGCAAACAGCGGATTGCGGAACGCATGGACCACCTTGCCGAACACGTCGCGATGTCCTTGCACATCCAGTCGATCGGGAAACGATGTGTCCACGACTCCCGCCGTCAGATGGAGCAGGTGAAACAGGATGAAGAGCAGGAGCAGGCTGCCCGTGACGGCCATGGTACGAGACGCCAAGGACGCGCGTCGGTATTCACGAACCGCATAGGCGACGGGCCGCGCCCGACGGTTGTGCAGCGCGAGCCGGATCGCCAAGCCGATGTGCAACACAACGATACTCAACAACCCGAGCCGCGCAGTCCATAAGAGGATCGGCATGTCGCGCAGGAACGCGGCGTAGCTGTTGAGGGCTTCGGCCCCTTCAAAGATCTGGAGGTTGCCCAGCATGTGAAGCACGACGAAGC
>JAHFES010000124.1:0-1998 GCA_023248355.1 Nitrospiraceae bacterium
CGAGATCGGGATTGAGGCGGTTGAGCGGCTTCACGGAGAGTGCTTTAATCTCATTGTAGACAATCGTACGGCCGACTTGGCGAAGCCGACTGAAGACGCCTTCAACGATCACTTGATCGCCTTCATGGATCTCTGCCTGGCCAAGGCTGACGACTTTCAGGGTCCCGGCTTGGTCTTGAAGGAGGAATCCATAGGCCGGCTGTCCCTGGCGATTTGTCGCGAGCTGAACGTTTATGACCTTTCCCGTGACGACGACATCTTGGTGGTCGTATTGCTCCGGATGCGCCAAGAGATCCGCAATCTCAAGCAGGCCGGATGCATTCGCTGGGGGTGCCATGCTGAGGGGCGCGAAGAGACACACCAACAGAAAGACGAACAATGTGCGGAGCAGGGTGCGCGGGGGTAACTGGATGGCGGTCTGTCTCACCATGATTGGATCTAATTATACCTCATCGATGGCGATTCGCAAGCACGGGTTCGCTCTACCACTTGTCTGAGGCTCTGCCGCTGACGTCTTCTCCGATAAAATTGTGGAGAATCTGTGTCTGTAGATCCGTCAGCACGGGCTTGCTGCTTTCAGCCGGGCCTTCAAGGGCTCCTGCTTGCGCCTTTTGTCTCGGCGTCGTTCGTGTGAGCAGTTCTTCTTCCAGAGCCTCCGGGCTCGCGTCAAAATCATTCTGAACGGAAACCAGCCGTTGCAGACCGAATAACGTGCGTGTGTTTTCGCTGTGCATTGCGTTGGAACTGGCGCCGTAGACCAATGAATTCCAAAACTTGACTTCGATGGTCTCGGGAACTCCGATGGATACGTAGGCCGTGAGCTTTTCGATCAACGCGGGCTCGGTCTGTTCCAGGCCATCGTAAGTGGCGATGGATCGTTCGATGGGTGTACGGGATAGGACGGCCAACGTTTCATTCCAAAGATCAAGCGGTGGGATACTGTTCGGAATGGACGGGGTTCCAGACAACTTGGCTTGGAGCGCCGTGAGATATTGTGAGAAGAATTTCACCCTGCGGGCCGCCAGTGTGCCGGCTGGAATGCCCCAGATATGGCCGATTTCATGGTCCTGCAAAGTGGTTACGTCGGAGGTTTTTCGCTCGCGCTCCGCAAGGTCGAGCCGTTTTCTGAATCGCTCGGCCATGCGAATCTGGGTTTGCAGCTCGATGGCGAGGCGATACTTTTGATACTCCTCGGCGGAGATTTCGTCCTTGTCCCACCGTTCTTCCAGCACTCTGAGCGCCGGTCGCGGAACGGCCACGCGAGCTTGGGCTTTCAGGCCGGCAATGGCGTGTTCGGGGACCCCATGAGAGGCAAGGAGCGCGGCGGCACGGTCCACCATCCCCTCGGCGGTCGCAGCGAGTTTCTTGAGCGCCGTGCACTGGAGCCACGTTCGTTCCCGGCGGAGCCGCGCGCGGCGGCGATATTCATCCCGCCGACTGATCATCGCAGAGATGGACTCCTGCGTCATGGTCGTAATGGGCTTCTTCCCGGAGACGCATCGGGGATCGGGTCGATCCGAGACCATGAACAGAATTTCCTCGTCCGTGATGTCCAGGTGCTGAATCAGCATCATCCGAAGCATGATGCGACCCTGGATCGGCAGGCCTGCGATCACGTCATGGATCAGTTCGGCGGTGAGGGGCGAAGTCATCAGGGCTTGCGTCATTCCTGCCTCAGTTAGGCGGTGCCAGTCTGCTGTTGATGTGTCTCGAGGTAGAGGGCCACATACTCGCGAACTTCCTGCACGCTGCCATTAATAAACATGTCGCGTGGGATTTCGACCCGCACGAGCTTGGAAGGATCGATGCCGCGATCCTTGGCATAGTGCTCGTCGATGTACAAACTCACGGACCCATCCGGGAAGCGGATGGCATAGAGGGCGGTCGTATCAGCCATCGAACAACTGGTCCGTTAGTCAACGTGAACATTGTACAGGTAACACATACTTCCTTCAGCTGTCAAAGCGGGAAACAGGTTGACAGGATGCTGAAAAAGTC
>JAHFES010000124.1:2098-6371 GCA_023248355.1 Nitrospiraceae bacterium
AAATGGTCTTACCCGCCGAGCGTGTCGAGTGATTCTTTCAGGCTGCTGCGGATGCAGGTGAAGATCGGCGTGTCGCGCAAAGTGTAGCGCGAGCCTTCTGTTTCACGCAGCGCCATGACCAAGTCGAGGAAGTCTTCCGGCTTGTCGCTTTCGAAAGCCACGACCCATTCCTGATCGTCCAGCCCAAACGAGTAGGTGGTGTTCAACTTCACGGATGGGAACCGGTGGCCCACTTCAATATGTTCGTCCATCATGCCCTGTCGCGCAGCCTTGGTGAGCAGAAACCACTCGCGGGTCTTGAGGAAGGGATAGACGAAGATGTACTTGCCTTTTCCGGGGACGACGGTCAACCGCTTGCTCTCTTGCCCCTCGTGGGTGTGGTTGTCCACGTAGATGGACCGCTTCGTCATCGAGAGATAGGAGTAGGGGGTCGTGATGTATTTGCCCAGTCCCGAAGCCAGGATCTTCGTGGTCATTTCCTGGAACAGTTCCAGCTCGTAACTGATGCGCCAGAGCATGATGTCGCAATCGCCGCGGATGCCGACTGCGGAATAGGCGATCACGATGACCCTGCCGGCATAGTCTTCCACGGCGCGCAGGAATTCTTGCTTCCCTTTGACGCGCTCATCTTCCGGGAGACGCCGCCAGGCCGGATCGATCTTGTAGAACGCAAAGTTCACATATTGGCGTTTGGGTGGCTGTTGTGGTTCGGGGGCTGACATGGACTCCTCCGTGTAACGGCTTGATAATGCGATTTACGTGCGGACTGGAATCTGTAGCACTTCACCTTTTGTTTTGTCAACGGGGCGGGAAGGCGCGGCTTCGTTCGTTGACAGGCTCCCGTCGTTCTGTTACTGGCAATTGTCATGAGCAGCCTGCGATTCGTCGTCTCTGTTGTCATGGCCCTTGCCTTCGTGCCATGTATGCTCCTTCCGTCGACTGCCATTGAGGCTCAACCGACACCAGAGCACATCCGCGCCGCACTCGATCGGGGTAAGGATGCCGCCCAGCAGCGCCGTCCGCCCGACACGTTCTATGTTCGGTTTGGGGGCCCGGACGATCTGCATCCCAGTGGGTTCCTCATTACGAAACTCGGGAGCCTCTCGGTGATGGCGACGCACATGGCCTTGCGCGGTCTCGAACCCAGCCCCGCCGACATCGCCCAGGTGATGGAGGCGCCGACAATGCTGGTCAGCACTGTGATCTTCGGGAATGGGCCATCGTTTGCCGCAGATAGCTATATGGTATTCGAGCAGGGTGGGAAGACGATCAAGCCTGCCACGGTACGGTTCGATGGGCAGGCCAACCGGAGTGCTGTGTGGCCTGACCCCCCGCGCTTCAAAGCGAAAGTTGTGGCCTCGTTCAACTATGCCGACTTTGATCCGACAGCCAAGACGACCATCACGGTGTTTCCTGCACATGGCGGCGAAGTCAGCTTCCCCCTCGACTTTGCGCAGATGAAATAGGGAGTCTCGTTTCGTCATGCCTCGCCGCGCTCAATCAGATTCTTCATGTGTCGCTGAAACGATTGCGATCGGGTCCGAGCTGCTCGTGGGTGGCCGATCCGACAGCAACTCTCTCCACATCACCGCCGCGCTTGGCCGGCTCGGCATCGAAGTGCGGTTCAAGTCAATCGTTGGGGACGATCAGGCCGATATTGTGAATGTGCTGAAGACGGCGGTGCGTCGGGCGAAGGTCGTCATCATGACCGGCGGGCTTGGGCCGACAGTCGATGATTGCACGAGGGAAGCCATTGCCAAAACCACGGGCCGACGACTGGCGCGCCGCAAGGAAGCACTCGACGGCATGACAGCCCGGTTGGCCCAGTGGAGGCGCACACCGAACAAAGGACAGCTACGACAAGCCTTGATTCCCACTGGGGCCACCGTACTGCCTAATCCGGTTGGTTCCGCGCCGGGTTTCTCACTGACATGGAAAGACGCCACGCTCATTTCCCTTCCTGGTGTGCCCCGTGAGATGGAAGCGATGATGAAGGAATCCGTTGTCCCGCTCTTAGCTGCTCAGCGTGAGTCTTCAAAGCACGCTCGCCTCAAACCGATCACGAGGCTGGTCTTTCATACGTGGGGATTGCCGGAAGCAGAGGTCGACGCCAAGTTGCAGGGACTGATTCCGAAGGGGGCACCGATCGATCTCGGATTGCTGGCCTCGCCGATGGGCGTGCTTGTATCCCTCACGACCACACCCCGCCAGTCCGCTAGCGGGGAATTGCTGCGCGCACTGGCGGATGGAATTCGTACCCGCTTGGGCGAGTGGCTCTTTGCAGAAGGACCGGAGACGATGGAGGAAGTGCTTGGACGGCTGTTGACGGAGCAACAGCTCACCGTCGCGGTTGCAGAGTCCTGTACCGGCGGATTGATTGGCCATCGGCTCACGCAGGTGCCTGGTTCGTCCGCCTATGTGGATCGCGGAGCCATCTGCTACAGCAATCGCGCCAAGACGGAGATGCTGGGCGTCCCGGCTGAACTGATTGCGAAACATGGCGCAGTCAGCAAGGAAGTCGCCTCGGCGATGGCGAAAGGTATTCGCGAGCGTGCCGCGGTGTCGGTGGGATTGAGCGTGACCGGCATTGCCGGACCTGGTGGTGCGACGGACACCAAACCAGTCGGATTAGTCTATGTGGGACTCGATGGCGGAGCAGGGGATGCCATCACGAGGGAATTTCGTTTTCACGGTGACCGCCAGGTGATCAAGCAGCGCTCTTCCCAAGCTGCGCTCGATCTGCTTCGTCGATGGGTGATCGGTCGAGGCACGACATGATCCGGGCATTCCTCGCGGTCGAGTTGAGTGAGGATCTCCAAAAGAAGATCGCGCAGACTCAGCAAGACCTCAAGCACCGACTCAGCCGCGAAACAGCAAAAGATGTGCGCATCGCCTGGGTGCCGCCGGCTTCCATCCACCTGACCATCAAGTTTCTTGGCGATACGGATGAACAGATCGTCGAGCCCTTGCGTGAAGCACTCGAACAGGTCGTCAAGACCCACCAGCCAATCCAGATTCCGTTCGAACGACTTGGGGTTTTTCCGCGTCCGCAACAACCGCGCGTCCTATGGGTGGGACCGTCAGAACAGTGGGAACAAGGCGAAGAGGCCAAGCGACTAGCCGCGCTGCATCGAGCGGTGGAAGACTGTTGCCCGTTGTTGGACCTTGCGCCAGAGACCAGGCCCTGGAGTCCACATCTCACGCTGGCGCGAATCAAAGAAGGAGAGCGACAGTGTGGGCAGGCATTAGCTAAGAGCGGTGCAATGGACCGGCCCATCGCTTTAGGATCGCTGGCCGTCGAATCGCTGGTGCTGATGAAGAGCGAGCTGCGACCAACCGGATCGGTGTACACGAGGTTGTGGGATGTCAAACTTAAGGCGTCGGCGCCGTTTTAGAACTGTCGCTCATAATCCTGGTGGTCGCCGACCCAGAACCAAGTGATGGTATTTGCCGTCTTTGATGCCCACAGCACGATAGCCGCGTGTGAGTCTGACGGACCAGATGTTTTCTGCCTGGTTCACACATTTGAAATGCAGTGAGGGGTGGAACGGCGATTCGCGCCAGAGGAAGAAGGCTTTCCGTGCTGCTTGTCTGATCTCAGGGGAGAGGTGGTCGTAGGCTTCCCAGAAGCTGGGCAGAGTGCGCGACTTCAAAGGCGCTCGTAATCCATGTCGGTCGCATTTCCTTCAGCGACGGTTGTCTTGGCTTCCCGGGCGGCAGCCATAAGCTTCTCGCTACGATTGAAGAGCTGGTCCCATCGGGCTTCGTCCTGACTGTCTTGGAGTAAGTGACGCAACACTTCAATCACCCGTTCTTGCTCATGTTCGGGTAGCGCTTCGAGCAGCTTGATGGCCGTTTCTGTGGTCTTGATCATGCTGAAATCCCTTGGTCATGCTGTAGCAGAGGTTTAAGGAAATCGCTAGGGAGAGGGGTATCCGGCGCTCACGGGAAAAGCAATGGCAAGGCGGCGTCGCGTCGGTCAGGCGCTAGCCAAGAGCGGCCGTACGAGTATGTATCCTTCGTCTTAGGCCGCGCCTTTGCGCGGTTCGCGGTGCAACGCCTCGGCGACCGCCCGCGGATTTCGAGCGGCGACGCGCAAGAGCGCAAGAGCCGGACCATCCGGCGTGCGGCGTCCCTGTTCCCAGTTCCGCAGCGTCGCCACACTCACGCCAATCATGAGGGCGAACTCGGGCTGTGATGCCTTGAGTTTGCTGCGAACCGCTTTTACATCCGCAGGTCGAAAGGTCACGATCCGAGCCGGCTTGAGCGTGCC
>JAHFES010000044.1:0-6895 GCA_023248355.1 Nitrospiraceae bacterium
ATGGGGCAGTGTTTCGGGGGCGGGCTCTCGGCTACAAGGGGGAAACCGTCGGGGAGGTGGTCTTCAATACGGCCATGACCGGGTATCAGGAGGTGCTGACCGATCCGTCCTACAAAGGACAGATCATTACGATGACCTGCCCCCATATTGGAAATTATGGCGTGACGCCTGAGGACAGCGAATCTCGTCGACTGTGGGCCGAGGGATTTGTGGTGATGGAAGCCAGCCGTCTGGCCAGCAATTGGCGGAGTCAGCAGACGATTCATGAGTATCTCACGCAAGCCAACGTTGTGGCCATTGAAGGGCTTGATACCAGAGCGTTGACGCGACATCTCCGTGAGCATGGGGCCCAGCAGGGGACGATCACGCATCTCGATATGGACCCTGCCCGTGCCGTCCAGAAAGCACAGCAGGCTCCCAGTATCATTGGGCGAGACCTGGCTGCAGCAGTCACGTGTCAGCGGTCCTATGAATGGAACGCGGGATCTGGCAAGTGGGCTCCGGATTCGCAGGCAACCGGACGGAAGGCCGCGAGGCATCGGCCCTGGAAGGTTGTGGCGTATGACTTCGGCGTCAAGGAAAATATTCTGAGGCGGTTGGTTGATGTCGGATGCCAGGTCACAGTGGTGCCAGCGTCGACATCGGCATCCGACATTGAGGCACTGAAGCCGGATGGTATTTTTCTCTCCAATGGGCCCGGCGATCCGGAAGGCGTCCCTTATGCGATGGAGGCGGTGCGGGCGCTGATTGGCCGCTATCCGATCTTTGGTATTTGTTTGGGCCACCAGATTCTTGGCCTCGCGCTCGGGCTCAAGACCTATAAGCTCAAGTTTGGTCACCACGGGGCGAATCATCCGGTGATAGATTTGAGAACGAGGAAGGTGGAAATTACCTCGCAGAACCACAATTTTGCCGTCCAAATTCCCAAGCCGCTGAGCGAGGTGCCGAATCGCCCTCTGGTGGTCGAGACCACATATGGAAAGCTGTCCATCACCCATGCGAGCTTGAATGACCATTCTATTGAGGGCATGGTCTGTCTGGATCACCCGGTCTTTTCTGTGCAGTATCATCCGGAGGCCTCGCCAGGTCCCCATGACTCGGCCTATCTTTTTGACGAATTTGTTCAGCTGATGGAGACGCACCATGCGTAGTCGACTTGGTCTTGTATTGATGGTTGCACTGTTGGCGCCAGGTTGCACCTTCAATTTCCCACTCTTCCCAGGGCCTGGCCCTCTCCAAGAGACGCAGGTCAGCGGGACTGGAAAAGCGAAAGTCCTGCTCATGGAAATATCCGGCGTGATCAGTTCACAGGACGGAGACGGGCTCGTGCCGACCCCGAATCTCATCGCCAGCGTGAAGGAGCAGCTGACCAGGGCCACGCAGGATGAGACGGTGAAGGCGATCGTGCTCCGTATCAACACGCCGGGGGGCACGGTGACGGCGTCCGACATCATTCATCATGAACTCAAGACGTTCAAAGCCTCTCGGAAGATTCCCATCGTCGCGTCGATCATGGACGTAGGGGCATCAGGGGGCTACTATATCGCCGCCGCGGCGGACACGGTGTTGGCCCATCCCTCCTCAGTGACGGGCAGCATCGGCGTGATCATGCTCACGATCAATGCGCGAGGTCTCTTGGAAAAAGTGGGTCTTGAAGCCACCGCGGTGACGTCAGGACCACGCAAGGACATGGGCTCACCGTTCCGAATCATGACGACGGAAGAACGAGCCATCTTCCAGGGGCTGATTGATTCCTTCTACCAACGCTTTTTGAGTGTGGTGCAGGAGGGCCGGCCCCTTCTGCAGATGGATCAGGTCAAGAAGTTAGCGGATGGGCGGATCTACACAGGGGATCAAGCCAAAGCCGCTGGACTTGTTGATGAGATTGGCTATCTGGAAGATGCGGTTGAACTGGCGAAAAAGAAAGCTGGGCTGACGGAGGCTCGGGTTGTGACCTATAAACGTCCCGGTGAGTATTCGAATAATGTGTATTCCAAGTTGATGGCGCCCAGTCCGTTGGCGAGCCTCGGCAACCTCGACCTGATGTCTTTTGTCCGAGGGGGTACGCCGCAGTTCATGTATCTGTGGATGCCGTAAGGGGGAATTGCCGATTGCTTCATTTGAGGAGTGTGCATTGTTTTTCTGAACGAGTTTCGCAATGGGTCAATCTTGCAATGAAAAAATGGATCAATGGCTCCATGAGCCGCTAGGACGACGCGCACTCTTGTGGCTCGGCGCGCGAGGCGTGATGGGTGTGTACACAGCATTGGGGATGGGGGCGGCGGCTGGCCTTGTCTCGACACTCGCGGGTTGTTATCGTGCGCCAGGCACGGCGCGCGATCAGTTGATCTTTTTCTCGGAGGAAAAAGAACTGCAATTTGGACTACAGGCGTACCGTGAGGTGCTGCGGCAAGCCCAGCTCAGCGAGAATCCTGAGATCAATGAGATGGTCCAGCGGGTCGGGCAGCGGATTGCCAAGGCGGCGAACAAGCCTGAATATCAATGGGAGTTTGCCGTCATTGAAGATGACAAGATGATCAATGCCTTCGCGCTTCCAGGCGGGAAGGTGGCGGTCTTCACCGGGCTTCTCAAGGTCACGAAAGGAGAGGCTGGTCTTGCGACTGTGATGGGGCATGAAGTTGCCCACGCATTGCAGCGGCATGGGGTTGAACGGATGAGCCGCAGCATTATCGACCAAATTGCCCAACTGGGAGCCCTCGGGGCCGCAGCCTCCGGTCACGCAGGAGGCGGGGCGATCCAAGGTTTGTTGGGCGCCTATGGAGTGAACGTGTCATTGCCGTTTAATCGGAAGCAGGAGTCTGAGGCGGATTACATCGGACTCCGACTGATGGCCGAGGCGGGCTATGATCCTCGCGAGGCGGTGCCGTTCTGGGAACGGATGAGCGGGTGTCCACGGCAGATGATCGGCAAGGTCTGTTTCCGTTCGCAGCAATCCGTTCCGGAGTTTCTGTCGACGCACCCGTCGGATGTGACGCGCATCAATCAGATCGAAGCCTGGCTGCCTGATGCGATGCAGTACTATCACGGTCCCGGAGGAGGCGTGCAGCCGGTGCCTGCCCCCTACCGGCCTCTTATTGGGCCCATGCCGCAATCCAGCTAACCCGCACATAGGGATTCCATGCCGAAACGTACAGACATTCACTCCATTCTCATGATCGGATCAGGCCCAATCGTCATCGGCCAAGCCTGTGAGTTCGACTATTCAGGAACGCAGGCCTGTAAGGCTCTCAAGGAGGAAGGCTATAAAGTCATCCTGATCAACAGCAACCCTGCCACAATTATGACGGACCCGGAGTTGGCCGATCGGACGTACGTGGAGCCGATTACACTCGACGTGGTCGAGAAAGTCATCGAACGGGAGCGGCCTGACGCGTTGCTCCCCACCATGGGAGGGCAGACGGCGCTCAATATGACGGTGGGTTTGGTCAAGCGCGGCGTTCTCGAAAAGTATGGAGTGAAGCTGATCGGTGCGTCGGCAGAAGCGATCCACATGGCGGAAGATCGTGAAGCCTTCAAGTTTGCGATGCAGCGCATCGGACTGCGCGTTCCCAAGAGCGGCACAGCGCATAATCGGAATGAAGCGGTGGCGATTCTGGACATGGTCGGGTTTCCGGCCATCATCCGGCCATCCTTTACGATGGGTGGGACAGGCGGGAACATTGCGTACAATCGAGAAGAGTTCGAAAAACTCATTGAATGGGCACTGGCCATGAGCCCGGTCAGCCAGGTGCTGATCGAGGAATCGGTCATCGGGTGGAAAGAATATGAGTTGGAGGTCATGCGCGATCTCCAGGACAATGTGGTGATCATCTGTCCGATTGAAAATCTCGATCCGATGGGCGTCCACACGGGTGATAGCATCACCGTCGCGCCGGCGATGACGTTGACCGATAAAGAGTATCAACGGATGCGCGATGCTGCGCTCAGGATCATCCGTGAGATCGGGGTCGATACCGGGGGGTCCAATATCCAGTTTGGGATTGATCCGGCGAACGGCGAGATGGTCATCATCGAAATGAACCCCCGGGTCTCACGGAGTTCGGCTTTGGCGTCTAAAGCGACGGGGTTCCCGATTGCGAAGATCGCCGCGAAGCTGGCGGTGGGCTATACCCTGGATGAAATCACCAACGACATTACCGGGGTCACGAAAGCGTCGTTTGAACCGACCATCGACTATGTCGTCGTGAAGATCCCGCGGTTTGCGTTCCAGAAATTCAAGGGCGCCGATCCGACGCTGACGACGCAGATGAAATCAGTCGGTGAAGTGATGGCCATTGGGCGCACGTTCAAGGAGGCGTTACAGAAAGCCATTCGTTCGCTGGAACTGGATCTCAATGGATTATCCTCGCGAGTGGGAATTGATCGGGGGATACCTGCGGAGTTCAATCAGCAAGAGGCGCTGGAGAAAATCCGTCGGATTCTTCGCACGCCGCTGCCTGAACGGTTGTGGTATCTGGCCGATGGCATTCGGTTGGGGCTCACGAACGAGGAGCTCTTTGCGATCACAAAAATTGATCCGTGGTTCTTAGAGCAAATTAGGGACCTTATCGGATTTGAACGGACGCTGGTGGGTCAAGCCGACCGGGCATCCGCCGCGCTGGCCGATGGATTGCTCTGGGAGGCCAAGGAACTCGGCTTCTCCGACGAGAGGATCGGACAATTACTTGGCGTGGACGTGGCCGCAGTCCACAAGGCCCGCATGGGGTCGGGAAAGAGCGGAAAAAGCGCGGCCCCCAGCAGATCCGTTACCTATAAGCGAGTCGATACCTGTGCGGCTGAGTTTGAAGCCCATACGCCGTACCTCTATTCCACCTATGGCAGTGAATGTGAGTCTCGGCCGTCGGATCGGAAGAAGGTTGTGATCCTCGGTGGAGGCCCCAATCGCATTGGACAAGGGATCGAATTCGATTACTGCTGTGTGCATGCGGCGATGGCTTTGCGTGAAGAAAAAATCGAAACGATCATGGTGAACTGCAATCCGGAAACGGTGAGCACGGACTATGACACGTCCGATCGTCTGTATTTTGAACCCCTGACAGAAGAGGATGTGCTGAACATCATCCATCGTGAACAGCCGATGGGGGTGGTGCTGCAATTTGGTGGGCAGACTCCTCTAAAGCTCGCACTGCCATTATCAAAAGCAGGCGTGAACATACTCGGTACGAGTCCCGATGCGATCGACCTCGCAGAAGACCGGGAGCGGTTTCGGGATCTGTTGACCAAGCTGGGTTTGCGGCAAGCGGAGAGCGGGATGGCACGGTCTGTCGATGAAGCGGTGCGCATCGCAGGGAAGATCAGCTACCCTGTCATGGTTCGTCCTTCGTATGTCTTGGGCGGGCGTTCCATGCAGATCGTATTTGATGAGGCTGGTCTCTTGGAGTACATGCGTTCAGCGGTCAAGGCCTCGCCCAAACATCCCGTGCTTATCGATAAGTACCTGGCCGATGCCATTGAAGTCGATGCCGATGCCATTTCAGACAGAAAGACCGTGGTCGTGGCTGGGATCATGGAGCATATCGAAGAAGCCGGGGTTCACTCAGGCGATTCAGCGTGCTCGCTGCCCCCCTATACGTTGGACGAGGCGATCGTGCGAGAAATTGAGCGTCAAATGAAAGTGTTGGCGCTGGAGCTTGGAGTGATCGGGCTTATGAATGCGCAGTTTGCCGTGAAAGACAAGATGGTTTATGTCCTAGAGGTGAATCCTCGTGGATCTCGAACCGTGCCGTTTGTCAGTAAAGCTATCGGCGTGCCGCTTGCCAAACTCGCCATGAAAGTGATGATCGGCAAGACCCTCAAAGAACTTGGGTTCACGGAGACACCGCAACCCGTCCATCTGTCTGTGAAGGAAGCGGTCTTTCCGTTCATGAAGTTCCCTGGGGTCGATGTCTTGTTGGGTCCCGAGATGAAATCGACGGGGGAAGTGATGGGGATCGATAGTGATTTTGGTTGGGCGTTTGCCAAATCTCAAGCCGGGGCTGGGGCTGCGCTGCCAAAGTCAGGAACAGCCTTCATCAGCGTGAAAGAGTCCGATCGGCCTGCCGCGTTGGATGTGGCCAAGCGATTACGAGCACTGGGGTTTCAGATCCAGGCGACCAGTGGGACGGCCAGCTACCTGAGTCACCAAGGTGTCGAGGTGACGATGGTCAACAAGGTCAAAGAAGGGCGTCCGCACATCGTCGATCACATCAAGAACGGAGTTATCGCGCTCGTCGTCAATACGGTGCGAACGGCATCCTCACATTCGGACTCGGTGTCTATCCGCCGGGAGGCGCTGCACAAAGGGCTGCCCTACTACACCACCATGCGCGGAGCCTGGGCCGCAGTGCTTGGGATCGAGGCGATTGTGAAAAAGGAACTATCCATCCGGTCGTTGCAAGAGTATCATCAGATCTAGTTTTTGGAGGAGTGATCGACGTATGCCGACTCCGATTACCAAAAAGGGGTATGATGCGCTCAAGGCTGAACTCGACCGTTTGCGGAAGGTCGAACGACCCAAAAACATCGAAGCGATCGCGGAAGCCCGCGCACATGGTGATTTGAGCGAGAACGCCGAGTACGATGCGGCCAAAGAACGACAGGGTTTCATTGCATCGCGTATCGCCGAGATCGAGACCAAACTAGCCGACGCCCGCGTCGTCGACACTACGGGGCGGACGACCGAGACCGTGGTCTTCGGTGCGACGGTTCTGGTGATCGAACAGGAGTCCCAGTCGAAGAAACAGTATACACTCGTCGGTCAGGACGAAGCTGACATGAAGTTTAACAAGATCTCCGTGCAGTCGCCGGTCGGGCGCGCGCTCATCGGCAAGCGGGTCGGCGATTTCGTCGAAGTCACGACGCCCGTGAAGATGATCGAGTACGAAGTGGTGGAGAT
>JAHFES010000044.1:6995-20197 GCA_023248355.1 Nitrospiraceae bacterium
TGCCGGCGGCACGTCCCCTCATCACCCTGCTGACCGACTTCGGCGAAAGAGATTATTTTGTCGCGAGCATGAAAGGGGTGATCCTGTCGATTCACCCCGATGCTCGCATCGTTGACCTCTCCCACCAGATCGCTCCCCATCAGATCGAAGAAGCGGCCTACGTTCTTGAGTCCTGCTACCCATATTTTCCAGAGGGAACCGTGCATGTGGCGGTCGTGGATCCTGGAGTGGGAAGCGCCAGGCGTTCACTGCTGGCATCCTCATCGAAATGCCATTTTCTGGCTCCCGACAATGGGCTGCTCACCCGTGTGCTTCGGAACGAACAAGACGTGGAAATCAGGCAAGTCGATAACGCGGCATACAGGCGTGACGCCGAGGGGGCTACGTTTGACGGGCGCGATCTCTTCGCTCCTGCTGCAGCCTGGTTGGCAAAGGGAAAGCCTGTGGCATCATTTGGTCGGGTCATCGATGATCCGGTGACGCTCACATTTCTCGAACCGACATGGCAAGGCGATACATTGGTCGGCCACATCGAGTATGTCGATCGATTCGGCAATCTTATGTCGAATGTAACGCCGAGGCACCTGCGAGAACTGAAACGATTGGCGGGTCGGGAATCCCTGACGATTCGAATCGCGGGTCGCATGGTCGAAGGATTGGTCGCCAGCTACAGCGAAGGTACAGGCGACATACCGGCAGCGTTGATCAATAGTGGTGGAAAATTGGAAGTCTTCTTGAATAAGAAGAGCGCCGCTGCACAGTTCTCCCTTGGTGTAGGCGCGGAAATTATTCTCGGTTAACCAAGGATGTTGGCGTTATCGGATGGCCTTGTCGATGTGGTCGCACACATAGCTGGAAAAGGGTAACGAGCAGGTGAAGGCCGGGGAGACGGCATTCAGCACGTGCATGGAGCGATGGTCGCCTTCGAGTACGAAATCCATTTCGAGCTTCCGTTTGGTAATATCCAGCAATTGGGCTCTGATCCCAGGCCGCCCCCATTTCTGATAGTTGTCTTCTTTCACGCCATCGGCAAGCACCGACGCCAATGACACCATCTTCTTGCGGGAATATTTCGCGATTTCTTCGACGGCCAAGCGTCGATAGTCGAACTGCGCGCCCGTCAGCAAGCCCAGCCCGCGACCGGCGACTTCGATCAGCTCGCCCAGCTTGAAATTGCCGAACCCCTCGTAGTTCTCGCGCCAGAAGGCCGGGATGGCCGTTGGACCGATCTTGGCCTTGCCATCCGCGGTGATCGTAAAGTGGACGCCCAGAAACGGATTTCTGAGGTCCGGAACCGGATAGATATTGGTCCGCATGGAACCGGGAGGCTCGTTTGAATAGAGATACAGACCTTTGAATGGGAGGATTCGATATTTCTCCGAAAACCCATACTCCAGAGCGATCTTATCGGCATACAGCCCGGCCGCATTGACAACGTATCCAGCCTCGATACTGTCGCGGTTGGTGCGAACGCGGCGATCGTCTTTCACCACGTAGGCCGTGTCGACGAGTATCTGGACCCCTTCTCGCTGGGCATCTTCCTGCATCGCGTTCACCACGTGCAGCGGATTGACCGTGGACGTGCGGGGTGAAAAAAGCGCGCGTTGGTAGGTTTTTACCCTGGGCTCGATCTTCTTCGCCTCGATGTCCGTCAGCTCTTGCAACTCAATCCCGTTGGCCTGGCCGCGACGGAACAATTCGTCGAGCGATTTCAAGTCTCCGGCATCCTTCGCCACCACCAGCTTGCCGCATTTGTTCAGCGGGATTCGCTTCTCCTCGCAATAGGCCGTCAGTTGCTCGTTGCCGAGCCGCGTGAACTTCGCTTTCAGACTATCGGGAGAATAGTAAAACCCGGCGTGGAGGACGCCGCTGTTGCGTCCGCTGGCATGGGCGCCGCAGGATGATTCCTTTTCGATCAGGACGATGCGGGCATTGCTCCGGCGTCTTCGCAATTCGCGCGCGATACTCAGGCCGATCACGCCGCCGCCGATGACAAGAACATCACAGGTCGTCATATGGTCTCCCTTGCTGGTAAGGTCGGAGCAAACACCTGTCAGTCTGCAGGCAAAGTTTCTATGGAATTGTGCAAAATTTCCACCATTCTCGCCAATTCATCCCTCGAGACCGACAGCGGCGGCAGCAGCACGATGATATTGCCAAGTGGCCTGAGTAGCAGTCCTCGATTCCGTGCAGCTGCGGCCACGCGGTGGCCAATCCTGGCTTTGAGAGGGTAGGGCTCCTTGGTCTTCTTGTCTCGCACCAGCTCAATCCCGACCATCAATCCTTGCTGCCGGATGTCTCCTACGTGAGGCAAGTCACAGAATGGCTTCAGCAGTTGGGACAGCGCCTTCATCTTCGGTCGGAGCCGCTCAATGGTTTTTTCTGATCGGAATACTTCCAAGTTGGCCAGGGCGACTGCGCACCCGAGTGGATTTCCCGTATAGCTGTGGCCGTGGAAGAACGTCTTGAACTCTTCGTACTTCCCCAGAAAAGCCTTGTAGATTTCTTCGGTCGTCAATGTGGCAGCCAACGGCATGTAGCCTCCAGTGAGGCCTTTGCTGATCGCCATCAGGTCCGGTGTGATGCCTTCGTGTTGGCAGGCAAACATTTTTCCGGTGCGTCCAAATCCCGTTGCCACTTCATCGACGATCAGCAGCACGTTGTGCTTGGTGCAGAGTTCGCGGATTCGTTTCAAATATCCTGCTGGTTGAATAAGCATGCCGGCTGCCGCTTGGATCAACGGTTCGATGACAAAGCCTGCCAGCTGGTGGTGGCGAGTCTTCAGAATCTGCTCAATCGGATCGACGCAGGCCATCTGGCATGAAGGATAGGTCAGTGTGAGCGGACAGCGATAGCAGTAGGGCGGCTCTGCTTCGAGGGTTGGAAACAGAAGTGGCTTGAATCTGGAGTGAAACAGCTCGATGTTGCCGACGCTGACCGCACCAAGGGTGTCGCCGTGATAGGCCAGCTTCAGGTGCAGGAAGGTGTGCTTGTGGCCCGCCTCCGGATGCCGCTGCTGCCAGTATTGAACGGCCATCTTCAGCGCCACTTCGACGGCCGTTGAGCCGTTATCTGAATAGAACACCCGCGCGAGACCTTTCGGCGCGATTCGAATCAGTTCGCGGGCCAGTTGGATCGCCGGTGGGCTAGACAGGCCGAGCAAGGTGGAATGCGCGATCTTGCCGAGCTGTTTCTTGATGGCACGGTCAAGCGCTGGATGCCGATGCCCATGGAGATTGACCCAGATCGACGAAGTACCATCCAAGTACTGTCTGCCCTCCGTATCGATGAGGGTCGAGCCCTTCCCACGCTCGATGATGAGTGGCACCTCCTGCTCCCATTCCCGCATTTGGGTGAAGGGATGCCACAGGTACCGGTGATCCCACTCTTGTAATTTCCGAGACGAATTTTTTTGTGCCACGGTGAAGAAGCTGCAGAAGAGCTAATGGCGTATGGCGTATAGCTTATGGAAGAAACAAGAAGACCATCTCATCGCTTCACGCTCGTGCCATAGGCTACAAGCCATACGCTCTTATCGGCGTTGTCGGCGGCGCGGAGTGGATTATACGGGGGGGCGATTTCTTTGACAACCTAAGGGGCAGTTACTATAATGAACCGATTTTTTTAGAAATGAGCCCACGATTTGCAAAGCCTTATACGCAATTTCTCGATTATCGCCCATATTGATCACGGCAAATCAACCCTCGCTGACCGGCTCCTAGAAGCGACTGGCGCAGTCACCGCCCGAGAGGCCAAAGATCAGATCCTCGATGCCATGGACCTCGAGCGGGAACGTGGCATTACGATCAAGGCCCATGCGGTGGCCATCCGGTATAAGGCCAAGGATGGGAAGACGTACGATTTGCATTTGATCGATACGCCGGGGCACGTGGACTTCACCTATGAAGTCTCTCGGAGCCTCGCGGCCTGTGAAGGGGCTCTCTTGCTGGTCGATGCCACGCAGGGAGTGCAGGCGCAGACCATTGCCAACGTCAATCTGGCCATGGCGAACAATCTCACCATTATTCCCGTCATCAATAAGATCGATTTGGCGAGCGCGGACGTCGAGGGGACGAAGCAATCCATCTCCGAGGTCCTGCAACTCGATGCCAGCGGGGCGATGCCCATCAGTGCAAAAGAGGGAAAAGGCGTGGCGGAAGTGCTCGAGGCGATTATCGAACGCGTGCCGCCGCCGTCCGGAGATCCCCATGCGCCATTGAAGGCGCTCATATTTGATTCGTGGTTTGATAACTATCAAGGGGTGATCGTGCTCACCAGAGTGGTTGATGGCGCGCTCCGGCCCGGGATGAAGATTACAGTGATGTCCAACGATCGGACATTCGAAGTGATGGAAGTCGGGAAGTTTGCGCCGAAGCGGACGAAAACGTCACAACTGCTGACCGGTGAGGTCGGGTATCTCTGTGCGAATATGCGGGAAGTCGCGGACGTCAAGATCGGTGACACGCTGACCGACGCGGTTCAGCCCACGAGTACGCCGTTCCCAGGGTATAAGGAAGTGAAGCCGTTGGTGTTCTGCGGGCTCTATTCGACCGACACGGCGAAGTACGAGGATCTGCGGGATGCGCTCGTCAAGCTGCGATTGAACGATTCCTCGTTTGTCTATGAGCCAGAGTCCTCGCTCGCGCTGGGATTTGGATTCCGTTGCGGCTTCTTGGGGCTCCTGCATATGGAAATCATCCAGGAGCGGTTGGAACGGGAATATGGTCTCACGCTGATCACGACGGCGCCTACAGTGGTCTATCGCGTGACGACGACCAAGGGCGACGTGTTGGAGCTCAACAATCCGGCAGAGTTGCCTCCGCCCAGCAGTATCGCTTCATTCGAGGAGCCCTTCATCCTGGCGACGGTGATTACTCCTGAACGGTATATGGGGACCATTCTCCAACTCTGCCAGGAACGGCGCGGCATTCAACGGAGCATTCAGTTTCTCGATCCGACGCGTGTGATGATCAGCTACGAACTCCCTTTGAACGAAGTCATTCTTGATTTCTACGACAAGCTCAAGTCGCGGACCCAGGGCTATGCCTCGTTGGACTACGAATTGCTTGGCTATCGCGAGGCCGATCTGGTGAAGCTCGACATTCTGCTCAACGGCGAGGCGGTGGATGCGTTGTCGTTCATTACCCATAAAGAGCGGTCAGTCCATCGCGGGCGGCAGATGGCGGAAAAGATGAAAGAGCTGATTCCCCGCCAGATGTTTGAAATCGCTATTCAGGCGGCGATCGGGACGAAGGTGATTGCACGCGAGACGATCGGGGCGATGAAAAAGAACGTCATCGCGAAATGCTATGGCGGCGACATCTCGCGCAAACGGAAGCTGCTTGAAAAGCAGAAAGAAGGGAAGAAGCGGATGAAATCGGTGGGGAGCGTGGAAGTGCCGCAAGAGGCGTTCCTGGCGTTGTTGAAAGTCGGTGATGAATGAGTCTCGATCCGAATCAGGTGAATCTCGATAAGGTGCCCGGTTCTCCTCCTGCCGGGGAGCCGGTGACGCTGTCTGGAGCCGAACTCGCGGGTCACAGTACGGCTCAGTCTGGACGCAAGTCGATCGTTCGGGAATATGCCGAAGCGATCGTCGTGGCCATGTTGTTGGCGTTTGCGATTCGGGTGTTCGTCGTGCAGGCGTTCAAGATTCCGTCCGGATCGATGATCCCGACATTGCTGATTGGCGATCATATCTTGGTCAGCAAGTTGTCCTATGGGTTTCAGTGGCCGACGGATTGCAAGCTCCAGTGGAATTTCCCGCCCGTGAATTGCTATGCATCAACAACGGTGTTGGCCTTCGGGAAACCGCAGCGAGGCGATATCGTCGTCTTCCGATTTCCGGAAGATGAAGAGAAGGATTTTATCAAGCGCATCGTCGGCGGGCCTGGCGATACCGTTCAGCTTCGCAATAAAGTTGTGCTCGTCAACGGAGAACCGCTCGACGACCGAGCCTTTACGCAGCGCATTGATCCCGGCATCATCGACAGTACGATCAACCCACGCGATAACTTCGGTCCCGTGACGGTTCCCGAAGGGTCGTACTTTGTGATGGGCGACAATCGCGATCAGAGTCTCGATAGCCGCTTCTGGGGGTATGTGCGCGAAGAGAAAATCCGCGGCAAGGCGTTCCGCATCTATTGGTCCTGGAGCGGGCAAGGGAATTGGACGGAGTGGGTCAGGTGGGAACGATTCGGCAAGGCTATTCAGTAAGAGGGGGCATGCGAGCGGCCATGGCAAAGGACGAGTCGAACGAGCGGAGTCAGTCGCCATCGCCGAAAGCGCTTCGGCAGTACATCCAACGGTTTCCGCAGGCGTCTGTGCTCGTCGTGGGAGACCTGATTCTCGATCATTATGTGATGGGGCGGGTCAGCCGAATTTCTCCTGAAGCGCCAGTGCCGGTGGTGCATGTCGAGTCCGAGTCACTTCGGCTCGGCGGCGCGGCGAACGTGTTCAACAATATTTTAGCGTTGGGCGGGAAGGCTGATCTGTGCGGCGTCATCGGGGCGGATGAAAGTGGGCGGCTCCTCATGAAGGAACTCGGCACGAGACGGTCTGGTCGTGGAGGCGTGGTCATCGATCACGACCGTCCAACGACGAGAAAAAGCCGGGTGGTCGCCCATAACCAGCAGATTGTCCGGTACGATGTCGAGGGCCGCGGCGAGTTGAAGGCGACGCTTCAGCGGAGAATTCTCCGGTATGTCGAATCGCGCTTGCGGGAACTGTCCTGCATCGTGGTGTCCGACTATGCCAAGGGGGTCGTGACGGCGACGTTGATGGCCGAGATCATAAGGCTGGCAGCGTTGCGGAAGGTTCCCGTCATTGTCGATCCTAAAGTCGAACATTTTGGTTTCTATAAGGGTGTCACGGTGATCACGCCGAATCATCTCGAGGCGACTCAAGCTGCTGGGGTGCATGGTGATGATAATCAGGCGATCAATGAGGCCGGGGCGATGATTCGCCAGCGGTTAGGATGTCAGTCGGTGTTGATCACGCGTGGTGAAAAAGGCATGAGTCTCTATGAAGGTGACGGGGCCTCCTGGCATCTACCGACCCAAGCGCGGCAAGTCTATGACGTGACCGGGGCCGGCGATACCGTCATTGGGACATTGGCGTTGGCGCTATCGACGGGTGCGAGTATCAAGACCGGGGCCATTTTAGCGAATTATGCAGCCGGCATCGTGGTCGGGATGGTGGGCACCGCGACGGTCACGCCCAAACAGTTGTCAGAGGCGTTGGGGAATGAGTAAGCCCTCCTGCTCCGTCACAGTCGTGATTCCTGCGAGGTACGGCTCGTCACGTTTCCCAGGGAAGCCGCTGGTTAAACTCAACGGCAAACCGATGATTCAGCATGTATATGAACGGGCCGTGGCCTGTCGCGTCGTGTCTGATGTATTGGTGGCGACGGATGACGATCGTATCAAGCAGGCCGTCGAGCAATTCGGCGGACGTGTGGTGATGGTGAGCGGCGACTATCGCACAGGCACCGACCGGGTGGCCGCGGTGGCGCGCATGTTTGCCGGTGAGTTCTTCGTGGATCTTCAAGGCGATGAAATTCCATTGAATCCGGAGCTGCTGGCCGACCTCATCGAGCCGTTCATCCAGAGTGGCGCCGAGATGGGCACGTTGAAGCGGGTGATGGATACAACGGAGGAATTGCACAACCCCGCTGTGGTCAAAGTGGTGACCGACGCGCGAGGTTATGCCCTCTATTTTTCCAGGGCTCCGATTCCGTTGGTCCGCGACGATCCTGACCGCCGTGTCGTCGGCGGTCTGCACTACATCCATCTGGGTGTGTACATGTACACGAAAGAGACCCTCCTACGATTTGCCGCCTTGCCGACGAGTGCGCTGGAAGATGCCGAGAAGCTCGAGCAGCTCCGCGGATTGGACAACGGCATCCGCATTCGGGTCTGGGAAACCCAGCATGCCTCCTTGCGGATTGACCAGCCGGAGGATGTGCCGGCTGTCGCCGAAAAACTGCAGCAGTATGACGTCCTCAAGCGGGAGCTAGGTCTCAACGGGGTGGTGTCGAGTCGATGAGGATGCCATGCGAATCAGAGTGGTCCGATCGCCGAAGGTGGGGGTAACCATGAGCAAGTTCATCTTTGTGACAGGTGGAGTCGTCTCGTCCCTGGGGAAGGGGTTGGCGTCGGCGTCTATCGGAAACCTCCTTGAAAGCCGAGGCCTCAAGATCACCTTCTTGAAGCTGGATCCGTATATCAACGTCGATCCGGGCACGATGAATCCCTACCAGCACGGGGAGGTCTACGTTACGGATGATGGAGCCGAGACCGACCTCGATCTTGGCCATTACGAACGATTTACCTCACTGGTGCTCACCAAAGAAAGCAACTATACGACAGGCCGGATCTATCACTCCGTCATTACGAAAGAGCGGCGTGGCGATTATCTCGGTGGGACGGTGCAAGTTGTTCCGCACGTCACGGATGAGATTAAGCAATGCATTATGCGGATCTCGAAGGGGATGGACGTCACGATCGTCGAGATTGGTGGCACGGTCGGGGATATCGAAAGCTTGCCCTTCCTCGAAGCCATTCGGCAGATGCCCTATGACGTCGGGCGTGACAATGTGCTGTACGTGCATCTCACGCTGGTGCCGTACATCGGCGCAGCCGGGGAATTGAAGACCAAGCCGACCCAGCATTCCGTCAACAAGCTGCGCGAGATCGGTATTCAGCCAAATATTCTCCTTTGTCGGACAGACCGATATCTTCCCCCGGAACTCAAGGGCAAGATCGCGATGTTCTGCAACGTGGAGAAGGATGCCGTCATCACCGCTAAAGATGTGGATACGATCTACGAAGTGCCGATCGTGTTTCGAAAAGAAGGGTTGGATGAGCTGATCGTCCGTCAGCTCCACTTAGAGACCGGTCCACCGAATCTTCGTGAGTGGGATGCGATGGTGCAGAAGATCAAACATCCTAAGCACGAAGTGTCCATTGCGCTCGTCGGAAAGTATGCCGGTTTGAAGGAATGCTACAAGAGTCTGGCGGAAGCCCTGGGTCATGGCGGGATCGATCACGAAACCAAGGTCAACATCGACTGGATCGAATCCGAAGATATCGAACGGCAAGGGACCGAACGAATTTTGCGTGAGGCCGATGGGATTCTCATTCCAGGCGGATTTGGCGCTCGGGGGATCGAGGGCAAGATTACGACGATCACGTATGCGCGGGAGCATCAGGTGCCGTTTCTCGGACTCTGTTTGGGCATGCAGTGTGCGACGATTGAATTCGCGCGCAACGTGGCATGGTTGGCCGGCGCCAATAGCGCTGAATTCGACGAACGCTCACCCCATCCCGTGATTCATTTGATGTCCGATCAGCAGTCCATCAGCGATAAGGGCGGGACGATGCGCCTGGGGGCCTATCTCTGCAAGCTCGGAGAGGGGACGTTGGCGCAGAAGATGTATGGTGTGAGCGAAGTGCGCGAGCGGCATCGACATCGGTATGAGTTTAACAACGCGTATCGCGAACAACTGACGGCGAAAGGATTGGTCCTCAGCGGCCTGTCGCCTGACGGACGGCTGGTTGAGATCGTGGAGTTGAAGAACCATCCCTGGTTCCTGGCGACTCAGTTTCATCCAGAGTACAGTTCGAGGCCACACCGTCCTCATCCGCTCTTCAGCGGGTTTGTTGGGGCTGCGCTGCGCCGCAAGTGCGGCCACTGAAGAAGTGAGATGCTGAAACCAGCTTCCAGCTTCGTTCTCAGCTCATCGAAATCCTCAACGTACCCCAGAGGGTACGCCTCCGGTTTCGATTCGCCTGCGGCCTTGCTGGAAAACTGGTTTGAGCATCTCAAGGGAAGCTGAAAGAACAAAGGCCATGAATCACGAAGTTCAAATTGGTTCGTTCAAAGTCGGCGCGGGCAATCGGCCGTTTCTGATCGCTGGGCCTTGCGTGATTGAGAGCGAGCAATTGGCGATGGACACGGCTGGCCGCATTGCTGAGCTCACCAAGTCGCTGGGCATGCCCTATATCTTCAAGGCCTCGTTCGATAAAGCCAACCGGACCTCAATCAAATCGTTTCGCGGACCAGGGATTGAGAAAGGGTTGACGGTTCTGAAAAAGGTGAAGGATCAACTGGGTCTTCCCGTGTTGACCGACGTGCACACGGAAGAGCAGGCGACGGAAGCCGGGAAGATTGTCGATGTGCTGCAAATTCCCGCATTCCTGTGCCGGCAGACCGATTTGCTGATCGCCGCGGCGAACACTGGCAAGGTGGTGAATGTGAAGAAGGGCCAGTTTCTTTCGCCGATCGAGATGGGCAACGCCGTGAAAAAGGTCGAAGAGTGCGGCAGTCAGCGTATCATCCTCACTGAGCGCGGCTCGTCGTTTGGGTACAATAATCTCGTGGTGGACATGCGGTCGTTTCCGATTATGCGGAGCTTCGGTTATCCGGTCGTCTTCGACGCCACCCACAGTGTCCAGTTGCCCGGCGGCGGGGGAACCACATCCAGTGGTCAACGTGAGTTCGTGGAACCCCTGGCCTGTGCCGCAGCGGGCGTCGGCGTCGACGGGTTTTTCATGGAAGTGCATCCCAATCCGGACGAAGCATTGTCAGATGGACCGAATATGGTCCCGCTGCATCAACTGAAATCTTTGCTGGAACGGATCCTGCGCATATGCGAAGCAGCAAAACCGCAAAACTAAAACCAGCATCTTCGCCGACACCCAAGATCGTCAAAACCCTGGGGAGCCTGGGCGATGGGAAGCGTGTGCTAGAAATCGAAGCCCGCGCCGTTCAGGCACTTATCGACCGGATGGACAGCAAGTTTGCGAAGGCCGTGGACCTGCTGGCTCAGTGCACAGGCAAGGTCGTGGTGTCGGGCATGGGCAAGTCCGGCTTGATCGGCCAAAAGATTGCGGCGACGCTTGCGAGCACAGGCACGTCCTCGTTTTTTCTCCATCCCGCCGAAGGCGTGCATGGCGATCTCGGCATGTTGGCGCGCCGCGATGCGCTGATCGCGATTTCCAATAGCGGAGAAACGCAGGAATTGCTGCAACTGTTACCCTATGTCAGGCGCATGGGCATTCCCATCGTGTCCCTCACGGGTCGCGTGAATTCCAACCTGGCGAAGAACAGCGATGTGACCTTGGATGTGTCCGTGGCGGAAGAAGCCTGCCCCATGGGCTTGGCGCCGACCGCCAGCACAACGGCCACGCTTGCGCTGGGGGATGCGCTGGCGGTGGCCTTGCTGCAGAAGCGCGGCTTCAAGGAAGAGGACTTCGCGCAGTTTCATCCCGGCGGCACGCTGGGCCGCCGATTGCTGGTGAGGGTGAAGGATCTCATGCACACCGGAGCCGATCTGCCCCAAGTGACAGAGTCGGCGGCTGGGACAACTGCGATGTTGGAGATGACGGCGAAGAAGCTCGGCATGACCACCGTGGTCGATCAGACCGGTCAGCTCACGGGCACGATTACGGACGGCGACTTGCGGCGCTTTATCCAGCGTGGCGGAGATGTTTCGAAGGCTACGGCCAATGATCTGGCGTCAAGGAATCCAAAAACTATTGGGCCGGATGATCTCGCCGCCAAAGCAGTGGAGATGATGGAACGGTATTCGATTACGACGCTCGTAGTGACCGAGGGCGGTCGAAATATTCGTGGCGTCATCCATCTGCATGATCTCCTGAAGAGCGGTATCGTCTAGCCTCCTACGCGCCTGTTTTCTCCCCTGGCCGCGCTGACAACTTGTTTGATTGTCTTCCTCTAATCAGGTACACACGTAACTATGAACCGCGTCTTGGAAATGTGGAAAGAAATCGGGCAGGATTCGCTGAAGCTTCCCAATCTTCTGACGTTCACCCGGATTCTGTTGATTCCGGTGTTTGTGATTCTCTTTGCTATCCCCACGCCGGATCGTTCTCTCATTGCGGCGATCGTATTTGTGGTGGCGGCGGTAACGGACATGCTCGACGGGTATCTCGCCAGAAAATCAGGTCAGGTCACGACGCTTGGGAAGTTACTCGATCCGATCGCCGACAAACTGTTGGTATTGTCGGCGCTGATTCTGCTTGTGAATGTGGACCGGGTCAGCGCCTTGGTGGCCATCCTGATCATTGCCCGAGAAGTGGCCGTGACCGGTATCCGCGCCATTGCGGCCAGCGAAGGCATCATCATTGCGGCAGAAACGACGGGCAAGTACAAGATGGCGCTGCAAGTTGTGGCCATCGTCCTGCTCATTCTCGAAGGCACAGGGCTGGCCGAACTTGGCAATCTGCACCTAGCCGGTATCGTCACGCTCTATCTGTCGCTGGTGCTCGGCTATGTGTCGGGTGGGCAGTATGTGTGGAGCTTCTGGAAACAGGTTGCAGCCAAGGGGTTGTGAAGGATGCTGAAAAAGCCTGCCAGCGGCGTTCTCGCATCGTTCAGACCCTCAACGTACCGGCGGAGTTTTTCGGAGGTCGGATTTTGTGAAGGTGTTTCTCCGTTCGCCGAAACACATTCAAATGGCGAACGGCCCACACGAAGTGCGGTGTGTACCTCCTCGGCCCTTCACTCGCTGCGGCCTTGCTGGGCAGTCTTTTTGAGCATCCTTCAATCATTTTGTAATCAGCCTCTATCTTCGCACCTCCTTGCATTGATTCCCTGATCCATGGAAGACAAACTCCTCTGGGTTCTGTGGGTTCTGATGGTAGTGGCCGGCTATCTGCTGGGGGCCATTCCCTTCGGCATCGTGGTCTCGAAGGCGATGGGACTGCCCGATCCGCGCACGGTCGGGAGCAAGAACGTCGGCTTCACCAACGTCCTGCGCGTGTCCGGCAAGAAGGCCGGCATCCTGACGTTGATCGGCGATATGGGCAAAGGCTGGGTGATGGGCTTCGCAGCGACGCAGCTACTGCAAGACGAATGGACCATTCTGCTCGTGGCGCTCGCGCCGTTTCTTGGGCATCTCTTTTCTCCCTTTCTCGGATTCACCGGCGGCAAGGGCGTGGCCACAGCCCTCGGCTCGGTCCTTGGCGTGGCGCCGCTCATCGGTCTTATCCTGCTCCTTACGTGGCTTGGCGCCGTCGCGATCTGGCGGTATTCCTCCGGCGGCGCACTCGCCGCCTTTGGGATCTTTCCTCTCGTCGCCGCAGTCGCCCATCCGAGCGTGGCCTTCATGCTCTTTTCAGTCGTGGTGAGTGGACTCATTGTGATGAAGCACAAGGGGAATATCGAGCGGTTGTGGAATG
>JAHFES010000125.1 GCA_023248355.1 Nitrospiraceae bacterium
GACGCCGCCGATATCGGACTCGCTGACGTTGGTGTCCACTTGCATCTGGGTCAGGTCTTGCGCGATCACAAACAGGGTGGGGGTCTGAAAGCTGGCCGCGACGGTCTGGCCAACGTCCACATTGCGCGAGACCACGATGCCATTGACCGGCGAAGAGATGGTGGTGTAGCCGAGGTCCAGCTCGGCTGACGACAGCGTCGCTTGTGCCTGATCAAGCTGAGCCTGCACGACTTCGACGTTGGCTTCGGCGTCCCGGTAGTTCGTGGCCGCGAGATCGAGGTCGGCTTGCGACACGAACCCCTGCGGTCGAAGGGTGGCCATGCGGTCGCGTTCCCGCTTGCGCTGGGCGGCCAGGTTCTTACCCTTGTCCAGGTTCCCTTTGGCGCTTTTCAGCGCGGCGCGGGCCTGGCTCACTCGAGCTTGAAACGGCTGCTGGTCGATCTGGGCCAAGGTTTGGCCTTGTGCCACGACAGAATTAAAATCCGCAAAGAGCTTGGCAATCTTCCCCGACACTTGGCTGCCGACTTGGACGGAGACGACGGGATTGACGGTCCCGGTGGCGGTGACGATCGCAGTAATGGGGCCTCGATCGACGAGTGCTGTTTTGTATTGAACCGGAGGCGTCCCGGCAAGGAACCAGTACCAGGTTCCTGCTCCTATGATGGCGAGTGCCGCCACGCCGCCAATCAGCCAGGGAAGACGTGACCGTGTCCGTGACGCGGGGCGGGGAATGACGGAGATGGGAAGCGCGCGCGCCGGTTCCAGCGATGAGTCGGAAGAAGAATGGGCTGCCGGAGTGGTTGCATGACGAGGGATCACCTCACTCACAGGAACATGGCGGGTGGGTTCATGGGAATCGGTGGTCATGATGAACTCGCTTCATGGGCGATCCCGACATTATGTCTGCGATGGAGCCGGTTCGCGATGATCTTACGACCTTCCTCCGCCAAAAGCAGCACGAGGGCGCCCAGGGCAAGTGGACCGAAGATCCAGACGGGCAAGGGGCTCGTTCTAAAGATGTCGTTTCCCATCGGAGTGTACGTGATCAACGCCAGGATGGTGAGCTCAGTGGCGATGCCCCACAGGATGAGCGGGTTGGTGAACCATCCAAGCCGTGCGGCGGTGAGCCGATCGGACCGGCAGGCAAAGACATTCGCGATCTGTGCGAACACGATCCCGGCGAAGGTCACGGTCGTCGCCTCCTTATATAAAGGAGAAGACCAGCTCAGCGGGGTTCCCCAGGTCCAGCCCTGGCTATAGAGGTAGAGAAAGAAGCCGCCCATTGCCACGGCGGCTTCGACGAGGCCGAGGAAAAGATAGGCCCGCAGTAAGAGCGGGAGATTCAGGAGCCGCTCGGTTCTCGGGCGCGGCGGAATATCCATGATGTCGGCGACAGGACGTTCTGTGCCGAGGCCAAGGGCCGGGATCATGTCGGTTCCCAGATCGACCGCCAACACTTGCGGAATCGTGAGGGCCAAGGGCATGCCGATGAAGCCATACCCCAGAAAAGGAATAATTTCAGGGACGTTGCTGGCAAGGATGTAGCTGGTGAACTTGCGAATGTTCTCGTAGACCGCCCGACCTTCTTCAATCGCACTCACGATTGTGGCGAAGTTATCGTCGAGCAAAATGATGTCGGCGGTTTCTTTAGCCACGTCCGTGCCGGCGATTCCCATGGCCACGCCGATGTCGGCCTTCTTCAGCGCCGGCGCGTCGTTCACCCCATCGCCGGTGACCGCCACAACTTCGCTCATCTCTTTGAGTGTGGACACCACCCGCATTTTGTGGCGCGGGGCCATGCGGGCAAACACCGGGTCCGGCTCGCCGGGCCGCGACGGTGTCAAGAGTTGACGGAGGTGTTCTTCGCTCATCCCGTCGAGCTGCGATCCTTCGATCACCGGCACAAAGCCGGTCGGTTGTTGCAGAGCCTGTTCCGGTACGAGACCGATCTTGCGCGCAATGGCCAGCGCGGTGAGCGGATGATCGCCGGTGATCATGATGACACGCACGCCGGCTTTGCGGCACTTGACGATGGCATCGGGGACTTCGCGATGCGGCGGGTCCATCATGGCCACGAGTCCGAGGAACGTGAGATCCTCTTCGATCGTCTCCACTTCGATGTGCTCGGGTTGATGGGCCACGTCGCGCATAGCCACGGCGAGCACGCGGTACGCTTGTTCGGCAAATGTCCGGCTCTGGTTCAGAATGCGCGTGCGTTCGTCAGGCGTCATCGTCACGGCATCGCCATGGACCAGGGTTCTGGTGCAGAGCGTGAGCACCGATTCCGGAGCGCCTTTGGTGAATGCGACGAGCCGGCCTTCCGACCAGTGCAGAGTGCTCATCCGTTTTCGATCGGCGTCGAAGGCCAGCTCTCCCATGCGCCGCAACGGTGGACGGTGGGCCAGCCCATGCTCGACGGCAAATTCTAACAACGCGACTTCCGTCGGATCGCCGGTCACGACGAACCGTCCGTCCGATCGTCGGACACGCTTCGCGTTGTGGCAATGGAGGAGGGCGTCGAAGAAGGATTGCCACTGGTCGGCGTCGGCTGTGCTGATCACGCGGCCTCTGGTGAAGAAGCAGCCTTCGCGCGCCTCGATCACGAGGCCGTCGGCGGAGAACCGATCCACCTTCATCCGATTTTCCGTCAGCGTGCCCGTCTTATCCGTGCAGATGACCGTGGTACAGCCGAGGGTTTCGACGGAGGACAGGTGTTTGATGAGCGCGTGGCGCTTCGCCATGCGTTGACTGCTCATGGCGAGGGCCAGGGTCACCGTCGGGAGGAGTCCCTCGGGCACATTGGCCACGATGATGCCGATGCCGAAAATGGCGCTGATCCAGAATCCCAGCCCGGTCCACATCCCGATTCCGAAGAACGCCGCTCCCATCGCCAGCGAGATCGCCGCGACAATGCGCGTGACCGTGATGATCTCTTTCTGGAGAGGACTGAGGCTGGTCACCACCGAGGTGGTGAGATTGGCGATTTTTCCGAACTCCGAGCGCATGCCGGCGGCGAAGACCACGGCACGGCCATGGCCGGACAGGATCGTGGTTCCGGCGAACACGAGGTTTGGCATATCGAGCCAGTGTCCGTCTTCCACGGGCTCGGCCGTCCGTCGTTTCGGTTGCGACTCGCCGGTGAGTGCCGCGTTGTCCACCCGCATGCCGGTGGCTTCGATGAGGCGCGCATCGGCCGGCACGCGTTCCCCTTCTTCCAGGATCAGCACATCGCCGGGCACGATCTCGCTCCGCGCGATTTCAACAGATTGTCCCCCTCTGGTGACCCAGGCTTTGTCCGGGAGCAAACGGTGGAGCGCTTGGACGGCCCGTTCCGCTTTATATTCTTGTAAAAAGGCGAAGACGGCGTTGATCACGATGACGCCGAGGATGGCCCATCCCAGAGTGGCCATCCCCTCGTCGGGTCGCATAAAGTCCGCAGCGAAGGCGAGGCCGGCGGCGATCCAGAGCAGTACGGCAAGGAAATGGGTAAAATGACAAAGAAGCCCGCGGAGGAGCGAGTAGCGATCAGGCTCCGCCAGGACATTCGGCCCGAAGTGCGACAACCGCTGCCGAGCTTCATCGGTCGAGAGGCCGCCGGTAGCAGCCTCGAGCCGTTTCAGCACGTCCTCGATCGAGAGCTTGTAAATGTCGTGGTATCTGAACTCAGGCACGCGCACCTCGTACGATGAGGACGGAGCAGGGGGCATGTCTCAGGAGGCTTTCGGACACGCTCCCGAGATGGAGCCGCTCGCTTTTCGTCAAATCTCGAGATCCGATCACCAGGAGGTCGTCATGATCCGCCTCCACGTGTTTGACAATGGTGTCGATCACGTGGTCCATCTGCACTTCCGTCACGACGGGATAGCCTTCTTTGATGAAGTCGTCCCGCAAGGCATTAACCAGGCCGGTCGCGCGATCCATCACCGGTTTCGTCAAATCGGCGAGTTGCGATTCCGATAAGTAGCGTGCGGCTAAGTCGGTGACGGGGCTTTCAGCCGAGGACAAGATGGTGACGGTCGCGGATTCCGGAAGAATGCGGGATCGGAGAAATCGCGCGGCGGCGCGTGAGTGTTTCGAGTCATCGACCGCGAGCGCGACGCGTAGGAGTTTGGGCGTGGGCTGTTTCACGACGAAAACGGAACAAGGAGCAATCGCCGCCACCTGTCGAGAGATGCTGCCCAGCAAGAACCCCCGAATGTCGCTCAACCCGCGAGATCCTAATAGAATCAGATCCGCCTTCAACCGCCTGGCCTGCCGGGCGATCGTCTGGGCGAGGGGGCCATGGGCTAAGACGGTCTGGAATTTGGTACGCGGACCGGTTGCGGCCTGCCCGAGCGCGACGCGGGCCGATCGTTCGGCTTCACGAAGGAGGATTCCGCCCGCCTTCTCCATGGCGGCCAGGGCACGCTTCTCCGCGATCGGATTCTTTCCTTTGGCTGCTTGTAGGGCCGACGTGTTGACCACATGCAAGAGTGTCACATGCTCGGGCTCCCGGCTGGCGAGCGCTTCAAGCGCCTGGACTCCCCACTGCGAGTATTCTGACCCATCTACTGCACAGAGAATTCGCATGACACACTCCTCTCCCTTAATAGCCACCGCGATAACTAAGATTCCAGGTATCCAATCTGCATTGGATATGCCTGTGGAACAGGGCGGATGCAGTGGAGAATATACACTGTTCCCAGGGGTTGTAAGGAGATGTGGCGCTCATGTGACGAGGGGCACTGCGGCGTTTTGCAGCAGAGATGAAAGAACCACTGTGGTGATTGGCGTCAGTCTCGCGGCACAGAAGGACGGGAGGAATTAAGTCTGCGTATCTTTGCGAGGAAATTGAGAGGCGATAGGCTGAAGGACGATGGCACTCACATTGCGTTACCTATTGGGTTGGGTAAGAAGGAGGGAGTATGAAAAGGGGTATCGTGTGGATCGTTGCGCTCTGGGTGTTCACCAGTGGGGGGCTGAGTCTGGCGGATGGAGGCGCGGTGGCTCGTATCGGGTCCTCTGGCGAATTTCTTGAATTGAGCCATCAAGCCGATGGCCGCACGGTGGTCGACTTGCTTCCCCTTCATCGGGCGGGGGATGTTCGGTATTTCAGCGCGGGTGTCGGTCTTGAGGAACGGATAGCTGAGTACCCACCTTTTTCCGTGAAGATGGTCTTTACCGCGGGTGGGAAGCCCTTTCTCTCCGGGGTGGCGGTCACCATTCAACCGGCAAAAGGTGGGGCGGGGTTGACCATTCCCCAAGAACAGGTCGAGGGACCCTGGCTCTTTGTCGATCTGGCTCCAGGCATCTACGATGTGACGGCGACCCACCGTGACAGCAAGCAGGGGCTGAAAGGCATCAAAGTGGAAGCCGGGAAGCAAAAAACTATTCATCTGCGGTGGGCAGAGGATCGTGGCATAGCCGGGACGTTGCCGATTGAATAAATGATGTCACTGGCTGTCACCGTCCACAGCGACAAGCCTGATGAAGGAGATTGAAGTCATGCCGAAGACCAAGAAAAAGAAGAAGGCCGGAACCCCCAAAGCAAAAGATTTTGCCTCGATGACGGTGAAGCAAGTGATGGAAAAGCGAGTACAGTCTGCCCGTTTGAGAACAAAGGGGGATGTGATTGCGTCGCTCATGATCGAAGGATTCGGGGCCGTGCCGGTGATT
Source organism: Nitrospiraceae bacterium (assembly GCA_023248355.1). Taxonomy (GTDB): domain Bacteria; phylum Nitrospirota; class Nitrospiria; order Nitrospirales; family Nitrospiraceae; genus Nitrospira_D. The sequence goes on from JAHFES010000125.1 coordinate 5,656, forward strand.
GACGGCAAACGAAAGCTGGCAGGAATCGTGAGCGAACATGACTTGCTGGCGGCGATCGACGATGGGCACAGTCTCGGAGCGGTGACTGCGGGCGATATCATGACGGGCAATCCCTATTCGGTTCGTCCGGAAACGATATTGGGAACGTTGGTGCATGTGTTGCGGGCCAGCGATCTCGTGCGTGTCCCGGTGGTTGATGCCAGCGACCGGCTGGTGGGCATTATCGCTCGGCGGGATGTCCTGCGAACCTATCTGGCGGCCGGCTCACCCGGTAAGAGAAAGTGAGGGAGATGCGATGCGACAAACCGAGTTTTTCTTAAAAGCGTGCGATCCCAAGACGTTGACGGTGGGACAATTGATGCAGGATGCGGTCACTCGGTGCGCAGCACGTACCGATGCTCTGACGATTACGCACATGATGACGCATCGTAACTTCGGGGCGGTGCCGGTGGTGGAAGAAGACGGGACGTTGGTGGGCATCGTCAGCGAGTACGATTTGCTGCAGGCGATGATCGATGGGCGTGATCTGCGCAAGGTTCTCGCGACCGAAATCATGTCGATTCATCCCGTGACGGTGACGGAAGACCAAACACTCGCGCAAGTGGCCGATCTGTTCCAGGACCGGTATCTCACGCGTGTGCCGGTC
>JAHFES010000126.1:0-2684 GCA_023248355.1 Nitrospiraceae bacterium
TGCTCGTAGTCGACATGTACGAGGAAAAGCCCCTGTGGCGGAGCCGTCTTGCCGGCGGCGCAGCGGTCGCGTGCGGCCAGAATCGTCGTGAGGCTGTCGGGTGGTCGCTTGCCCAAGCCGACTTCGACGAGTGTCCCGACGATGGATCGAACCATTTGTTTTAAGAATCGGTCGGCGTACACCTCAATTCGCAGTTGATCGCCTTGGCGAAAGACGGTCAGCCGTTGGATGTGGCAGATAGGATCCTCGTTTTCGGTCGGTTGCGTCTCGAATGACGAGAAATCATGTGAACCGATAAGGCTCATAGCCGCATGGTTCATGGCGGCATCGTCCAGTGGCTTATGGACATGCCAGCAATAGTACCGATCAACAGCCGGACGGTCTGGGCGATTAAGGATGCGATACTCATAGAGCTTGCCTGTGGTGGAGTAACGGGCGTGGAAGGCATCCGGCATGATGGCGACCGATCGTACAGCGATGGTCTTCGGCAAATGCGCGTTGAGCGCCCTCGCCCATTCACGAGGCGTCATATCGCGGTCAATGCGGAAGCTCGCGACCTGGCCAAGGGCATGGACACCCGAGTCGGTTCGCCCCGCGCCCATCACCGGCACCTTTGTCTGTGTGATGCCTTCGATGGCGGTTTCGATGGCTTCTTGGATCGTGGGTTGATCGAGCTGACGCTGCCACCCCGCATAGGCGGTGCCGTCGTATTCAAGTGTCAGTTTGATGGTCGGCATGGGCGCCGTTGCCCAATCATTCTAGAGTGATGTCATCGGATGGTCGACTTGTTGTTTGCGAGGAACGATTTGACCCCCTGGAAGAGAGATTCCGCCACGTCCCGGACGAAGGCGGGTTTCCGGAGCAGATCTTCTTCGGCGGGATTCGAAATGTACGCGATCTCGGCCAGGATGCTCGGCATGCTGGTAAATCTCAAGACGTAGAACGGCGCGGTCTTCACGCCGTGATCATTCACGGCATAGTGGCCATTCATGTGGGCCACCAACGCTTCTTTCGCCGTCCAGGCCAACTCCAGAGACGCTTCAAACTTCTTCGTTGTCAGGAGATCGGCGACCAGGTATTCCCATCCCACGCCCGTGCTGCTCAGCGGCGTGCCGTTTTCACGCGCGGCTACTTCGAGGGCCCGTTGATCCTTGGCTTCCCCGAAGTGATAGATCTCGATGCCTTTCACCGAACGCGAGGGGTGCGAGTTCACGTGGATCGAGACGAACAAGTCCGCTTCATGGCTATTGGCAAACTTGGCCCGTTCTTCCAACTCCACGAACGCATCGTGATCTCTCGTCATGAGCACGCGGACACCTGGCTGTTTGCTCAACAGATCACGGAGCTTCAACCCGACTTTGAGCGTGATGTCCTTTTCTTCGGTATGGCGCAGCCCGCGTGCGCCTGGATCTTTCCCGCCATGTCCTGGATCGATGACGATAGTTTTGTATCCTTTGGTCGGTGGCGCGGCTGGTTGGATCGCAGGGGCCGTGGGCAGCGGCAATAGATCCTGCGTCTCAGGCGCCGGAGTCACTCTCTGCTGAATCGGCGGGGTGATATCGACCACGAGTCGAGGGGGATTGGAGAGTGTGAACTGTTTATAAGTGCGAAAGGCCGTCATCGGGAGCGACAGGGCCACAGCGTGTGTCGTTTGTGTGACGGTGAACGGTGAAGGCACGGAGCCGTTCGTGGCCTTCGCTCGTGCGGACTGGCTCATGGAAGCATTGGACAATGCGATCATAACGCGGCTCGGATTGTTGGCGCGACGCTCGATGACCTTCGTATGCCGGTCCAAATCCAGCACCACTCTCGTTTTTTCAGGGCTTGTCATCACGCGAAAGTTTTGTATGGTGACAGGCGCGAGGGAGGCAGTCGTGGCTTTCACGCGCGACTTCCTCGAATGAGTCGATGTTCTGGGATGATCATCGCGTTCAACCGTCGCCGCCGCCCAGACGGGCTGGATAGGTGCGACAGCGGGTAAGATCAGGACAGTGGCACAGCAGACCAGCGCGGCTAGAAATGGGAAGGACATCCTTTGTCGCGGCTGAGGTCGCATAAATCTCTCGAATAGAAGGGATAACAAATGTTTCTCAGATGTTCTGGGTCTTGTCAAGGGTTTGCGTGGAGCTATACTGGCCCGCACGCTCCGTTGACAGGCCGTTTAGATCCACGGTAGCGTAATTGATTATGTCCACGCATCTTATCATTGATGGCTACAATCTGTTAGGTCGCACCGGGGGCCTCTCTGACCACATTGAGTCCGCGCGCGAATCTCTGCTCCAGGTCTTAGCGGCCTATCGTCATCGAAAGAACCACGCCATTACCGTCGTCTTTGATGGCTGGCAACAGGGCCAACCGACGGAGCGGCGCGAACATCGGGCCGGTGTGCAGGTCATCTATTCGAAGAGAGGCGAACGGGCCGACCAGGTGATCCAACGGTTGGCGAGGGAGTATGGCGCCGACTGCGCCGTGGTGAGTTCCGATCACGAAGTGGCGCGCTCAGCAAAAGTCTCGGGCGCCTTTATCTTAGGGGCTCAAGAATTTGCCATGAAGCTGTGGGCAACTCCAAGCGGCGGAGGTGTCGCGCATAAGGAGCTCGATACGCGAGAGGAAGAACCTCGTCCCCGCGATCCGAAGAAGAAGGGCAACCCTCGCAAGCTACCGAAAGCGCTACGGCAGCGTAC
>JAHFES010000126.1:2784-6284 GCA_023248355.1 Nitrospiraceae bacterium
CTGCCGATCGTGTCGACCGACATATCAGGCTCGCCGGCTCGAATCGTCGCGAGTTGTTGCGCGACGAATGAGACAAAGGCCGGCTCGTTCCGTTTCCCGCGATGGGGGACGGGCGTCAGATAGGGGCAGTCGGTTTCAATCAGCAATCGATCGAGCGGAACGGTCTTGGCAATGTCACGGAGCATCGTCGCGTTTTGAAACGTCAGGATGCCCGAGAACGACAGATAGAATCCTAGCTCCAGCGCATTCTTGGCCAGCCAGGCATCTCCTGAAAAGCAGTGAAACACCCCGCCGACTTCTGACGCCCGCTCCTCTTTCAAGATCGCAATCGTATCTTCCTGGGCTTCCCTGGTGTGGATAATGACGGGGAGTTTCAACTCGTGTGCGAGTTGAAGCTGTTCGCGGAACCGTTCACGCTGCTCTTTCGGAGACGAGTGGTTGTAGTGGTAGTCGAGGCCGATCTCGCCATACGCGACGACCTTCTTGTTCTTGGCCAGTCGGCGGAATTCGTCGTACCAGTTATCCTGGATATGTTTCACCTCATGCGGGTGGGCACCGATGGAGGCGTAGACAAAGGGATGTTGGCCAGCCAGAGATACCGCGGATAGACTCGTGGCCAGATCACATCCGACGGTGATGAAGGCATCGAGGCCGGCCTCGCGCGCGCGTGCGATCATGGCCTCGCGGTCGTCATTGTATCGAGCGTCGTCGAGGTGCGTGTGGGTGTCGATGAGCATCGCGAACCGATCCTAGCATGGTCTTGGTGAATAGAAAAATGGTGGGGATGTGAGCGGAGGGGTTATGCAGGACGTGGCGTAATGGCTTCAGCCAGCTCTGTGAGCAGCGCCGCGGTCTCGTCCCAGCCGAGGCAGGCGTCGGTGATGGAGACGCCGTGGGCCAGGGAGATGCCTTGCTTCCAGGTCTGTTTGCCGGGATTGAGGTTGCTCTCGAGCATCAGGCCCATGATCGACTGTCGGCCTTCGCGGAATTGGCGAAGGGCTTCGCGGGCGACGAGGCCTTGACGCCGGTGATCTTTACTGGAATTGTCATGGGAGCAATCGATCATGATCGGGCGGGCGATGCCTTCGCCGGTGACGGCGGTTTCCGCTTGCGCGACATGCTCGGCGTCGTAATTCGTTTTGCCGCCGCCGCCGCGCAGCACGATATGGCGGTCTGGGTTGCCCATGGTCTTGATGATCGACGTCTGACCATCAGCATTGATGCCGACAAAATGGTGTGGAGATCGCGCGGCGGTCATGGCATTGACCGCAACTTGCAGGCTGCCTTCCGTCCCGTTCTTGAAGCCGACGGGCATGGAGACGCCGCTGGCCATTTCGCGATGGGTCTGGCTCTCCGTCGTGCGGGCGCCGATGGCGGTCCAGCTGATAAGGTCCGCGATGTACTGCGGACTGATGGGATCGAGCAATTCCGTGGCGCAGGGCATGCCGGATTGATTGATCTTCAATAGTATTGTTCTGGCCAGTTCCATACCTGTCGCAATATCGCAGGTGCCGTCGAGATGCGGATCGTTGATGAGACCTTTCCATCCGACGGTGGTGCGGGGTTTTTCAAAGTACGTCCGCATCACGATCAGGAGTCGATCGCGCAGCGCATCGGCGACGGGCTTCAGTTTGGCGGCGTACTCGAACGCGGCTTCAGGGTCATGGATGGAACAGGGTCCGACAATGATGAGGAGCCGCTCACGATCTTGCCCATGGAGAATCCGGCGGATGGCTTCTCTAGTTTCAACCACCAGGGCGGCAGCCTGGTCGGTAATAGGGAGTTTGGTCTTAATCTCGCGTGGTGATGGCAGCGCCTTAATTTCTAGGACGTGTTGGTTCTCAATCGGCCGATTCATGTTCTGTCACCTAGTCCCGCAACAGCGCAGGGGATGCACAATTGCCTGTAAACAGGCTATGAATCTAACGAATTGCTGGGGGAAAGTCCATAGCCGTTGACAGAGCAGTCTGGATCGGCCTACCTTCTGCGGAGTTTCAGCAAAGTTCACGAAGCCAGAGACGGCTCCGTATCCACGCAACGATCATGATGACATCAACTGCACAGCCGAGGCGCCTCCTGGTCATGCTCCGCTCGGGGCTGGCACTGGCGCTCATCTGTGTCCTCCTCGGGCTCGCCCCATTTGCTGTCGCGCAGGATGTCCATCACGAACTTGCCGCGGCTGACACGGATGGGCATGAGCACTCCGATACGGACCTCTGCCAATGGGTACAGCATCATACGTCCGGCTCACTTGATCTTGATGTCCCGAGACTAGCCTTCTGTGAACTCGTCCGGCATCAGGAACTTCCGTCTGCATCCGTTCTTCTTTCTATCGATCTCTCGCTCGTCGGTCCCTCGCGCGCGCCTCCTCGCAGCTAATTTCCTACGCCAAGAGTTTCGTGTGGCTGGTGGTCCGTAACTTCGGGCTTACCTGCTCGCTCAAGTTATTTCGTCATGATTGGCCTTTGTTTGAAGAGGTAGACGATGCAGCGCGCAGTCTTGATTCATCCGTATTGTGTGGGGCTACTCATTGCAGTCCTATCGATATCCTGGGGGGGCACCTCGCGTCTTCATGCGGCAGAAAGCGACCAGCCTAATACGATCAGCGGAGTCGTCCAAAACCAGGATCTTCGTCGTGCGTCCCAGGCCACCGTGGAAGTGAAGAGCCAGGAAGGCATCTTGGTTGCCACGGGTGTGACGAACGATGCCGGAGAGTTTTCGATTTCCATTCCAGCGAACGGGACCTATTCAATCAGCGCAGTCCAGGACACCTATCGCAGTGAATATGTCGTGCTGGTGTTAGGGAATGATCCGCCCAAGCCGGTCACACTCACGCTATCGCTCACGAAAGAAATCGCGCTGGAGGTGGTCTCCTCCCTCCCGCCGATCCACTACAAGGCGTCGAGTGAAACGTATTCAGTGACCCGGAAGGACATCGAAGCGTTGCCGCGCGGGAACAATAATGACCTGAATGACGTGCTGTTAACCATTCCCAGCGCGACCTATGGGGGGCTGAAGCAGGTGCACATTCGCCAGGACCATGCCAACCTGCAACTTAGAATCGATGGTGTGCCAGTGCCTGAAACCGTGTCCTCCAGCTTCTCGGACGTCATCTCGCCTCGGGCGTGGGAGCGGGCGGACATCGTGCTCGGCGGGATGGAAGCGAATGTCGGGAATAAGGCAGCGGCGCTCATCGACGTCACCACCAAGAGCGGAACGAAGCCGGGGTTTGGCTCTCTCCAACTGTTCGGCGGGTCGAATCAGACCGTCACTCCCTCATTTGAATATGGAGGCACGATCGGCGAGAAGTTCCGTTTCTATGCGCTCAACAGTTATACGTCGACGAATCGAGGCATTGAGCCGCCCACGCTGGGACACTCGATATTTCATGGGCAGAGCGAGCGCAATCAAACCTTCCTTCGCGGCGACTATCAGCACGACAATACCAACACCTTCTCATGGGTGTTTTTGAACTCGGTGGCCAAGTATCAGATTCCAAC
>JAHFES010000045.1 GCA_023248355.1 Nitrospiraceae bacterium
GGCTCTATGCCAATCAGATGGTCGACCACCCCTATACACGCTACGGCATCTCAGAAGATGTGCGGAGTCAGATCGTTCCCACCTTGATTCGGCAGGAACGATAATCGTGCCACCGACCGCATGCTGAACTTGTTGTGGGTCCTGCTTGCCAGTTATGCGGTCGGCATGCTTCTGCCGCTCTGTCCGTGGCAACCAAAGACACAGGGCCTCGCTGCCAGCGTCTGCGCCATCGTAGCGACCTGTTCAGGTATTGCACTGGGGCTCTTCGGTCTCACAGCTCCCGAACCATTCACAACTTCGATCGCTTCGACCATCCCGCTCCTCACATTCGCCATCAGGCTTGATGCCCTCGCATCGTTCTTCGTCCTGACTATTTCCCTCGTGGGTCTCGCCGCCTCGATCTATGCCATCGGGTATGTGCGGCATTTCCACGGGCGCGTGTCTGTGGCGGCGCTGGGATCGTTCTTCAACGGATTTCTTCTCTCGATGATCCTCGTCGTGCTCGCCGACAACGGGTTCTTCTTCTTGATCGTCTGGGAACTGATGTCGCTGACCTCCTACTTCCTCGTCGTCACGGAGCATGAAAAAGCGGACGTGCGTTACGCCGGCTTCTTCTATTTGATCATGACGCACGTGGGCACCGCGTTCATCATCCTGACCTTCCTGCTGTTCTTCCAACAGAGCGGGTCGTTCTCCTTCGAAGCCTTCCGCCACCCCGAGCATCCGTTGCCAGAAGGTCTGCGGACTTTTGCGTTTCTGGCCGCGCTGGTCGGATTCGGCACCAAGGCCGGCATCGTCCCCTTGCACGTCTGGCTGCCCTACGCCCATCCGGCCGCGCCGTCCCATATCTCGGCCCTCATGTCCGGCGTCATGATCAAGATGGCCATCTATGGCCTGCTGCGGGTCTTGTTCGATTTTCTCGGGGGGGAGTTTCCCTGGTGGTGGGGATTCACGGTGCTCGTCATCGGCGCGGTCTCCGCTTGGCTGGGCGTGATGTACGCGCTGATGGAGCATGACCTCAAAAGCCTGCTGGCCTATCACAGCGTTGAAAACATCGGCATCATTCTTCTCGGGATCGGTGCAGGGATGATTTTTCAATCCTATGGGCTCCAAGAACTAGCCGCACTCGGATTGGTGGCCGGTCTGTATCACACGATCAATCACGCCATGTTCAAGGCCTTGCTGTTTCTGGGCGCGGGGTCGCTGCTCTATGCGACTCACACCCGCAATATGGAGGAATATGGCGGCCTGTTGCGGAGAATGCCCTGGACTGGTCTGTTCTTTCTCATCGGCGCGGTCTCGATCGCCGCGCTCCCTCCCACGAATGGATTCGTCAGCGAATGGCTGATTTTTCAAAGTCTCTTTCTGAGTTTTCAGGTTCCCTCCTTGATCGTGAAGCTCATGCTCCCGCTAGCCGCCGCGATGCTGGCGCTTACGGCAGTCCTGGCCTTGGCTTGTTTCGCCAAAGCGTTTGGGATTTCGTTCCTAGCCTTGCCGCGTAGTTCCCACGCGCGGCATGCCGAAGAAGTGCCTTGGTCCATGCGCCTTGGGATGGGCTTTCTGGCGGCCATCTGCGTATTCCTGGGGCTTGCTCCAATGGTGGTGGTCCCACTCTTGGACCGCGTGACGGCTTCGATGACCGGCACATCAATCGCAGAAAAGATGCTGGCCCTTGACGGGTGGGCCCTGGCGCCAGTCAACGTGGAGTTCTCCAGTCTGTCATCCCCTGTCCTTGCCTTCGTCCTCGTCGGGGCAGCGGCGTTAGGACTCGTCCTCGTCGCTCTATTCGGCGGCTTTCGCGCCAAACGATACTCCAAGACGTGGGGCTGCGGCCTCACTCTCTCCCCTCGCATGGAATACACGGCGACGGGCTTCGTGCAACCGATCAAACGGGTGTTCAGCACCATCTACCAACCGACGGTGAAACTCGAAACCGAACTCCTGGAAGAATCGCGCTACTTCGCTAAGCGTCGGCGCTTCGAATTTCACATCGAACCGCTGTTCGAGAAGTACCTCTATAAGCCGGTGGTGGCCGCTGTCTACAGGCTGGCGGACCGACTGCGGATCGTCCAAGCAGGGAGTCTCCACCTCTACCTGGCCTATATGTTTGTCACGCTGGTGGTGCTGTTGTTGTTTGCGTTGTAACGGAGCGGCATGACGAAAGAGCAGGCCATACTTCAAGCGATCGCCCTCACGCTAGCTCAGGCCTTGGTCCTGCTGGCAGTCTCGCCTGCGATCGTCGGCCTGATCAGAAAGGTGAAAGCCCGGTTTCAGTGTCGACAAGGAGCGCGCGTCTTCCAGCCTTATGCGGATCTCGCAAAGCTGTTCCGTAAGCAGCCCGTCGTCTCCACGACGACCTCGTGGATCTTCACGGCAACGCCCTACATCCTCTTTGCCTCGACCCTGACGGCCGGATTGCTGGTGCCGGCCTTTGCGTCGCAGATGCCGCTGAACTTTGCCGGCAATATCATCGCCCTCGTCTACTTGTTCGCACTGGGTACGTTCTTTCTGATCCTTGCGGGACTCGATGCGGGATCGCCGTTCGGCGGGATGGGCAGCAGCCGGGAGGCGATTGTGGCATCGCTGACCGAGCCGGCCATGATCATGTCGATCTTTGCGATCGCGCTGACGGCGGGCTCAACCAACCTCAGCACCATCGTGCACAAGACCGCCTTGCTCGAAGGGATCGTGACCGATCCCTCTCCGCATCTGATGGCGCTCGCCGCGCTCTTCATCGTGGCCCTCGCGGAAACCGGCCGCGTCCCCGTGGACAATCCGGCCACGCATCTCGAACTGACCATGATTCACGAAGCCATGCTGTTGGAATACTCCGGGCGCTACCTGGCGCTCATTGAATGGGCCTCAGCCATGAAGCTGCTGGTGTTTCTCTCCCTGATCGCCAACGTGTTTGCCCCCTGGGGCATCGCCACCACGCTCACGCCGATGGCCCTGTCGATCGGCCTGGCGGTCTATCTGGCGAAAGTCGCCGGCCTGGCCGTGCTGATCGGCACAATTGAGTGCATGTTCGCCAAGCTGCGGCTCTTCCGTGTCACCGACCTCCTCGGTGTCGCGTTCATCTTAGCGCTGCTCGGATTGCTGTTCTTTTACATCTTGCGAGGCTGACAGTGTCCTGGCTGACTCCCCATATCGGCACACAACTCGTGGACTTGGGTTCGGCTCTCTTACTCCTGACGTGCTTTGCGATCGTGGCCCAGCGTCGTCTCTCGGCCTGTGTGGACCTCTTCGCCTTGCAATCCTTGTTTCTGGCGATGACCGCTGCGTTGGTGGCCTTCCTGACAGGCACTCCGCATATCTATTTCGCTGCGGCCCTGACGGTGCTGGTCAAAGTCCTCGTGATCCCCCGCGTGCTGAAGCGCGTGATCGAACGACTGAATGTGACCCGTGAACTGGTCATGAATATCAACGTGCCGGCCAGCTTGCTTATCTGCGGTGTTCTGGTAATGGTCGCCTTCTTCATTACGCAACCGATTATGCCGTTTGGACATCTGTTGACCCGCGATTCCCTGGCCATTGCCCTGGCGATCGTGCTGATCGGCTTCTTCACGATGATTGCGCGCCAGAAAGCCGTCACGCAGTTGATCGCCTTCCTGGTCATGGAGAACGGGCTCTTCTTGGGAGCCACCGCCGCGACATACGGCATGCCGCTGATCGTCGAACTAGGCGTGTTTTTTGACGTGTTGGTCGCCGCCCTCATCGCCGGCATCTATACGAATCGGCTACAAGACGCGTTCGACAGCGTGGATACCACCCGTCTCAGCGAGCTGAAGGAATGACCGTGGATTATATGACGATCGCGGTCAGCCTGCTCCTGCTCCCGCCACTCATGGCCGGCGGCCTCAGCCTGCTCATCACCAGCTCGCGCCGGCTCCATTTGACCAATTTGATCAGCATCGGAACACTGATCGCCGCAGAAGTGGCGATCACGCGAACCGTGTTAGCCCAAGGCTCGGTCACGGCCTTCGGCGAGATCGTCTACATCGATGCCCTCTCGTCGGTGATTCTGTTCATTATCGGCACCGTCGGACTCGCCTGCTCGTTGTACATGCGATCGTACATGGACGACCAGGTGGCCCGCGGCGTGATCGCGCCCAACCGGCTCAATCTCTTCTTCTTCCTGTTTCATATGTTTATTCTGGCCATGGTCGTGGCCACCGTCGCGAACAGCCTGGGTGTGCAATGGGTCGCGATCGAGGCGACGACCTTGGCGACGACGTTTCTCATCGCCTTCTGGCGGCGGCGCGAATCGCTGGAGGCCGGCTGGAAATACTTGATCCTCTGTTCCGTCGGTATTTCACTGGCGCTGTTTGGGGTGGTGCTCATGTACTACTCATCCCTGCGCGTGCTGGGCGACGTGAGTTCGGCCCTCAATATTACCCAACTCCAGCAGGTCGCCGCCCAGCTGGATCCTCACATTCTCAAATTGGCGTTTGTGTTCCTGTTTGTCGGATATGGGACAAAGGTCGGACTCGTGCCCATGCATAGCTGGCTGCCCGATGCCTATACCGAAGCGCCGGCGCCGGTCGCGGCCATGCTCGCGGGCGTGCTCGAAACCGTCGCGGTCTATGCGATTCTCAGAAGCCGCGCGATTGTCGATCAGGCGGTCTCTCCCGAGTTTACCGGCGGCCTCTTGGCCCTGTTCGGACTCGTGTCGTTTGCCCTCGCGGCGTTCTTTATCCTCTTGCAGCACAATTACAAGCGGCTGTTTGCGTACTCAAGCATCGAGCACATGGGCTTGGCGATGATCGGATTCGGAGTCGGCGGAGCCATCGGAAATTTCGGCGGGCTCTTTCACCTGGTCAACCATGCCTTCGCGAAATCGCTCGCGTTCTTTGCGGCAGGCAATATCCATAGACGGTTCAAGACGGTCGAAATCGACCAGGTACACGGTCTCGTTACCGTCTTGCCATGGTCCGCGCTGGCGTTGATGATCGCCGGACTGGCTCTAGCCGCACTCCCGCCGTTCGCGCTCTTCGCCAGCGAGATGCAGATTATCACCGCGCTCGGGACCTCCGGGCTTCCCGGTGAATGGCTCCAGTCAGGCCCCCGCATTCCCGTCATCATTCTCTTGTTCTGCAGTCTGGTGGCCTTCGCCGGCGTTCTCTCTCGCATCACCAGCATGGTCTGGGGAGTGCCGCCCAAAGACGTCCCCGAGGGCGAACAGTGGTCGGTGGGCCACATCCCGATCATCCTCTTGGGTGCGGTGCTCCTGGGATTCTGTTGGGTGCTCCCGACTCCGTTGCGACAACTCCTTGATACCGCCTCAGCTATGCTGGTCAACCGGTGATGACATGAGGTTGTGATGACGGACCGTCTTTCTGTCGAGCAGCAACTCCAAGCCGCCTTTCCAACTCTGGTGCCGGACCCTCCATCCGGCAACAACATGATGCGGTATCGCCTGGACCAGGCACGGCTTCCGGAGATCGCCCGGTATCTTCATGGCCAGATGCATGGCCGCCTTGCGCTGCTGTTCGCCGTCGATGGCCGACCGATCGCGCAGACCTACGAGCTGCACTACCTGTTTGCGGTAGGGTCACGCCAACCCTGGGTGCTGCTGACCACGGAACTGGCCGGAGAGCACCGCCTCTTCACGTCGATCACGCCATCGATTCATGCGGCCCAATGGTATGAGCGGGAAATTCGCGACCTGTTCGGGTTGATTCCGCAAGGCCATCCGGATCTCCGTCGCCTGATTCGACACGAACATTGGCCGAAGGGAACTCACCCGTTGAAGAAAGATTTTTCGTGGGACACAGTCATGGGACGACAACAGGGTAACTATCGCTTCCGTCACATCGAGGGCGAGGGCGTCTTCGAAGTGCCGGTCGGGCCGATCCATGCCGGCATCATCGAGCCGGGGCATTTCCGCTTCTCCGTCGCCGGTGAGCCGATCATGCAGCTCGAAGTGCGCCATTTCTGGAAACATCGCGGTGTTGAAAAGCTATTCGAGCAACAGCTACTCACCGCTGCGGTGCCGCTCGCAGAACGCGTGTCCGGGGATACGACTATCGGGCATAGTCTCGCCTACTGCCAGGCGGTGGAAACGCTCCTGCGTATCGATGTGCCGCGACGCGCCCGGTATCTTCGCTCGCTCTTTCTTGAACTGGAACGGCTCCACAATCATCTCGGGGACGTCGGAGCAATCTGCAACGACACCGCCTATGCGCTCCCCCATGCCCACTGCAGCCGGATAAAAGAACGTCTCATGCAGCTCAACGACCGGCTGACTGGATCACGATTCCTGCGTGGCGTCATGTGTGTGGGCGGGGTTGCACGCGATGTGGATACCAAGATGCTCGCCGAAACTGTGAATGAATTGAACCGGATCGAAACAGACTTCTCCGAACTCGAGTCCATCATCGTCGCCAACGCCTCGCTCACCGACCGCTTGGAAACCACCGGCGTACTGACGGAACGCACGGCCTGGGATCACGGCGTGATCGGCGTTGTGGGACGGGCGTCGGGGATCGATCAGGATGTGCGGCGCGACCGTCCATTCGCCGCGTACGACGAGATACCCGTCAACGTTGCCCTCTACCGCTATGGTGATGTCCGCGCGCGCATGCGAGTGCGCATGGACGAGATCCACGAATCGATCCGCCTGATCCGCGAGATTCGCCATAACATCCCAACAGGTCCGATCACGGGTGAGCCGAGCCGCTCGCCGCATCACGGCGAATGGGCGCTGTCGGCGGTAGAGGGCTGGCGGGGAGAAATTCTCTATGTCGTCATGACCGGAGAGAACGGACAGATTCACCGATGCAAGGTGCGCGATCCGTCCTTTGTGAATTGGCCCGCCATCCAGTGGGCCGTCATAGGGAATATCATTCCCGATTTTCCGCTGATCAATAAGAGCTTCAATTTGTCGTATGCGGGTAATGATCTGTGACAAGTGACGCGTGACAGGTGACGGGCGAACAGAGGAGAGGCTCACGTGGCGTTCATTCTTACTCGTCACTTGTCACTCGTAACGCGTCACCGAGACGGGAGGTTCCCATGTTCCGTATTCTCAAGAAGAGTCTCAAGACCGGAGTGGTGACGGGCCAGCACCCCGACGCCATACAGCCCTCCAAGCCCCTCGCGCCGGAGGTTCGCGAGAAAGCCGCCCCCTTCAAGCGGTCGCTGACCATCCGCGAGGTCGACACCGGCTCCTGCAATGCCTGTGAGATGGAGATGAACGCCTTGACCAATCCTGTCTACGACGTCGAACGATTCGGCATCCATATCGCGGCCTCGCCGCGCCATGCCGATGCCCTGGTCGTCACAGGACCGGTTACCGTCAATATGGAGCGCGCCTTGAAAGATGTGTATAAACAGACGCCTGATCCGAAACTGGTGATCGCGCTGGGCGACTGCGCCATCAACTGCGGCGTCTTCAAGGGAAGCTATGCGGTGACTGGTCCGGTCGAGCGGCACATTCCCGTCGATGTCCGCATTCCTGGCTGCCCTCCGCGTCCGGTTGAGATACTGAAAGCCCTCGCAGATATCCGAGAGAAACAACAGTCGTCTGGGAAGTGAGCCCCCTACAGCCGGCTTGTCTGGGACTAGTTCAAGTCCTTCTGAAAAGCTCACTCAGCAGACGCTGCATACAAGACTGCGATCATTCACCGGACGATAGACCATCAACACGCTGCTATTTGCAATGCGCAGGCAGCCAGCCGTATTATCCCGATCGATGCAGATCCAACTGAACCACCCGGCGCGCATCGTCGAAGTCAAAGGCCAGATCGAAATCCGTCCCGTCATTTCTGGAGGCTCTCTACGTTTCACGTTTCACGCTTCACGCTTCACGAGCCAAGAATGAACTGCACAAAATGCAAAACCAAGGCGGTCCTGAAACTCCCCCGCCACAATGCCGCCTTCTGCAAACTGTGCTTCAACGGCTTCGTCCAGGACCAGGTAGGCAAAGCGATCAAGTCGCAGAAGATGTTCGGGAAGGACGACCGTATTCTCGTAGCCGTTTCAGGCGGCAAAGACAGCCTGGCGCTGTGGGATCTTCTACTGAAGATGGGCTACAAAGCCGACGCGCTCTACGTGAACCTCGGTATTGGCGGCTATTCCGAACAGTCGCATGCGAAAGTGGTTCGGTTCGCCGAGACAGTGGCTGCCCCACTGGGCGCGGAACTGCATGTCCACACGGTCGAGCAAGAAGCAGGAGCCGGCATTCGGGAACTGGCCATGCTAGTTCACCGCCCAGCCTGCTCCACCTGTGGAACCATTAAACGTTATCAATTCAATCGCGCCGCGATCGAGCACAAATACGACGTCATGGCCACAGGCCACAACCTCGATGACGAAGCCGCCCGACTCCTTGGCAACGTGCTCCATTGGCAGGAAGAATATTTGGACAAGCAGGCCCCCAGCTTGCCGGCATCAGTAGAAGGCTTCGCCAAAAAGGTGAAGCCGCTCTATCGCCTGACCGAGCGCGAACTTGCCGCCTATTGCGTGCTGAACAAGATCGACTACATCGTTGAGGAATGCCCCATGGCGAAAGGAGCCCGGTCACTCCTCTATAAGGAAGTGCTGAATCGGCTCGAAACTGAATCGCCCGGCACCAAACAGGCATTCTATTGGGGGTTCCTCGATAAACAGAGCAAGCCGGACGCCTCCCCCACGACGATGGCTGAGAAAGACCAAGCGGTGCTCCACCCATGCGCCACGTGCGGCCAACCGACGACAGTCGAAGTCTGCTCCTACTGCAAGCTGATGGCTCGCGCGAAAACCTCCGGGGATGAAGAGCTTATGGCTGATGGCGTATAGCTGATAGCCGCGTAGTACAAAGAGCGTATAGCGAATGGCTGATAGCGAAGATTTCTGAGTTCAGACTATTCGCTATCAGCTATTTGCTCCTGCTTTCTCTTCGTCGCTTCCCCTTGAAAAGACTGCGTTGACCCCGTAAGCTGGCTACCAACTAGTGCTCGGTGATCAGTGGTGCGTGATCTGACTAAGGCATTCGCCTGCTGCGTCACCCATCACCGTTCACCCATCACGTTTCCCTGAAAAGCATGGCAACCACACCACGCGATTACTATCAGGTTCTCGGCATAGCCAGGACTGCTTCGGCCGACGACATTAAGAAGGCTTATCGCCGTCTCGCCCGACAGGTGCACCCCGACCTCCATAGCGGCGCCAAGAAGGCCGAGATGGAGAAAAAGTTCAAAGAGTTGAACGAGGCCCAGGAGGTCTTGTCCGATCCGGAGAAGCGCAAGAAATATGATCAGTACGGCGCACAGTGGGAACAGGCCGAGGCCTATGAGAAGGCCCGCCAACAGGCAGGGGCGAGAGCCTATGCGGGTGCAGACACAAGCGGGTCGTTCGGAGGCGAGGGCTTCTCTGATGTTTTTGAGAACTTGTTCGGGGGCCGGGGCGGAGCGCCGCGCGGATTCGCGAGCCACGGCGAAGACCTGGAAACGGAAGCGGAGCTGACGCTGCGGGAAGTGCTCACTGGTGTGACAAAACGATTGAACCTCATGGAGCCGGTCCCCTGCGCCACCTGCCACGGCAAGCGCACAATCCGGGGACGGCAATGCCAGGCGTGTCTCGGCTCTGGCTCGGTTCTGGAATCGAAGACGATCGAAGTCAAAATCCCGGCCGGGGTCCAGGATGGCACACGAATGCGCCTGAGCGGCAAGGGCCAACCTGGCATGAACGGCGGCAAACGCGGGGATCTCTATCTGCATGTGACGATCGCTCCTGATCGGGTGTTTCAACGGCACGGCAGCGACCTGCATGTGACCCTGCCGGTCTGGCCCTGGGAAGCCGCGTTGGGCGCTGAGGTGATGGCCCCGACGCTTGGAGAGCCGGTCCGCGTGAAAATTCCTCCCGGCAGCCAAGCCGAGGGGAAGCTGCGCCTGAAAGGAAAGGGGCTGCCCACTGCCTCGGGCACCCATGGCGATCTGTTCCTCATTCTCCAGATTACGATGCCCACCTCGTTGTCCGACGACGAACGGAAACTGTATGACGAATTGAAACGCCTGCGGCATCAGGACCCGCGAGCGGAACTTTTGGCTGCGGCGCAACGAGGATAGGCGGATGACGCTGGCGCGATTTCGACGGTGATCTTGCTGGAAGCGCAGGCCGCCACGTGGACTCAGCGCGGCCTGTTGTTGGCTTGCCTTGTCGCGGTCGGTCTGGCAAGCTATGTCACATTGGCGCTCGGCGCCACCGGCGCCAAATGGCTGAGCCCGATCGCGGAGAAAGTCATTACCCGCCTGATGGGTCTTCTGCTGGCTGCCTTGGCCGTTCAGTTCCTCTTCAATGGGCTGAAAGGCGAAGGAAGCCCGTTTGTGCGATAATCATGCGGCCTCACGGCATACTCAGCGGCCTTATCAACCGAAGGAGGATTTCATGAAGCAAGGAACACAGTCAGTCGTCACGCTCAGCACAGCGGCATTGTTTGCACTGGCGCTCGGGGTCTCCGGCGTCTGGGCCAATGAACCCGGCTACGGCAAGGATGGACATGCGGGTGGAGGCCATAGCTCCATGGGCGGCTATGGCATGAGCATGATGCACAGCAGCACCGGCCATCTGATTCGACACCTCTTGAAGCATGAGAAAGAAATCGGCCTCACGGCTGAGCAAGTGGCCAAGCTGAAGGATATGCAGCTGAACCTTGACAAAGCGCGCATCAGGGCTGAAGCCGACATCCAAATCGCCGAACGTGAATTGAAAGCCCTGACCGATGATGAAAAGTCCGACCTCGGCGCGATCGAATCGAAGCTCAAACAAAGCGAGGATCTACAGATTGGTCTGCGCATGACCTCGATCAAGGCCCGTCGCGATGTCTTGGGGCTCCTGACGCCGGAACAGCGCGCGAAGGAAAAGGTCGAACACGAGAAGATGATGCAGCAGCACAAAGAGAGCGGCAAGGGTCAAGGTCATGGCGCCCCACATGGCGGGATCGCACCCCATGGCGCCAATCCGCATAAGGGCGCCGGCAGCGCTGCGCCCTCTGCTCCAGGAAATATGTCCGTACAGTAACACCACCGCGTCACCAGGAGGTCTCTGATGAAACTCTTCACTCTCATCCTGACTCTGACGGTTGGAAGCTTGTTGGCCCTGGGCACTCCCGCCTGGAGCGACAAGAAGAAAGATGAGGAAGGCGACATCGCTGCGTTGGCGAAAGAGGCCAACGTGACCATCGATCAGGCCATCAAGACCGCCATCGAGAAAGTTCCCGGCGCCGTCGTGGAAGCAGAACTGGAAAAGAAACATGACAAGACCATCTGGGAAGTGGAAGTCCTCGGTGCGGACGGCAAGGTGACGGAAGTGCACATCGACGCCGCCACGGGAGCCGTGATCGACACCGAAGCCAAGGATAAGAAAGACAAGAAGGACGAGCATAAGAAGGAAGGCAAGAAAGGAAAGTAAGCGCATCATGCCCACGGAATTGAAGCTGAAGAGCCACGATCTGCTGGTTGGTCCAAGCCGAGCGCCGGCTCGCGCAATGTTGAAGGCAGTGGGGTTCACCGACGACGACTTGTCCAAGCCCATTGTCGGCGTGGCCAACACCTGGATCGAAGTCATGCCCTGCAATTACCATCTGCGCCGGTTGTCGGAGCGGGTCAAGGCCGGCATCCGCGCGGCCGGAGGCACTCCGATTGAGTACAACACCATCGCCGTCTCGGACGGCATCTCGATGGGGACCGAGGGCATGAAAGCGTCGTTGATCAGCCGCGAAGTCATCGCGGACTCGATCGAACTAGTGGCGCGTGGCCACTTGTTTGACGCGGTCGTGGCGCTTTCAGGATGTGACAAGACCATCCCAGGCACCGTGATGGCGCTGGCTCGGCTCAACTTGCCCTCGGTGATGCTCTACGGCGGCTCGATTATGCCGGGACGGTTTCAGGGCCACGACGTAACGATTCAGGATGTCTTCGAAGCCGTCGGCAAACATGCCTCGGGCAAGATGACGAACGCCGAGCTGAAAGACCTGGAAGACCATGCCTGTCCAGGCCCTGGCGCCTGCGGCGGACAATTCACCGCCAATACCATGGCCATCGCCTTTGAATTCCTCGGCATCTCTGCGATGGGACGCAACGGCGTCCCGGCGATGGATCAACACAAGGACGATGTCGCCTTCGAATGCGGCAAGATGGTCATGGACCTGCTCAAGAAGGATCTTCGTCCCAAGCAAATCATCACCCGCAAATCGATCGAGAATGCGATCGCAGCGGTCGCCACAACAGGCGGCTCCACTAACGCGGTGCTGCACCTTCTCGCCATTGCACGAGAGGCCGGCATCAAGCTCAGCATCGACGATTTCGACAAGATCAACCGCAAGGTGCCGTTGCTCGCCGATCTCAAACCAGGTGGCCGCTTCACGGCGGCGGACTTGTTTATGGCCGGCGGCACGACGCTCGTCGCCAAGCGGCTCTTGGATGCTGGTATTCTGCATGCCAATCAGCCGACTGTCACTGGACGTACGATCGGAGAAGAGGCTGCGGGCGCCAAAGAAACCCCTGGCCAGCAGGTCCTTCGCCCCTTGTCGAATCCGATCAAACCAACCGGCGGACTCGTCATCTTGAAGGGCAACCTCGCGCCGGAAGGCTGCGTGGTGAAAGTCGCGGGCCACTCGATCATGAAGTTTCAAGGTCCGGCGAAGGTCTATGAGCGAGAAGAGGATGCGTTTGTTGCGGTAAAGGCGGGACGAATCAAGGCGGGCGACGTGGTCGTGATTCGCTACGAAGGTCCGTCAGGCGGACCAGGCATGCGCGAGATGCTCGGCGTGACAGCGGCGATTGTCGGAGCGGGACTCGGCGATTCGGTCGCACTGCTCACCGATGGGCGCTTCTCCGGCGCAACGCACGGACTGATGGCCGGGCATGTGGCTCCGGAAGCGATCAAAGGCGGGCCGATTGCCGCGGTGAAAAACGGCGACACGATCACGTTCGACATTGCCAAGCGCCGGTTGGACGTGAATCTGACGCAGAAAGAGATGGCCGCTCGGCTGAAAAAAGTGAAGCAGCCAAAACCTCGCTATACCTCAGGCGTCATGGCGAAGTACGCGCGGCATGTGTCCTCCGCATCGGAAGGCGCAGTCACAAGTTAGGGATCGATAGCCTGCTGACGCATTGGCTTCTCTGCACAGACCGTCACGGTATTGATCACAGCATCTTCGTCACTGTTCGAGTGATTCATTGTTTCATCGGATCATTGAATCAATGATGCAACAATGAATGGGCCCCCACCTCCCAGTTACAGGTGAGGGAAGCACTCCTTTAGACAATCCGGACAGAGCCCACCGTTAAATTGCAGGTCGGAATGTTCCGCAATGAAGGTCTCAAGGTCGTACCACTCCCCCGACGCAGCCGGCACTCGCTTACACCAGGCGCAGAGATTGATCACGCCGTGCGCGCGGGACAGCTGCTCATCCGTGCTTCGCAGATCGCTCCGGATCGTGGCTTGGCCCGGCTCATCCCGTGCCGGCGTTCGTGCATCATGAAAGACCAGTA
Organism: Nitrospiraceae bacterium; assembly: GCA_023248355.1. GTDB lineage: Bacteria > Nitrospirota > Nitrospiria > Nitrospirales > Nitrospiraceae > Nitrospira_D. Next base: position 13,473 of record JAHFES010000045.1, read on the forward strand.
CCGCTCCGATCACGACGCCTGCATCATCAATCACGGGAGCAGCACTCCCTTCAATCGAACGTTTCATCCCGTCTTTGGCCGCCAACACCATTCGGTCTAGCTGGATGATGTGGCAGTCCATCATGGCCTTCATGGCCGGATTCTCGACACTATGAACGGGGACGTCCTCCTCGAACGTGAGGAGGTTTGTCAATCCAACCCCCATCGCCTCCTGCTGGCGCCAGCCGGTCAGCGTTTCAGCCGCCGGACTCATGTAAGTGAGGCGCCCGCCACGGTTGGTGGTCACGACGGCGTCCCCCATGCACCGGACGGTCGTGGCCAGCCATCGCAAGCTTTCTTTCAGATGGCGATCAATTTGCGACCGATGCAACGCCAGTTCAATCGTGGTGCGCAGTTCATTCGGCTGGTAGGGCTTCAACATATACCCGGCTGGCGAGGTGGTTTTGACCCGCTCCAGCGTCGCCTCGTCCGCGTAGGCCGTTAGATAGATCACCGGCACAGCGAACCGCCGTGTGATCTCCTTCGCCGTCTCCACCCCATCCATCTGCCCCTTCAGCACAATATCCATGAGGACCAAGTCCGGATGGATCTCCTTGGTCTTGCGGATCGCCTCCTCTCCCGAGGTCGCCGTGGCCGGCACGTCATACCCCAGGCGGGTCAGGCTCTGCTGGATATCTCTCGCCACGATGGTTTCATCTTCCACGACAAGAATTTTTGCTGATTCCATGGCCTTCACATCCTTTCTTGATAGTGCAATTGTTGGAACTCGATCCGCCATGCCGTCCCGTGGCCACTTTGCAGTTCGACCATGCCTTCCAGTTTCTCCGCGAGCAAGGTGACGAGTTCCAACCCCAGCGAGTCCGGGTTGTGCAGCACCCCATCTTTTGGAATGCCGACCCCGTCGTCGCTGACTTGCAACATATAGGTCCCGTCAGCCTGTGTCCGCAGTTCGATCTGGATGCACCCTCCTTTGCCCTCTACGAATGCATGTTTCAGGCAGTTCGACACTAGCTCCTCGATGATCAGCCCGCACGTCATCCCCGTATCGATATCGAACTCGATATCCTCCACCAGCAGGTCCAGGATGATGGCTTTCGGATCGACCCCGTAGGACCGGAACAAATGGCCCGTCAGCGTGCGGATGTAGTCTCCCATCCTGATGCATGAGAGGTTGCTGGACCGGTGCAGCGTGTCGTGCAGCAGCGCGATCGAGGTAATGCGGGATTGACACTCCCTGAACAGCTGGGCGACCTGCGGGTCTTTGATCGAGGCAGACTGGAGATTCAGCAGGCTGGAGATGACTTGCAGATTGTTTTTCACCCGGTGGTGGACCTCGCGGAGGAGGCTCTCCTTCTCCTTGAGCGTCTTGCGGAGCTGGTCCTCCATGTCCTTCCGCTCGGTGAGATCGATGCATGTGCCGATGTAGCCGGTGAATCGCCTGGCGTGGTCGAACAGCGGGACGCCGGTATCGAGCACCCAGCGATATTCCCCATCGGTGCGTCGAAGCCGGTATTCCATCGTGAACGGCTGTTCGGTCTTGAACGAGGCCGCACTGGTCTCAAGGCATCGTTGCAGATCGTGGGGGTGGACGCCGGATACCCAGGCATCTCCCAGCTCCTGCTCGAGCGTGCGCCCCGTAAACTCCAGCCAGCGCTTGTTGACGAAGGTGCACTTCATGTCGGGCCCGGCCATCCAGACCATCACCGGCGCCGTATCGGCCATCATATGAAAGCGGGCCTCACTCTCCCGCAACGCGGCTTCGATCCGCTTCCGCCGGGTCACGTCTCGCGCGATCCACGAGGCCCCCGCGACGCCGCCCTGAGCATCCCTCAGTGGGGACATGGTGAACGACACATCGATCCGGTGCCCCCGTTTCTTTCGCTGGACTATCTCCACATTGCGCATGTGATCCCCTCGGGCAATGAGATCGAGCATGGCGGGCACTTCGTCCAACCGATCGGGAGGACAAAGCAACGAGATCGAACGACCCATCACCTCTTCCGCGGTGTAGCCATACATCGTTTCCGCGCCATGGTTCCAACTCTGGATGATGCCCGTCAACGTCATGCTGACAATCGCGTCATCGGACGACTTGACGATCGCTGCCAGTTGAGAGACCACCTCCACGCGCAGCGCCTCAAGCTCCTTGTTCGCTCGTGCCAGCTCCGCCGTGCGTGCCTCGACCTGTTGTTCGATGTTTTCATTGGCGATGCGCAGACTTTGCTCATCCTGTTGTCGCCGCATGCAGAGGATGGCCGTGACCCATATCACGATCAGCGAAAAGAGCCGGTTATTGACCATCACCCACAATGGAGTCGGAACAGGGGCACGGACGAGATCGAGGAGCGCCAGGAACGATGCCAGGGTGGCAACCAGAGGAATCGCACGAGGAAGAGGGATCCAGGAGGAGATCAGAACCGGCACTACATAGAGGACCGGTACAGTTGCGCCCAATGGCAGCCACCAATCAACGGCGAGGATTCCGCCGATCAGGGCCGCCGTTATCCCGCAGGTTGGGAAACTGGACCGCCCAGAGTTCATTGGACTGGCTCCCTTATAATGTTCGTTTTACTTTATTATTCCTCATTTGATTATTTGAGCAAGGATTATGTCGTTTTTCGTCATGTCATTTTCCTCTGTGTGACGAACAGAGGTTGTCCAATTCCGAGCAGATATGAACGAGGAACCCGCGCTGCCGGCCGGTGACGGGAACAGGCACCGCCGCGGCTCGACTGCCTTTGACACGCTCAGGCCCCGAGCCTGTCGAGGGGAGTTCGCCGAAGTCAGACGGCGGAGCCAGTCCCCTTGCGAATAATGCAGGCTGGTTGCTCTACCGCCCCTTCATCCGGCCGCGCATTTCTGAAATCATGTTCTCGAGATCAGCCTCCGCCTTGCTGCGCTCGCTCACGAGTTGGTCCAGGTTGTAGGGACGAGCCGGCATGGGAGGTTCAAGTTGAGCGGGCTTCACTGATGGAGCAGCCGGACTGGTTGGCTTCTGGGAAGGCGCGGATGGCTGCACTGAGGGACTGGAGGGGGACGAGGGAACGTCTGCTGCGGTTCGTGTGGACGGTGAGCCGGCCTGTGCAGCCGTTGGAGCAGCGGCGGTGCCCTGCTCCCGCAGCCATTGTTTGGCGACAGTGGATTTGAGCGAAAAGCTGATGCTCGTAATCGGCAATCCATCCGGCGCCACACGGGCAATAGCAGTATTCACCCCCACCAGATGCCCGTCAGTGTCGACCAGCGGACCTCCTGAATTGCCCCGATTCAGGCCTGTTTCTGTCTGAAAGACATGCTTGCCTTTGACACCATTGAAATTATCGACTTCCGCGCTGATCACCCCGGTGGTTAACGTCCAGAGCCCACCCTGTTCCGGATGCCCGATGGCGATCACTCGATCACCGATTCTGGCTCGATCAGAGTCGCTCAGGTCGATCGTTGGCAGCGGCCCTGACACACCGTCGAGTTTCAGCAGGGCCAAATCCAACGGCGACGAATAGGCCACGACTTTCGCCCGCATCATGCGAGCGAGATCGGCCTTCGAATCTCCAGTCACACGCACCGGCTTCAAGAACACTGACAGGCGCGGGTACGGCTTGCCGGTTTTCTCTTCGATGACGACGTGCGCATTCGTCAGCACCAAACCATCGGCCTGAATGATGGAGCCGGTTCCCCCACTCCCGCTTTTCCCACTATCAGGATGGCCCATGACCATAACCACCGCCGGTGAGGTTTGCTCGTAAATTTCCCGCGGGCTGAGTTCCTTGGCCTGAACGACCCCACCCATGAGGAGCAAGCCGACAATCACGAGTGCCTGTTTCATCGCATCCCCTTTCACAGCAATCAATTGGGAGAGCCTCCCCTGGCAGTCTTCACACCGAATCATTACCCGCTGGGTTCATTATATGACTGAACGGGTGACCGCGCCAGGCGCTCTTCGTTCGTCTCTCGCCTGAAGCGAAGAGCCTATGGCGTATAGCTTATGGCCGATGGCACAAGCGATCAGGGATTTCTTTGTTCGTGCTATAAGCAATCAGCTATAAGCTATTCGCTCCTCTCTCTCACGAGATACGCTTCACGCTTCACGGTTGTCGAATGTTAGGAGCGCCGGTAGAAATCGGCTATGGCCTCGACCACATAGGTCAGATGGCTCTCGGACAGCTCAGCGTAGATCGGCAGAGACAAGACCTGCTCCGCCGCCTGTTCTGAAACGGGGAATGAGCCCTTCTGATGGCCCAAATCTTTGTAGCAGTTCTGCAGATGCATGGGGAGAGGATAATAGATCTCCGTTCCTACTCCCTTGTCTTTGAGATAGGCGCGAAGATCATCCCGCTTTGAAACGCGAATCGTATATTGATTATAGACGTGAAAATTCCCTGAATGCGTTGTCGGGAGCGTCACGCGGTCCAAGAGGCCTGCTTGCTTAAACAGCTGCTCATACTTGGCGGCATTCCGACGCCGGCCTTCCGCCCATTGGTCAAGATACTTCAGCTTGATGTGAAGCACCGCCGCCTGGAGGGCATCGAGCCGGCTGTTGATCCCAATCGCATCGTGGAGGTACCGGACGCGACTGCCATGGACTCGCAACATCGAGAGCGAGTCGGCGAGTGATTGATCGTTCGTTGTAATCATCCCGCCATCGCCGAAGCCACCAAGGTTCTTGGATGGGAAAAAACTGAAGCACCCTGTGGCGCCAAGCACGCCGGCCCTGGTTCCGTTCTGCGCTGCCCCAATGGCCTGGCACGCATCCTCGATCACTGGAATCCGTTTGGTATTCGCAATCCGGTTGATCGCGGCCATGTCGGCACACTGGCCGAAGAGATGAACCGGGATGATGGCCTTCGTGCGAGACGTGATGGCCCGCTCAAACTGAAGGGGATCAAGATTGAAACTGTCTTGTTGAATATCGACGAATACCGGTTTGGCGCCGAGACGGGAAATGGCTCCGGCAGTGGCAAAGAACGTGAACGGAACCGTGATGACTTCATCGCCCTGCCCCACACCCATCGCCATGAGGGAGAGCAGCAGGGCATCGCTTCCTGACGCACAACCAATAGCATAACGAGCCCCAATATACTTGGCGATTGCTTCCTCGAATGCAACGACGCGCGGCCCCAACACGAAGCCTTGTTCGTCACAGACGGTCTGCACCGCCGCCAGAATCTCCGTGCGGAGTGGCTGAAACTGAGCTTTCAGATCAAGGAGAGGAATATTCATTGAGTTATTCTCCGAATGAACCTGCTGTCACACACTCCCCACATACTAACGAGACATTGGAGCCTGTTGCACAACCTGTTGTTCATGCTTCGACAAGCTCAGCACGAACGGGAAATTGCCAATGTTTTCAATGCAGCCTCCGTTCGCCCTGAGCTTGTCGAAGGGCTCTGAAAGGGTTTGTGCAACAGGCTCATTGATTCAATGAATACCTCGGCCACTGATGTAATGCAAGCGGAGATTCAGCAATTAGGAGAAGACTTCCTAGCGGAAATCTCGCCTTTGGAAGATGATAGAGGCCAGCATGAGAAGAAATGCGGTGTAGACCACCCCATAGGCCGCGATCAAAAGCAGGTCATTCCCCGAAATGTCTAGTTGATGCGTCACATGGCCCTTGAGATTAAATCGCTCCAGGTTGGGCAAGAGATAGTAGATGCCATCCAGAATGCCCTGGCCTACCGCATCCATCTTCTGACCAAACATCCTCAGATCTGCTGTTAAGTGACCGATCACGAAGATGGCCAAGGTAAAGATGGCGCTTAGAGTCGCGCTTGTAAAGGTTGAAAAGAGCAAGGCCACCGCCGTCACAACCATGAATTCAAGGAACATCGTGCCGAGCGCCTTGAAGAGCACGAGATGGACTGGGACATCTTGGAACGAGAGGACAGCTAACAAACCAATGACCATGACAGCGGTATTGATGAGCAATGTGAGAGTAAGTCCGACATATTTCCCCAGCAGGAATTGGTAGCGAGACACTGGCTTTGAAACGATCGTATAGATGGTTTTCTTCTCGATCTCCTTGCTGACCAGTCCGATGCCGACAAAGATAGCGATCAGCACACCGAAGAAATTGATACTCCCCAACCCTATATCCAAGATCAACCGATGAAATTCCCCCAGCGTCAGCCTCATCAAGAGGAGAGAGCTACCGATCATCAATAAAGCGAAGATCAACAAGTTATACAGGAGCTTGTCCCTGAGATTTTCCCGAAACGTGTTGAGCGCGATCGACAGCACCTTCATGACTGGGATGCTCCATCAGCTTGCTGTCCCTTGACCATCCGAATAAAAAGATCCTCAAGCGAGCTTTTATGTGGCGTCAGCGATATCAGCGTCGCTTTCGCCGCACGAATGATCTCGAGGGCGGCATCAACGTCACCCGGATGTCTGAGCACGGCCAGCAGACGATCCCCCTGCACAACCACTTTCTCTATCAATGGACGCAAATGCTCCAATCCATCCGGCGACAGATGATCAATCACCAGCTCAACCGAATG
>JAHFES010000127.1 GCA_023248355.1 Nitrospiraceae bacterium
TTGCCTGAGCTGAAAGAGCGCATAAAGATTGACTCCCCCCATGACCGCGATGATCACGAGAGAGGTCAGGACGAGACGCCAAAAGATTGAAAGTCGCACGAGTTTAAGCCTCAACCAAGAGCGATCAGAAGAGTCCCTGAATTCAGGTGTATGTAAACCCATACACTATTTCACCCTTCGCCTCAAGCAGATCGTTCCCATTCAGCCGCCAAAAGAAGGGTCTTAAAGCGAGTGCGCAGCTCGAAAAGACCGTTGGCGACGGCGCACCGGGAAACTCGTTCGCTTACGGCTTGCCATCAAACTGGCGGGCGAACAGCCGTTGTCTCCGTGAAGATCCGTGGAGTAATGCAAAGAGATGGCCGCGGAACAACAAGATAGCCATTGCAACAGGCGGAGTGAGGAGGAGGACTAAGATCCACTGTGCATCCGGGTGGATTCCCAGATAGGTCAACCAGCCCCCCACGAGAGTAAACGGCAGAATAAGAATTTGAAAAAAGTCCAGGCCTGCCCCACGTCCGACACGACTGGATAAGGCGAAAAACTCACGCAGGCCACTCGGTGACAGCACGACCGGTAGGACCAGGAGGGCAAAGGGAAGAAACCACTCAATCCAATGTTCCAGAACAAAGTCATATGACGTCTTGAAGACATCAAACGGTGAATCGTGCCGGACTTGATAGATCACCTCCGGTGCGGGATTCAGCAAGAAGAACAGCAGGAGGAGAAACGCGGACGAGAGGAACTGGCCGTACGGGTTGGCTTGCACGCCCATATCGAGCGCCATCGTCGGCAGCCAGAGCACAAAGCCGACACCGATGACATCCCAGAAATAATACCCGAAGCTCTCGGTCACATCGGTGAACCGGATCGTTCTGGCCGCACTCAGGGATTGTTCGATCAGTCGGAGTGTCGCGCCGACCAGTAAGGCATTGACCGCGCCAAGCAGTAAGCCTCCCGCCATGCCTAAGGGGGCAGCAATCCTGGTCGCTCCGACGAACAGCAAGGCAAACACGATGAGCGCGACGACGGTCATCCAGCTCCGAGCCAGTGATCGCCCCGTGGCGCGGAACGCTTGCCGATACAGATGGATCGTGGCTGAGACGAGGTTGACCATGCGACGTACTACCCTAGTCGGGATCATGCGACAGGTCAAGAACTAGTCGTGCTCATCTGCACGACTTGCAAAGGATTCATGGGTTGACTTACTTCGACAGATGATTATCAATGAGCCAACGTATAGCAACAAACGCCTGGCTGGAGTGACTTTTTATGGATATGAATCGGATGACGGTGAAGTTACAGGACGCCTTACAGACAGCTTCGGCACACGCCCAGCGGAGAAGCCATCAGGGGATTGATGCGGAGCATGTGCTCCTGGCTTTGCTTGACCAGGAAGGCGGTACGACTCCTGCTCTGCTTGAGCGGGCGGGTGTTGCGCTGTCAGCCGTCCGGCAAGCTGTCGAACAGGCCTTGGCAAAGCTTCCGCAAGTGCAGGGCACGGGGGCGGCTCCCGGTCAGGTACATGTCACCGCGCGCCTGGGACAGATCCTCACTCGAGCGGAAGACGAACAGAAATTACTGAAGGATGACTTTGTCAGTGTCGAACACGTCCTCCTGGCGATGGTCCACGAAGGCGGCATTTTCAAAAAACTCGGACTCACCAGAGACCGTCTCTTGGCAGGTCTCCAACAAGTTCGCGGTAATCAGCGTGTCACCAGCCAGGATCCGGAAAGCACGTACCAATCCCTTGAGAAGTATGGTCGTGACCTGACTCAATTGGCTGGTCAAGGTAAGCTCGATCCCGTCATCGGCCGGGACGATGAAATCAGGCGCGTGATTCAAATCTTGTCGCGCCGCACCAAGAACAATCCTGTTCTCATCGGCGAACCGGGTGTCGGCAAGACGGCGATCGTCGAAGGGCTGGCCATTCGTATCATCAAAGGCGATGTCCCCGAGGGCCTCAAGCAAAAGAAATTGTTCGCCTTGGATATGGGATCGCTGGTCGCAGGCGCGAAGTTCCGCGGTGAATTCGAAGAGCGCCTCAAAGCCGTGTTGAAAGAAATCCAATCTTCACAAGGACAGATCCTGCTCTTCATCGATGAGCTGCATACGGTCGTGGGAGCCGGCGCCGCGGAGGGCGCCATGGACGCGGCAAATTTGTTGAAGCCGATGCTGGCGCGTGGGGAGTTGCACCTTATCGGCGCGACCACCCTCGATGAGTATCGTAAGCACATTGAAAAAGATGCCGCGCTGGAACGCCGTTTTCAGACAGTCTTTGTCGATCAGCCCTCCGTCGAGGATACCATTTCGATCTTGCGTGGTCTCAAAGAGCGGTATGAAGTTCACCACGGGGTACGGATTAAGGACAGCGCGTTGGTGGCGGCCGCGAAGCTGTCACAGCGGTATATCGCGGATCGCTTCCTGCCGGACAAAGCCATTGATTTGGTCGATGAAGCGGCTGCGCGCCTTCGAACCGAGATCGATAGCCTCCCGGCTGAGCTGGATGAGGTCTCGCGCAAAGTGATGCAACTCGAAATCGAACGGGAAGCGCTGCGGAAGGAAAAAGATGAGGCGAGTGCTGCGCGATTGACGACGCTCGAATCCGAGTTGAACGAAAAACAGCGCGACCTCCACGCCTTGAAAACCAGATGGGAATCGGAAAAATCCTCCGTCTCTCGCCTGCGCAAAACGCGTGAGGCGATTGAAGAGGTCAAACGCAAGATTGAACAGGCCGAGCGGGCCTACGATCTCAATCGCGTGGCAGAACTTCAATACGGAGAATTGCCACGCTTGGAAAGAGAACTCACTCTTGAGCAGCAACACTTGGGCAAGAAACAGGATGAGAACCGTCTCCTGAAAGAAGAAGTTGATGAGGATGAGATCGCGGCTGTGGTCAGCCGATGGACCGGGATCCCGGTGTCGCGACTCCTGGAAGGTGAAACCGACAAACTGCTCAAGCTGGAGGAACTGCTTCACCAACGTGTGGTGGGCCAGGATGAAGGGGTCCGCGCAGTGGCGGACGCTGTGCTGCGGGCGCGTTCCGGCATCAAGGATCCCAACCGCCCGATCGGCTCGTTCTTGTTCCTCGGCCCCACCGGAGTCGGGAAAACCGAACTGGCACGCGCGCTGGCCGCCGTGCTGTTCGACGACGAAGGGAACCTCATCAGAATCGATATGTCGGAGTACATGGAGAAACACACGGTGGCGCGTCTGATTGGCGCGCCTCCGGGTTATGTGGGCTATGAAGAAGGAGGGCAATTGACGGAAGCCGTCCGCCGCCGCCCCTTTTCCGTCATCCTCTTCGATGAGATCGAAAAAGCGCACCACGACGTCTTCAACGTCCTGTTGCAAGTGTTAGACGATGGACGACTCACCGATTCGCAGGGCCGCACGGTCGACTTCAAGAACACCGTGCTGATCATGACCTCCAATATCGGGAGTCCCCAGATTCTGGAGGCGCAACAACGCGGTGCGTCCTATGAACAGATCAGAACGGTCGTCATGGGTGAGTTGCGGCAACATTTCCGGCCCGAGTTTTTGAATCGGGTCGATGAAGCCGTCGTGTTCCACCCATTGGGAACCGAACACCTCGTCAAGATCGTGGAGATTCAACTGGCACGGCTGCGCAGCAGGCTGGAGGAGCGGCGGATTACGCTGTCACTCACACCGACAGCACTCAGGCACCTGGGCGAACGCGGCTACGATCCGGTCTATGGAGCGCGGCCGCTCAAGCGCCTCATTCAGCAGGAATTGGAAACGCCGCTTGCGCGGTTGCTGGTCAAGGGAGAGTTACGGGATGGCGACACCGCGTCGGTGGATATGAAAAACGGCGCGGTGAGTGTAGTTCCGATGGTGACGGGTGAGCGCACGCCCCCGCCTACCCGATAAGGACGGCTCCACCTTTCGCGTCGTGGGTCAGGCCGCTTTTTTTTTGCTTATCGATCTTCCATTCCTTGGCGGACACCTCAAGCAGATGTCCTTTCATTGAGTGGAATTCTCCCTTTGAAAAGACGACCACATTGGGGGCCTTCAAGTCGAATTGGAGAAGGATCTTACCGGAGGCCGTTTCTTTGACGGCCACGCGCTTGGCTGTTTTGGTCAAGTCATACGCGCGACGTTCATTAAACATCATAGTGCTGTCCACCACTTTGGCCAGCAGCCTGCCGGTCGTATCGAATAACGCAAAATTGAGCAGGAGTGCGCCGGTTGACGGGTGTTGCGTGACTTGGATTTGCGGCACGCCTTCGATTTCAATTGTCCCGTCCGAATTGCGATAGAGATTGGAACCCACTTCTACATCCATGATATCCCCTTGTATGATCAGGCACGCCGCATCGGACGACGTGCCTATGATTTCTTGATTCGGTCGAGAATCAACGCGATACAACCGCCCAGCAGCCCTCCGCCCATGATGGTGGTCAGGAGCTCCACAAGTTTGAGTTCCCACACAGATCCTTGCGCCTGCATGACTTCTCTGATGCCGCCTTGCAGCATGATGACGGCCAGTGCCATCGTGGCTCCCACGATAAACCACCAGAAGAACACTTTCATAGCTGGTGCCACCGAACGCCTCATACGTCAGGATTTCGGTCGAACGCGCGGTACTGAATGGCTTCCGCAATATGCATGGCGTCGATCTTATCAGACTCGGCTAAATCAGCAATGGTGCGGGCGACCCGTAAGATGCGCCCATGGGCCCGTGCCGAGAGTCGAAGCTTGGTCATGGCCTGTTCGAGCAAGTCTTGCGCGGCCTGATCGAGCCCACAATACCGTTTCACCTGGCGCGGCTTCAACTGGGCATTCGTATAGATGCCGTCATTCCGATATCGTTGACGCTGGCGATCTCGTGCCGCCAAGACCCGTGATCTGATCGCGGTCGATCCTTCAGAGGGCGGAAGTTCTGTGCGCAATTCTCGAACGGGCACCGGAGGCACGTCCAGATGGATATCCAGCCGATCGAGCAGCGGACCGGAGAGTTTCGCGCGATAGCGGCGGATCTGTGTCACCGTGCAGACACAGGGTCTTGTGCGATCGCCATAATACCCGCAGGGACAGGGATTCATGGCGGCAATCAACATGAACCGTGCTGGATAGCGAAGCGAGCCGCTTGCCCGCGTCAACGTGACATGTCCATCTTCCAATGGTTGCCGCAGACCTTCGAGGACCGGCCGTTTGAATTCAGGCGATTCGTCGAGAAATAAGACGCCGTTGTGCGCAAGCGACACTTCCCCCGGTTTCGGGACCACGCCGCCACCCACGAGCCCGGCATCGGAGATGCTATGGTGAGGGGCGCGGAAGGGACGCATCGTGAGCAGCGGCTGCTCCGGAGCGAGTTGCCCGGCTACGCTGTGCACCCTCGTCGTTTCGATCGCTTCATCCAGCTCCAACATGGGAAGAATCGAAGGAATGCGACGAGCTAACATGGTCTTGCCCGAACCAGGAGGGCCGACCATTAAGACGTTATGTCCCCCTGCAGCAGCCACTTCGAGCGCGCGTTTCGCATGGTCCTGCCCGCGTACATCGGCATAATCTTCGTCCTCGTTCGGCCTGATGGATTCCAGGAGGCCCCGGATCGAAAGGCTTGGCGCGATCGCCTGACTCCCCTTCAGAAATTCCACGGCTTCAGGGAGGGTGTGGATCGGATACGCACTCACACCGTCAACAAGGGCGGCTTCCGGACCATTGTCGGCCGGAAGGAGAAGTTCGTACCCCTTCCGGCAGGCGAGCCCAAACGACAAGGCACCGGTGACCCGCTTCACACGACCGTCGAGCGACAGCTCTCCAATCAGGACACGATTGTCCAGCATCGCGTGCGGAATCACGTCTTCCGCAACGAGAATGCCGATCGCGATCGCGAGATCAAGTCCCGATCCCTCTTTCTTGATGCCGGCTGGAGCGAGATTGACGGTAATGCGTTTCGCGGGAAAATGAAATCCGGTGTTCTTCAGCGCAGAGCGGACACGATCGCGGCTTTCCTTAACGGTGGCGTCAGGCAACCCGACGATCGAGAATTGCGGGAGTCCTCCGGAGATATCGACTTCGACATCGACGAGATGGGCATCGAGACCAACGAGTGCCGCGCTCGTAACCTTAGCGAGCATGAAGTGAAACAGCCTTTCTGTGCCCGAAAAACAGGCGCGATTATAGAAACTCTTTAACAGCGTTTCAATAGATCGATGCACTCGACGATCCTCGGTAGCGGCACCTCTCTCAACTCTGTATAATCCGCACCATGTGCCTCTGGTATTCACGTCCA
>JAHFES010000128.1 GCA_023248355.1 Nitrospiraceae bacterium
ACCTCGATTCTCGCCACTCCCTTCACATTCGCGCACAGATCTCCCAGCCCTGGGGTGACCAATCGAAACGGCCCACCCTTCGATTCCGGCAAGGGTTCTCCATCAAGCTCATAGACCAACACCCCGAATGATTTGGCTTGCTCCAGCGTCAGACAGGCTGAATACTTGCCGTCTCCCGAATGTACCGTCACATGATCGGCCTTGATGCCCAAGGCCGGCACATCCAGCAGGGCTTTGAGGCGAATGCCTTTGCCCTGCATGCCGGGCATCACCGTCGAAATATCGAGCTGCTGTTCTGCCGGCAACGCTGCGATCGCAGCACGATCGAGCGAGACGGGCTGCACCACCGCCCCTTCGATCCGCAGGATGCCGGAACCGGTTCGATCCCGCTCTGTGATGGTCTTGATGACGGCCGTCAGCATTTCGTTCAATGGCGTCGGAATGCCGAATTGTCGTCCAAGCTTCGCCACATACCCGTTTAAGAAGTCGATCTCGGTCGGCCGACCGGCCTTCCAATCGTCATACATCGAAGTATGGATATCCCGAATCTCTTGGGTCCAGCGCACCACCTTGTCCGCCATATCGTCGGCGAGCGGCACCTTCACGGTGGCTGCCACTGCCACGATTTCACCCACGATCTGGTGAATCACTCGCAGCATTTCGGGATGATCGAGCGCCCTGGCCACTTTGTCGTCAATCAACACGGTCAAGGGATTGAAGACGCAATTCCAACACATCTTTTCCCATTTACTGCGGCGGATATCTTCGGCGATCTGACAAGGAATCCCCGCCTGCTTGAACAGATCCGCGATGGCCAGCAGACGAGTGCTCTGATGCCCCATCATCTCCCCGATCGCCACAGCCCCCTTCTTATAATGGTCGATGACGCCGGGTGCCGCGATCTTGGAATAGATAAACGCGATACCACCGACGACACAATCCCGTTGAAAGCGTGCCGCGATACGGTCTTCGGTATCGACCCCATTCTGCAGGGTCAAGATGACGGTCCGATCGGTCAGGACCGGCTCGATTTGGGTCAGCACCTCATCCAGGTCGTAGGCTTTGACGGAGAGGATGATCAGATCCGGCTTCGCAAGCTCTCGCGGATCGGATGCGGCTGGTGGATGCACAGTGAAGGAGCCCTGGGCACTGCGGATCGTGAGGCCGTTTTGTTTGACGGCAGCCAGCGTCTTCGGTCTCAGAAGAAAGGAGACATTCGGGTTCACCTTGGCCAGATGGGCTCCAAAGAACCCGCCGACTGAGCCGGCCCCGACCATCATAATCTGTTTCATACTGTTCCTCGTTGATCACACGTGAAATGGGCCGTACTATAACATGCGACCGCACTGAGACACAGCAGCCCATACAGCACGCCGATACCTATGGTACGTGGTTCCGATCTTGAGATTCTGAAGGAAAAACTCGCCGCTACTCAGGCGATCACCGTGCTCACCGGAGCAGGAATCTCCGCCGATAGCGGCGTCCCGACATTTCGCGGCGCGGACGGCTTATGGCGTAATTACCGAGCAGAGGATCTGGCGACGCCGGAAGCCTTCGCACACGATCCCCGCCTGGTGTGGGAGTGGTACAACTGGCGCCGCGAATTGATTGCCACAAAACATCCCAACCCAGCTCATCACGCCGTCTTCGAACTCGAGCGCCGCTGCCGGCAATTCTGGCTCATCACCCAAAACGTGGATGGCCTGCACCGCGCAGCCGGCTCACGGAAGCTCTCGGAGATTCACGGCAACATCTGGATGGTGCGCTGCACGGCCTGTGGGTCAGTTGAAGAGAACCGAGACGTTCCCCTTGTGATCCTCCCGACATGCCGACGATGCCAAGGCCTGCTACGGCCTCATATCGTCTGGTTCGGAGAATCGCTCGCAGAGGAGGACCTTCGACGGAGCTACAGGGCCCTTCAATCCAGTGACCTGTGCCTGATCATTGGCACATCCGGCGTGGTCTATCCGGCAGCAGGATTTGCGACAGTGGCAAAAGAGGCGGGGGCGTTCGTGGCCGAAATCAATCTCGAACCAACCCAACAGTCAGACCGCGTCGATCTATCCTTGCAAGGGCGAGCCAAAGACATCGTTCCCCTGCTCCTATAGTCGGCCGAGAAGAGGCAACAGCTCATCGAGTGTACGGATCACATGAGCTCCTGTCCCACCATGCGTCCCCTGACGATCGAGCAGCACAGCGTGAAGCCCGGCTTTTGTCGCCCCCTCCACATCATCCCGCGGGCTATCCCCGACATGCAGGGCCTCGTCTGGATCGACGGCATGCTTCTCCAGAGCCTGTTGGAAAATCTTTGGCGCTGGTTTCGCCGCTTGCGCCAGACTTGAGATCGTGACCGTATCGAACGCCCCCTCAATCCCCAAGCCCCGCATGACGGGGAAGAGGCGCGAATCAAAATTGGAAATGATCCCCAGCTCCAGGCCCTGCGCTTTGAGCTGTGCCAAGGTGGCAGCGGTTTCAGGGAACAGCCGCCATGAGGCCGGGTCTTCAAACACCTGAAACACCCGCTCGAAAAACTCGTCAAACCGCTCGAACATCCCAACCCGGTAAAACACATTGTGGACGATGTCGAACCACCAGAGCCGTTCACTTTGCTTGATCCGTGCGGGCTCGGTGGCCGCGAATATCGGCGGGGGGGCATCTCGAAAGGCTCGACTGAACGCCTGCTTGATCGCGCCCAACGACTCCGGCGTCTGAGGAAAGCCGAACTGGACGGCATGCTGAAGATAAATGTCCGCAACGGACCCGTTCACATGGAACAGCGTATCGGCAGCATCGAAAAATACGACGCGAATCTCTTGGCTCATGACCGCCATCCCTCTGCCTTCGCTACTCGCCAGATGTCCTTTTGAATTGCTCTATGAAAACAATCATCTATCGACCGATTTCTTGACAAAGGGTACCCCCCCTGCTAGCGTTCGAGAACGCCCAAAGAATCTGGAGAGTTCGATGCCTTCTTCTATCTTCATCGTCGATAGCAGTCCGGCCGTCAGACGGATGGTCGAACAAATTTCGGCCCCGGAGGGATTTGAAGTCGTCGGATTTCAGGACGGCCCTGCGGCCCTGGAGGCTGCCCGTCGGATCAGCCCTGCGCTCATCATTGCAGACTATCATCTCGACAATATGACCTTCTCAGGATTTTGCAAAGAGATCAATAAGCTCGACAACCTCACGGAAACCTACCTTATTTCCCTGATCAATCCAGCGGATCGGCCTGATGAAAACCACCTTCGCACGCTGGGCGTCAAGGCGTTTCTCAACAAGCCGTTTCAGTCTGACGATCTGCTCGACGTCATCAAATCCTTGCAGCAGAAACAGCAGGGTCCAGCGAACGGCAAGAGCCTCAAGCGGCGCGTCTGGCCACCAACTTCAACTGCAACTGACTCTGATGAAGACGACGAGGTGATGGACCATCTCGACCTGTCCGATGAGCAGGAGGACCCGGCCATGGATCAGCACACTGACATACCCAACGCAGCCCCAGCAGCCCGCGCTTCCGCGACAGAACCGGAAGACGCCATGAAAGGCCTCTTTGGCCAACTCTTCCAGTCCATGACCGAACGGACCGAGAAAAAACTAGCCGATCTGCTGCCCCAGGCCATCGAAGAAAAGATCGCTACCCATGTCCGGCCTATCGTACAGAAGGAATTGCAGGCACAACTCGGAGATATTCT
Organism: Nitrospiraceae bacterium; assembly: GCA_023248355.1. Taxonomy (GTDB): domain Bacteria; phylum Nitrospirota; class Nitrospiria; order Nitrospirales; family Nitrospiraceae; genus Nitrospira_D. Next base: position 3,690 of record JAHFES010000128.1, read on the forward strand.
CTCCCAAGAGCAACTGGCCGCAATCATTCAACCCCTCCTGACCCAGGAGCTGCCTGCCCTCCTTCGGAAAGAAATCACCGCCTGCGAGCCCATTATTCACCAAACCGTGTCCGATCTGGCCGGGGCATCGATTAGGGAACATCTCGACCAAGTGATACGGGAACAGGCCGAAGCGGGTGTCCGAAAGCACTTACCCGATGTCGTGCGGGAGCACTTCGGCGCAATCGATCTGGTGGTGAAAGATGAAATTCGACAGGCGACGTTGAAACAGGCGCCGCTGCTTGCCGATGACATCGTGCGGGCGACCGCCGAACAAACCGTCGAACAGGCTGTCCAGCGCATTGTTCCTGAACTAGCCGAGCAGCTCATCAAGGCCGAACTCAAGCGCCTCACTGACGCCGAGGCCCCCTCACACTCGGTTGTCCGCTAGCTCTTCTTGCCGCGCTTTCCGCGGCGGGCTTTCACCAACCCCTTCATCCGATCCACGTTCTTTCGATGCTTCTTTCTCGTCTTCCGATCCTTTTCACGTCCTCGTGGCATGATCACTCCCTACCGTAGTGTGATTGAACTGCGCTCTGCGGGCGTCTGTATAGCATAAGCCTCATGGGGTCACAAGCGGAGATCTAACACCATTTTCCACGACGCACAGACATGCTAAGATACGGCCCGATAATCATTGTAATCATTCTGCGACGAATCGATGACCACACCACAACTCGACAAAACCTACGATCCCAAAGCCGTCGAAGCCCGCTGGTATCAGACCTGGAACGAGCGAGGATACTTCCACGCCTCTCCGAATCATCCGGGCCAGCCCTACTGCATCGTCATTCCGCCTCCGAATGTCACCGGTTCGCTCCACGTCGGCCACGCCCTCAACCATTCCTTGCAAGACATCTTGATTCGCTGGAGACGCATGCAAGGACGCAATACGCTCTGGCTCCCTGGGACCGACCACGCAGGAATCGCCACACAAAACGTGGTGGAAAAACAGCTGGTGGCCGAAGGGACGTCGCGGGAATCTCTCGGACGCGAACGTTTCATTGAACGTGTGTGGCAATGGAAAGCCACGTCGGGTAACACGATCATCAGCCAGCAAAAACAGCTCGGAGAATCCTGCGACTGGGATCGCCTGCGATTCACGATGGATGAGGGGCTGTCCAAGGCCGTCCTGGAAGTCTTCGTGCGACTTCATGAAGATGGGCTGATTTATCGCGGGGAGCGGCTGATCAATTGGTGCCCTCGTTGTCTGACGGCCCTGTCAGATATCGAAGTCGAGCACGAGGACGTCAAAGGAAAACTGTACTCCATCGAATACCCTCTGGACCACGATCCGACGATCCGGCTTATCGTGGCGACGACCAGACCCGAAACGCTTTTCGGCGACACAGCCGTGGCCGTCCACCCTGACGACCCTCGCTACCACGATTTCATTGGGAAACAGATTCGTCTCCCCTTAACGACGCGAACCATTCCCATTGTCGGGGACGCCATCCTTGTCGATCGGGAATTCGGAACCGGCGCCGTGAAAATTACGCCGGCACATGATTTCAACGACTACGAAGCGGGCGAGCGGCATGCCCTGCCGCGCCTCGCAATTTTGGATCACCAGGCACTGCTCAATCCCGCAGGCTTACAGAAAGCGAATGTTGAGCCAGGGATCATCGAGACACTCCGAGGACTCTCGGTCGCAAAAGCACGTCCCAAAGTGGAGGACCTCCTGCGCGAGCGTGGCGCGCTGGTCAAGGTTGAAGACCACAAGATGGCGGTCGGGAAATGCTACCGCTGCAAGACCGTCGTGGAGCCGTATCTGTCGTCACAATGGTTCGTAAAGATCAAGCCGCTGGCCATACCGGCGATCGAAGTCGTCGAGAGCGGGAAAATTCGTATTATCCCCGAAGGCTGGACGAACAACTATTTGGGCTGGATGCGGGACATCAAAGATTGGTGTATCTCTCGCCAAATTTGGTGGGGACATCAAATTCCCGCTTGGTACTGCCGTACATGCAATGCCCATCACATTGTCACCACGGACACTCGGACGACAATCTTGCAGAACGCGACGCCCATCGTGTCCAGATCAGCTCCCAACCACTGTCCCACCTGTGGCGGACAGAATCTGTTCCGAGACCCGGACGTGCTCGACACCTGGTTTTCCTCAGCCCTCTGGCCCTTCTCTACATTGGGATGGCCTGAACAGACGCTGGAGCTGAAGACGTACTATCCAACGGCAACGCTCGTCACGGGTCTCGACATCCTCTTCTTCTGGGTCGCGCGGATGATCATGCTCGGACTCAAGTTTATGGGCGACGTCCCCTTCCGCGATGTCTATATCCATGCCTTGGTCCGCGATGCCGAAGGGCAGAAGATGAGTAAATCGAAAGGCAATGTCATCGACCCCTTGCATGTGATGGACCAGTTCGGCACCGATGCCCTCCGCTTTACCCTCGCGTCCATGGCCTCGCCTGGTCGCGACATCAAGCTGGCGGAGGAACGGATCGAAGGCTATCGGAACTTTGCCAATAAGATTTGGAACTCCGCGCGTTTCGCTCACATGTACCTC
>JAHFES010000003.1:0-11162 GCA_023248355.1 Nitrospiraceae bacterium
GCCATGTCGCGTGGCGGCGGCTCCCCAATGACCGACCGTCTTTGTAGAGGAGGCCAAGGTATGCGAAGTTCTCCCGAAACAGTCCTGCATTGAACACGACATGATGACCCGTCCGTTTCTGCCATTCCTCGATCGTGGGAGGCTGCGAGAGTCCTTCCTGCGCATAGTAGTGAACCGAGAATCGAGCGCGCTCGGGGTCGATGTCGGTGACCAGCATGGCTGGTACGGCAGGACAGGGCTCTCCTGGTTTCCATACTGAGACGGCGAGCCCGTCCGACAGCCGTTCCCAGGTGATGTCTTGGGCGAGGGCGAGGCTTTGCACGGAGAAGATGGCGACTGTGAAGCAGAAAGCCAGCGGTATATGTAGCTTGGTGAATATCCAGCTACGCCGACGCGCGATTGGTTCAGACGTTCTGTGATGAGGAAAAGACGGACTGCCGTGTCTCATCGATCACGACCGATTGGATAGCGATGCCTGCTGGATTGTTTCACGTTCCCGAGATGATCCATGTGCGCTTGCCGGTTGATCATCGAGGAGCTCGCGGATCGTTTGCGCCAGGGCCTCCGGCGTAAAGGGTTTTTGGATGTACGCGCTGAATGGGTCGCCGGCTCCGATGCCCACGTCGTCGATGTATCCAGATATGAAGAGGAGTTTCAGTTCGGGTTTAATCACGCGAAGGTGTTGGGCCAGTTCTGTCCCGCTCATTCCGGGCATCACCACGTCGGTGAGTAAGAGCTGCAGCCCTCCCATCTGCTGTGTTCCCACGAGGCAGGCCTCCAGACCATTCTTCGCCTCGAAGACCCGGTATCCCAGCTTGCGCAGCTCATCGCGAACGAGTTCGCGAACACTGGAGTCATCCTCCACCAGCAAGATGGTTTCATGGCCACGTACAGACTGCGGAGGTGTGTCCTGGTTTGCGACCTTTTCAAGCTCAGCTGTGACGCTGGGGAGATAGACGTCAATGCGAGTGCCCGTACCGACGGTGCTGGTGACATCCAGACCTCCTCCGCTCTGCGTGACGATACCAAACACCGTCGAGAGGCCAAGCCCTGTTCCTTTGCCTTCTTCCTTCGTGGTGAAAAAGGGCTCAAAGATGTGCGCCTGCACGTCCGGCGGCATCCCGCAGCCGGTGTCCGATACGGAGAGTCTGACGTAGGCACCCGGGGGTAATGGACTGAGGTGATAGACCGGTGTTCGGCCGAGATTGGCTGAGGCGGTTTCGATGATCAGCTTCCCGCCTTTGGGCATGGCGTCCCGGGCGTTGACAACCAGGTTCATGACGACCTGTTCAAGCTGGGCCGGATCAGCCTTGACGCGGAGATTCTCTGGGCTCGCTCTCAAGACCAACTCAATGTCTTCCCCAATCAGTCTTCGCAGCATGGTCTCGAAGTTGGTGATGATGGGATTCAGGCTGAGCACTTTAGGCTCAGAGGGCTGCTTCCGGCTAAACGTGAGCAACTGTCTAATGAGGGTGGCCGCGCGGTCGCCGGCTTTCTGCATTTCTTCAATGTTGTTTCTCAAGGGGTGGCCTGGCGCCATTTCACCGAGGAGCACCTGGCTGCGCCCCATGATCACCGTGAGCAGGTTGTTGAAATCATGAGCCAGTCCTCCCGCCAACCGGCCGACGGCCTCCATTTTCTGCGCCTGTCTGAGCTGTTTCTCGCTCGAGCGTAGGGCCTCCTCAGCCCGCTTCCGTTCCGCGCGATCTTGTAGTTCGCGCAACGCCCGCTGAACCGACGGGACGAGACGCCCGAGTCGCTGCTTGAGAATGTAGTCGGTTGCGCCACGGTGCATCGTGTCGATGGCGAGTTCCTCGCCCAGTGTGGCAGAGACGAAGATGAACGGGATGTGTGGGCACAGCTTGCGGGCTAGTTCGAGAGCGCTGATACCATCGAATCCAGGGAGGGAATAGTCAGCCAGGATCATGTCGACCTGGCCATCTTTCAACGCGGCGATAAAGGTGTCGCGGCCCTCGACGCGGCGTGGCGCGCAGGCAATCCCTCCCTCCATCAATGTCGCGGCGATGAGCTCGGCATCGACGGGGTTGTCCTCGAGATGGAGGAGTCGCAGCGGAGTCGTCACGGAACCTCGATCGGAGGGTTAGTTGCCGGCGCAGGAGCCTTCTGGTGGCGGCTCATTGATCACGCCCCAGAACGTGCCCAGCTCTTTGACGGCGGACAAGAACTGATGAAACTCGACGGGTTTCACGACATAGGCGTTCGCCCCCAACGCGTAGCTTTCAGCCAGGTCGCGCTCTTCTCGAGACGACGTCAGCATGACGACTGGAATGGGGCGCAGATTCGTGTCGGCTTTGATGGTGCGTAAGACCTCCAGGCCGTTCACCTTGGGCATTTTCAGATCGAGAAAGACGACGGCAGGGTTGCCCTTTAACCGAGCTTTGAACTGCCCACGACAGTACAGGTAGTCCAGCACTTCGGCACCATCATGGCAGAGGACGACTTTGTCGGAGATGTGTTGTTCCTCCATCGCGGCCAAGGCGAGTTCGGCGTCGCGGGGATTGTCTTCAGCGAGAAGAATCGGTTTTGCGGCGGTCATGATCGAGGTCTCCTTGTGGGGAGCGCCACATAGAAGGTCGCTCCTTTATCCGGTATGCCTTCGGCCCAGGTACGTCCGCCGTGCCGATGCACGATGCGTCGCACATTGGCAAGGCCGATGCCGGTTCCTTCAAATTCATCTACCCGGTGAAGTCGTTGAAAGACGCCAAACAGTTTGGCCGCGTATTGCATATCGAATCCCACTCCGTTGTCGCGAACAAAAATAACGACTTCCCCCGAGGTGCGCCGGTCGACGCCGACCTCAATCTTCCCTATCGGTCTGGTGCTCGTGAACTTAATAGCATTGGCGATCAGATTCACGAACACTTGCCGGAGCATGGCCGGATCGCCCGGCACTTCCGGCAATGTATCGATTGTCCAAGATATCTCGCGTCCTTGCAAGTCAAGTCGTAAATCGTAAAGGATGGTTTTGATCAGCTGATCCAGATTGACGGTCGTGTGGAGCATTTCCTGGCGGCCCATGCGTGAAAAGACGAGAAGGTCGTCGATCAACTGCCCCATCTGTTTGGCGGAGTCGGAGATCGTTTGCAGATACCGTGCGGCCTTCTCATTCAGCGAGTCTCCCACCGCCTTGCGCAGGAGCGAGGCGTAGCCATCAATGTGGCGCAGGGGGGCGCGAAGGTCATGGGAGACTGAATAGCTAAACGCTTCCAGCTCTTTGTTTGCTGCCTCCAGGAGTTCGCCGCGGTGCTGCAGTTCTGTGGCGATGCGTCGCCGCTCCGTGATGTCGTGCCGAATCAAATAGTAGACAGCTGCCAACAGCACGAGTTGGAGCAAGGCGCCAATGCCGAGGAGCATGATCGTGTTCGTGGTACTGGCGGCGGACTCCACTACACGCCGGCGCAGGGCCTGTCGCTCGTACGACTCCATCTCGGCGATGATCCGATGGATCGCGCCGAGTTCTCGCTTCGCGGCTCCTTCAAGCGCCAGTTTCCTGACGGCTTCAAAGCCTCCCCTATCCCGCTGGGCAATCGCGCCGGCTTCGGCCTTCAGTTGTTGATCCATCATCTGATGGAGCAGTGCGACACGCTGCTGCTGCTCAGGAGAGCCCTGTGTCAGATCGCTGAGGTACGTGATGAACGTCGGTGTTTGTTCGACCACCGTCTTATGAGCCTGGAGATATAACGCTTCACCTGTGACGAGATAACGGCGGTGACTATTTTCAGCCTCGTCCATGGCTGCATCGATATTGCCCAAGAGTTGCACGAGCTCGTGGCTACGGGTGTCGAGCCCACTGTTATCGATCAAGACGCTCGTATTGCGGTAGGACACTGCGCTGATGACGAGTATGCCGATGAACACCAGGCTGAAGCCGACCAAGATGCGCCGTTCGATGGTGAGTGCGCGAAACCATGTGATCGGTACCCGCCAGAATGGTTCAGGAGATGAGGGTAAGCTGCTGGAAGCGAGCGGTTGGGGCTCCTGGGGAGGGGCGAGGGGAATCTGTGGCCGATCGTTCGTGACTGATTCCATGATCGAAAGCGAATCGCGATCGGAACTGTAATGGTAACAACGGTGGAGACTGTACTGCGAAGCCCCCTCAGGCTACAAGATCTAATTCTAGCAGAACTTCTGTGAGGCGAACCTGGGCAACCTATCCGCCGAACGGCGGGATGGGAGGTGTCACCGCGGCGGACGGAGCCGCAAGATGTGAAAACATCAAGGTCGCAGCCTCGACCCAGTCAATAAAAGGCTGCGGATAAATGCCGATCAGCAACGTTCCCGCGAGGCCGACATAGACGACCGCTTTCAACGGGCTAGAAATCGACACGGGTGACAGATCGACTGGTTCGTTGATGTACATCGTCTTCACAACGATCAGGTAATAGTACATGGAGATCACGATATTGATCAGCCCGACGGTGATCAGCGTGTATAGACCTTCTTTAATCGCGGCGACAAAAATGTAGAGCTTGCCGATGAACCCCGCCAAGGGCGGCACGCCGGCCAGTGACAGCAGGAATATCAACATCGCAAAGGCCAGGAACGGCGATCGACGGTTCAACCCGCTGTAGTCCTGAATCTCATCGCTGCCGATGGCGTGGCTGACGGCGATAACGACGGTAAAGGCGCCGATATTCGCAAAGAGATAAGCCAATAGATAGAACAGAATGGCATCGCTACCCATCTTGGTGCCGGCCGCCAAGCCGATCAGCACGTTCCCGATTTGGGCGATACCGGAATAGGCCAGGAGGCGCTTGATATTCCGTTGAGCGATGGCCACGATATTGGCGTACGTCATCGACAAGATGGAAACCCCAACCAGTAGGAAGATCCACATTGGTTTAAAGGTCGCCAGAGCCACGAAGAATATCCGGAGGAGGATCGCGAAGGCCGCGCCTTTGGGGGCGATCGACAAGAAGGCCGTCACGGGAGTCGGCGCGCCATGATAGGTATCCGGAATCCACGAGTGGAACGGGACGGCGCCGATCTTGAATCCGAGGGCGGCAAAGATCAGGAGGAAGCCGATCATCAATCCGGGCGTCGCAGGAGCCGAGGCCATCTCCGAGAACACGAGCTTGCCGGTTTCTCCGTAGACGAGACTGATTCCGTACGCCAGGAGTCCAGCGGCAAACACGCCGAGAATGAAAAACTTGAGCCCGGCTTCGTTCGAGGCGAGATCATTCCGCAGATAGGCGACCAAGACATAGAATCCGAACGTCGAAAATTCCAGCGTGACGAAGACGGAGAGCAGGTCGTTCGCCGAGGCCATGAACATCATGCCGAGCGCCGACATGACGACGAGAAAATAGTATTCCCCCCGGAAGAACGCGAAGCGGTTGACGTATTCCATCGAGGCGAGGACCACGAGGATGGTGGCCCCCACGATGAACATCTTGAAAAAGAGCGCCATGCGATCCAGCACGAACATGTTGCCGAAGAGCGTGCCGGAAATATGGTTCAGGTCAAACCAGGCCAAACAGCCGAGCGTGGCGACGAGGCCGACGACGCTGAGGTACGCGAGTTGCTCCTTAGGGAGACGCGGAAAGGCGAAGTCGACGATGAGGAGCACGCAGAGCCAGCAGGTCAGGAGGATCTCCGGCAACAGGAGCAGGAGGTCGGCAAGGGATATCGTAAGGTCGAAGTTCATTGATCGCTCCGTGAGGCGTGAGACGTGAGGCGTGACACATCAGGGAGGGTGACCGGATTTGTCAGGGGGGAATCGGCCCTCGCTTCACGCGTCATGTCTGACGCGTCACGCTCTTGAGAGGCGACCGGCACCACGTGCGTGATCTTCGCGATTAGCGGGTCCACTCCGGAACGGACGACGTTATAGAGATGCATGGGGAAAATGCCGAACCCCACACTCACGGAGATCATGATCAAGAGTGGAAGCCGGTCAACAGCCGACACGGCGTCGTGGGAATGGCTGTGCTTCTGGTCCATCGGCCCATAGAACAGGCTGCGCATCATCTTGAAGAGATAGGCCATCGTGAGCACGATCCCGAGCACGGCGACGATCACCTGTAAGGGGTATTTGTTCCAGGCCCCGACGATGATCATGATTTCGGCAATAAAGTTGACCGTGCCTGGCATCCCGACCGAGGCCATACAGCCTACGACGAAACAGCCTGAGATAAACGGCATTTTGTTCGAGAGGCCGCCCAACGACGGAATGTCGCGCGTATGGGTTTGGTCGTAGACCCATCCGGCCATGGCGAAGAGCATGCCGGTGGCCATCGCGTGCGCGAACATATAGATGATCGCGCCGCTCAAGCTGATGTAGTCCAGTGCGGCCATTCCCAGAAACACATAGCCCATGTGACTCGAACTGGAATAGCCGATCACGTACTTGGTGTCTTTGGCATAGAACGCGACGAACCCGCCGTAGATGATGCTGAACATGCAGAGCACGGCGGCCATTGGCATCAATTCTCTGGTTGTGTCGGGGAGGATTTCGAAGGCCACCCGAATAATTGAGAAATGTCCCAGCTTCATGAGGACGCCCGCGTGGAGCATGCTCGTGGCGGCGGGAGCGGCGGCGTGGCCGACCGGGGACCAGGAATGCAAGGGCCACAGCGGCGCGATCGCGGCGAAGCCAAAGAAGATCAGCATCCAAATGATCTTGTCTAAGGTCGTGCCGAGCACCGGGATATTCATGAGGTTGGCCTGCTCGCGGAGCACGAGAATGTCGAAGGTGTTGAGTCCCGAATACTTGTAGATGAGCAGAATGCCCATGAGTGCGGCGACAGCGAAAGCGGACAGGAAGAGCACCAGTTTCATGGCCGCGTACTCTTTACTGTTCGATCCGAAATTGAAAATGAAGCCGACGGAATCTCTCAGCTTGAGGCCTTCGGGCTCCGTCATCTCCAAATACTTCTTGGTGTGGCTGCCCCACATCCCCAGCAACAGGTACATGGGGATCACGGACATCTCATAGAAGAAGTAGAGGAAGAACAAATCCAGAGACATGAAGACGCCGATCGTGGCGGCGGCCAGAATGAGGAGCCAGATGTAGAATTCCTTGGTCCGATCTTTGATGTGCCACGACACGAAAATCCCTGCGAAGAGAAGAATGCCCGATGCGAGTACGAGCGGGGTGCCGATCCCGTCGACCCCCAGATGCAGCGAAATACCCAGTTGCTTCGACCATTCGAACTTCTGCACGAACTGGTACCCGCCTTTGACAGGGTCGAACGCATAAAACAGGTAGAGTGAAGCGATCAGCGAGACAAAGGCAGAGCCCGCCGCAATGCCTCGAACGAGCATGAACTGCCGATTTGAAACAAAAATCAGCGCGAGGGCTCCGGCGAAGGGAGCGAAGAGAATATAGAGCAGTGTGTACTCACCCATGGGTCTTAGTGTCCTTGTCCTGTCGCGGGGGCTCCAAGCGCCGCCACTGAGTCGTGATTGAGCCGATCCACGAGTGCCTGCACCGATCCATTCATGATTCGGAGGAAAGGCGAGGGATAGAGACCGATCCAGAGAATCATGACCGAGAGTGAGACGGCGATCACGATTTCACGCAATTGAAGGTCGCTCATGGTGTCTTTCACAGCCTTGCCGACCGGGCCGAGCATGGCGCGCTCGTAATACCACAGAAAATAGGCCGCGCCAAAGATCACGCCGAGCACCGCGACCGCTCCGAACCACCACTTGGCTTTGAACGCACCCAGGAGGATCAGAAACTCTCCCACGAAGCCGTTTGTACCGGGTAGTCCGATCGATGCCAGCCCGATAATCAGAAAAAACGTCGCGAGGAGAGGAACCTGTTTCGCCATCCCGCCGAAGGCCGACAGGTGCGTGGTCTGTTGGCGCGAATAGAGAAAGCCTGCGATAAAGAACAGGCCTGCCGTGCTGAATCCGAGGTTGATCATGGTCAAGAGGCTGCCCTGGAGGCCCTGGTAGTTGAGCGCGAAGAGCCCCACCACAATGAACCCCAAGTGGCTGATGCTGCTATAGGCGAGCAGCCCTCTGAAGTCTGGTTGGATCAAGGCCATCAAGGCCCCGTAGAGAATGGCACAGAGACCGAGGACGACGACCACGGTCACGACCGTCTCGCTTTTGGATGCATCGGGAAGCAGCGGAATGCTGAACCGCATGAAGCCGAACGTGCCAAGTTTCAGGCCCGCCAGCACGACGGCCATACCGATAGGACCTTCCATCAGTGCATCGGGCAGCCAGGTGTGGAATGGGAATACCGGCGCCTTAAAAGCAAATCCCATGAACATCAGCCAGAAAATGAGGATCTGCTGGTTGATGGGAATAGGCACGGTGAGCAGTTCGAGTAGATCGAATGAGTAGACTTGATCGGTGTGGTGCAGGGAGGCCCACTGGTGGAAATTGATATTGAGCAGGGCGATACCCACCAGCATGAATACACTGCCCAAGAGGGTATACAGGACGAACTTGAGTGCGGCGTAGTGCCGCTCGGCGCCCCCGCCCCACAGTTTGATCAGGAAGTAGCTGGGAATCAGCATCAGCTCCCAGAAGACGAAGAACAAGATCAGATCCAACGACACGAATACGCCCATCGTCGTTGTTTCGAGCGCGAGCAGGCACATCATGTACAGTTTGACTTGATGGCGGATGGTGTCCCAGGAGTAGACCACGACCAACACGGTCAGAAACGCGGTGAGGCCGACGAAGAGGACACTGATCCCATCGACTCCGAGGTGGTAGCTGATGCCCAACGCGGGAATCCATCGGACATGCTCGGCGAACTGCATGGCTGCAGACTCCGGTATAAATCGCAGCAACACAAAGATGGAGAGAGCCAGCTCGACCAGCGCGATCGTCAGGGCCGATGTCCGCACCATGTCTTCCTCGTCAAACAGCCAGAGCACGGCCGCGCCGACGAGAGGCAGGAAGAGGATGCAGGAGAGAATCGGGAATCCAGCCGTGAGTTCTTCTAACATTGGTACGGTCTCGTTGTAGACATCAAGGCCTACATCTGGATGATAATTTGGACCACGAGGGCCAACAGAAAGAGTCCGGCAACGATGATGGCGGCATAGTGGTGGACCATTCCGCTTTGCATTTTCCGTCCCTCGCGTGCTGCGAGGTGGTTGCCGTACCCGATCATGTTCAGCCCGGCATATACAATGTATTTCTCAATCCAGGTCGATCCAGCGGCGCCCCTATCGGCGAGTTGCGCAACGCCGCGCACAATGCCGTCCACGACCGTGCGATCAAACCAATCGAGCAACTCTCCCAGGCGCTTTGTGGGTTCCACGAACACACGGTCAAACAGTTCGTCGACATAGTATTTGTTGAGCAGGGTTGTATAGGCGCCGGAGAATCGTTCTGACCATCGATCGGCAGTCCCTGGACTTATGCTGTAGAGGTAGTGGGCGAGCCCCCATCCCAAGAGCGCAATACCGGTGGCCCCCATCATCAACGTCAGGACGAGCCCCGTGCTGGCCTCAGGCTCGCCGCCCGTTCCAGCAACTGGCGCAAGGAATCTGTGTAACCATCCGTGTTCAGGAGGAAATCCAAGCGCCCCGCCAAAGAGCGACAAGGCACCCAATGCAACCAAGGGGCCGACCATCAACATCGGTGATTCATGCACATGTTCTTCGGTGTGGTGGTCCATGCGCGAACGTCCGTAGAACGTGAGATAGGTCAATCGGAACATGTAGAACGAAGTGAGCAGCGCCCCGATGGCCGCCATCCCGTACAAGAGATATTGGTGATGCGTGAAGGCATGGGCCATGATCTCGTCTTTACTCCAGAACCCTGCCAAAGGCGGAATCCCCGCAATGGTGATCGTGCCGATGAGGAACAATTTATGGGTCCAGGGAATCTTCGAAGCCAGGCCCCCCATCTTGCGAATATCTTGTTCGCCCGAGAGCGCATGGATCACCGACCCGGCGGAAAGGAACAGCAGCGCCTTGAAAAACGCATGGGTCATCAAATGGAAGATGGCCGCGGTATAAGCGCCGATGCCGCATCCCAGGAACATGTAGCCCAGCTGGCTGACCGTTGAATAGGCGAGGACACGCTTGATGTCGGTCTGTACCAGGCCGATGGTGGCGGCGAAGAGCGCCGTGCACCCTCCGATAAGACCGACGATACCCATCGCGGTTGGAGAGAGATCGAAGATGGCATGATTGCGGACGATCATATAGACGCCCGCGGTGACCATCGTCGCGGCATGGATGAGGGCGCTGACCGGAGTCGGACCTTCCATGGCGTCGGGCAACCAGGTGTATAGGGGGAGCTGAGCCGATTTCCCGACGGCTCCAACCAAGAGGCACAGTGCGATCGCCGTGGCCATCTCCGGTGAGAGTTGGCTGACCTGCGCGAATACCTTCGTATAGTCGAGCGTTTTGCAATTGACGAAGATCAGGAAGATCGCCAGCAAGAAGCCCGCATCGCCGATTCGATTCACGACAAAGGCTTTGGTCGCGGCCTTTGCGGCCGACACTTTGTCGTAGTAGTACCCGATCAGGAGGTACGAACAGAGGCCCACACCCTCCCACCCGATGAACAGGACGACATAGTTGTTCCCCATGACGAGCAGCAGCATGGAGACCATGAAGAGGTTCATATAGGTGAAGAAGCGCGTGAATCCCGCTTCTCCATGCATATAGCCGACCGAGTAGACGTGAATCAGAAATCCCACACCGGTAATCACAAGCAGCATGACGCAGGTCAGAGGATCGACCAGGTAGGCTAAGTTGATCGTGAGGTCCCCGCCGAAAATCCATTGGTAGGCGATGACTTCATGGGTGACACCGGTCCGGAGGATATCGGCGAACACGCCGATTGTGCAGAGGAACGACAAGCCGACGGAGCCCCACGCGAGCCGATGAGCGACCTCATGGGAGTACCGGCTTCCCAGCAGGCCATTGGAGATGACCGCCAAGAGCGGGAAAATCGGAATCAGTTTGATGAGCAGATCAGTTAAATCAGACACGTTACCACTTGAGTAAATTCATTTCGTCGACGTTCGTGGACATCTTTCCACGGAAAACGACGATGATAATGGCTAATCCAATGGCGGCTTCGCCTGCGGCAATCGCAATGACGAAAAGCGCCACCATCTGGCCGGCCATGGACTCCAGATAATGGGAAAACGCGACCAGATTGATATTGGCGGCGTTCAGCATGATTTCCACGGACATCAGCACGATGATGAA
>JAHFES010000003.1:11262-28485 GCA_023248355.1 Nitrospiraceae bacterium
TCGCAATGACGAAAAGCGCCACCATCTGGCCGGCCATGGACTCCAGATAATGGGAAAACGCGACCAGATTGATATTGGCGGCGTTCAGCATGATTTCCACGGACATCAGCACGATGATGAAATTCCGTCTGATGAGCACGCCGAGCAATCCGGTGAGAAAGAGCACCGCGCTCACGGCCACATATGCGCTTAGAGGAACCATACACCTCGTGATGCGTGATGCGTGATGTGTGATGCGTACGGAACTCGTCTCTTCTTCAACTCGTCACTCGTCACTGGTCACCTTTCATGCAGGTTGTCGTCGATCGGTTTCGGCGTCTTGGCCAGCACAATCGCACCGATAATGGCGCCCAGTAAAAACACGCCGACGATCTCAAACTGCAAGAGGTAGTCGCTGAACATTTTGATACCGATTGCGTACGTATCGCCATCTTGGAGCACGGCTACGGTGGGTGCGTTCCCCTTCGCGCCGGCATAGGGAGACCGCAATAGGAGCAGGAGCACATAGAGCGACCCCGCAACAGCTGGAATAAGGAAGTAGAGGTATGACGAATGAAAATAGCGTTCGTCTGTCTTGAGATTCAGTAACATCAGTACGAAGAGGTAGAGCACCAAGATTGCGCCGGCGTAGACGATCACCTGGACGGCCCACAAGAACTCGGCGTTCAGTAACACAAAAAGGCCGGACACATGCAGCAGGAGTGCGAGCAAGGCGAGCCCGCAGTGTACAGGGTTCTTCAACGCCACCGTGAGGACGCCGGCGATAATACTCACCAATGAGAAATAGGTAAAAAAGACTGCAACCATGTTTTCGACTCAGCTCAGATGCTTGGGAGGCGGTTGGGTCGACTTCAGTACCGATTGCGGGAAGTAATATCGGTACTCGCGGCTCTCCTCAGCATTCTTCTCCTGGTTATGGGCATACAGATATTTCTTCGCGTCATCGAGATGACGCTCGCCGATGTCGTAGAGCCGCTTTTTGTCGAAGAGCAGGGTGCGCTTGTCGTGGGTGGAGTACTCATACATTTTCGTCATCGCGAGCGCGTTGACCGGGCAGGCCTCGACGCAGTAGCCGCAGAAGACGCATTTGGTCACGTCGATGTAGAACTCACTCGCATAGCGCTGGAGTGGACGGGTTGTGTCCTCTTCGCTCACCACTTTAATGCAATGCGAGGGACAGGCGGCCTCGCAGAGGTCGCAGCCCACACAGCGCTCGCGTCCGTCGTCGTACCGAAGCAGGCCGAGCGCCCCACGATGGGCATCAGGAATCGTCCGTTGCTCGCGTGGGTATTGGAACGTGATCGGCCGATGGAACATATGCCGGAACGTCACCTTCATCGCGTCAATAATTTCATAGAACAACGCGGCATGGAGAATTTTCTTCGTCAGGGTGGCGATGCTCATGTGGGGCTCCTGCGCAACGGATGGGCGAGCATACATATCCTTTCTCTTACGCGCGTGCAATGCTCACCCAGGTGTGTTTGAACGAGGGGACTCCCGTCGTTACATCCACGGTCACGGTCATCAAATCTTTCACCGGCGGTTCGTTGAAGTGTTCGGGGAAGAAACAGGTGCCGGGTGCAATCGACAGGTCAGGTTGAACGCCGAGTTGGAGCGATCCCCGTTCGGAGGTCAGGCGAATCTTCGTTCCATCCTTTAGTCCGAGTCGCTCCATGTCCTGGGCATTCATCCGGAGTTTGCCCGTGTTCGGCGCAATCTTGATCAGTCCGGGGGCTTCCGCCGACATCTTGCCCGAGTGCATGAGCACTTGACCCATCATCAAGGCAAAGGGACGCGTGCTCTCACCGGCGCCCGGCGTTGTCCGGTAGCGAGCCGTCACCTCGGAGGCGTAGTCATTGGCCAAATACTGTTCCGGTGCCGGGGTGACTTTTCGCGGCTGTCCGAGGTTGTAGTAGCCGGGGAGCAGCTTCATGATCTCGGTTTGAATATCGTTGGCCGATTGATACTCCCATTGACTCCCCATTGCATTGGCGAGCGCCGTCATGATGTGCCAATCCGGAAGGCTTTCGCCAATGGGATCCATCGCTTGGCGAACGCGGAGGACGCGGCCCTCGAGATTCGTAAAGGTGCCGTCCTTTTCAGCATAGGTGCAGGCCGGCAACACGAAGTGCGCCTGTCGTCCCGTCTCAGTCAAAAACGGATCTTGGACGACTAGCAACTCCAGTCGTTCGAGCGCGGCTCGCACTTCCATTGAGGCCGGCAGGGTCGCGAGCGGGTTCTCTCCGATCACATACAAGGCTTTGATTTGGCCGCTTCTGCAGCGCTTGAGGATTTCGACTAGATTCGCTCCTGCCTTTGCGGTTGGAAGAGAAACGTCCCAGGCTTTTGCAAATCGATCGCGAGCCGCCGGATCGCCAAACCCTGCCTGCCCGGGCAGGAACTCGGGTGCCACACCCATATCAACGGCACCCTGTTCGTTCGGTTCTTCGGTTACGGTGTTCACGCCGCAGCCTGGCTGGCCGAGCTTTCCCGTGATCCATGCCAAATCAATGAGCTTCAAGACATTCTGATAGCCGTTCGTTCTTCTGACGATGCCTTCCGCGCAGAGGATGATCGAGCGCGGCGCCTCAGCAAAGATGGCCGCGATTTCCTTAAAGGCGTCTATGGAGAGACCGGTGTGTGCCGAGATCTGTTCTAGTGACAGACCCGCCACCGCCGCTTTGAGGGCCGCGAACGCTTTTGGATGTTTCGTTGTGGTCTCTTCATCCACTAGGTCTTGCTCGATCGTGGCTTTGACCAATCCATCGATGACCAATCCTTCCGTCCCCGGCTTGATCAGGAATGGATGGGAGGCTAGCTTCGCCATGTTCGTAATGGCGGAGTCGAGCGTCACGACTTGAGCTTTGTAGACACGGATCGCTTCTTTGATTCGAACGGCGGTCAGTGGATTGGTCTCAGTGATGTTCGAACCGATGAGCAGGACGGCTTTGGCTTTCGTGAGGTCTTCCCAATCGTTCGGTGTCCGCCCCAGTCCCACCGCATGCTTGGAAGCACGCACGAAATTCATGTGCCCGTATCGTGCACTGCTGTCGAGATGATTACTCCCGAACACTGTGCGCATCAGTTTTTGGAACAGGTAGAGCTCTTCGTTCGTGCAGCGTGCGGTGATCAGGCCTGCGATCGCGTCCGCGCCGTGCTTGCGCTTCATCTCGGTAAACCGGTCCACCACCTGATGCATGGCCTCGAGCCATGGCTTTTCGACCAGTTGGTTGCCTTCGCGGACCAGCGGCTGTTTCAAGCGAGTCTTGCCATCGAGGTACTCAAATCCAAATCGTCCGCGCACGCAGAGGCCGCCGTGTCCTTTGGCTGTTTCCGATCGGTCGCCCCATTTATTCTTCCAGGACAGCGGAGAGGTGACGCGGATGACTTCTGCGTCCTTCGTTTCCAAATACATCTGGCAGCCATCCCCGCAATAGTTGCAGGTCGTGGTGGTTTTTTTCATCTGCCAGGGCTTGTACAGATACTTGGAAAATTTGTTCGTGATGGCGCCGACCGGGCACACGGCCAGGCAGTCGCCGCAGAACTCGCACGAGAGTGGCAGATCGCCTTTAGGCACGACCTGGTTGAAGCCGCCCTTCTTCATGAACTGCAGGGCGTCGATCATCAACACGTCTTTGCAGACGTTGATGCATTCGGCGCAGGCGATGCAGCGGTTCATGTTGAAGTCGAGCACCGGGCTGCGGGTATCTTCCGGAATGAACTTCTGCTTGGCGTTGGCGAGGTTCGTGACACCGTGCTGGAACGCCATGTCCTGCAGTTCGCAATGACCGTCCGCGTCGCACACGGGGCAGTCCAGGGGGTGTACTGACAGGTGTTTCTCTACAGCCTTCTTGCGGGCCAGGAAGAGATCCTCTCCCTCGGTGCGGATCATCATGCCGGCGGTGGCTTTGGCCGTACAGGACCTGACGGGGGCTTTCTTGCCCTCCTGCATGACAAGGCACATGCCGCAGGAACCAAATGGATCGAAGGTGTAGTGGTAGCACATGGCCGGGATAACCTTGCCCGTGCTCGAGATGACGTCGTACAACGAGACGCCGTCCTTCGCAGTGACAGTCTTCCCGTCGATGTTCAGCTCAATCGTCGCAGCTTCGACGTCGGGATTGGCAGCGGGCTTTAAGCCCATATTTTGCCCCTATGCAAAGTTAAAAGTGCAAAATGTAAAATTTCCGAGCAGGCCAATTTTTCATTTTGAATTTTGCACTTTTCATTCGACTACCGATCGCACTCGCCCATCACGATGTCGTAGGTTCCAAAGAGCGTGATGGCATCGGCGATCATATAGCCCCTGGACATGTAATCAAATGCACCCATATGAATGAAGGATGGGGCGCGAATCTTCATCCGATAGGGCTTTCCCCCTCCCGTACTGACGATGTAGAAGCCCAGTTCTCCCTTGTGCGCTTCAGTGCCGCAGTAAATCTCTCCTGGAGGGGCATTGAATCCCTGCGAGAAGAGCTTGAACTGCTGGATCATCGACTCCAGATTCGTGAAGACCCGTTCCTTCGGCGGCAAGGTGACACTCGGCACGTCGGCCATGATGGGGCCTTCCTGCATCTGCTCCAAACATTGCCGAATGATCTTCACGCTCTCGTAGAGCTCCATCACACGGATCCAATACCGGTCGTAGGTATCGCCATTCTTCCCAACCGGCACACTGAACTCACACTTAGGATAGGCGCCATAGGGTTCGTATTTGCGAAGATCATAGTCGACGCCAGAGCCGCGCAATGTCGGTCCGCTCAATCCAAAGCTCACGGCATCCTCAGCAGAGATAACAGCCACGCCCTTGGTGCGCGCGAGCCAGATCCGGTTCGTCTCCAAGAACACGATGTATTCATCGATCTTGGGAGGGAAATAGTCGAGGAACTGTTTCAGCTTGTCGAGCAAGGAGGGCGTCAAGTCACGCTCGACCCCGCCGATTCGATACCAACTGGTGGTGAGGCGGGCCCCGCAGAGCTCGTCGAACCAGTCGAGCAGGATTTCACGATCACGGAAGCAATAGAAGAACACGGTCATGGCCCCGATGTCGAGCGCCTGCGTCCCCAGCCAAAATTGGTGGCCGATGATGCGCTGTACTTCCGCGACGATCGTCCGGAGGTACTCGGCCCGTTCCGGCACTTGAAGATTCATCAGTTTCTCGACCGCGCGGCAGTACGCAAAGTTGTTGTACATCGCACAGACGTAGTCGAGCCGGTCCGTATGGGGAATGAATTGGTGGTAGGTGCCGTCTTCCGCAAGCTTTTCTACGCCGCGATGGAGAAAGCCCAAGACCGGCATGGATTTTACAAGCCGTTCCCCTTCCAGTTCGAGAATGACTTTCAACACTCCGTGGGTGCTGGGGTGCTGGGGACCCATATTGAGGAGGAGTTCCTCCGTCCGCAGCGTGGGCAGCGTCTCGCTTTCCGGATGCTCCGGGTTAACCTTATAGACAGTAGTTCTCTGATCTTCGAATGCCATGAGGTGCTCGTTGTATTAGCGAGGAACTTCGTCGAGAAAGTCGAAGGTATCTCTCCAGCCCTTGCCGCGAAGCGGAAAGTCTTTCCGCAAGGGGTACCCTTCCGTGTAGTCATCCGGCATCAAGATGCGGCGCAGATCCGGGTGATTCCGAAACCGGATTCCCATCATGTCGTACACTTCGCGCTCCATGAAGTCCGCGCCTTTCCACAGGTCTGTCAGGGAATCCACGATGCAATCCGATTCTGGCACCCGCGTCTTCAGCCGGATACGGTGGCGCTTCCGGATGGAGTAGAACTCCCACACGACTTCAAACCGTTCTTCATCATCCGGCCAATCCACGGAACTCACATGGACGATGTAGTCGAAATCCATTCCAGGATCATCATGGAGAAACTGGGCGACCTCGTGCAGTTTCTCTCGGGTGACGGTCACCGCCACATCGCCACGCCACTCCGTCGCGCCGACAAAACCTACGGAGAGCGTTTCTTGAACCCGTTTGACCAATTGATGCATATGCGCGCCGTTAGACCTTGAACCTGGTTTTGATCTGCTCTGGCTGTGTGACGAAGACCCGTTTTTGCATGATCCGTTCTTGCAGTTTCAAGATTCCGTCGAACAACGCTTCCGGTATCGGCGGACAGCCCGGCACATAAATGTCGACGGGAATAAAGCGATCGACGCCCTGCACGACGCTGTAGCTGTCGTAAATGTTGCCAGATGTGGCGCAGGAGCCCATAGCGATGACGTACTTCGGTTCAGGCATCTGGTCATAGATTTTTCTAATGACGGGCGCCATCCGCCGGCAGACGGTGCCGGCTACGATCATCAAATCGGATTGCCGTGGCGAGGCACGAAATACGCCGGCTCCGTACCGATCCATGTCGTATCGCGAGGAGACGGCGGCGATCATTTCAATAGCGCAGCAGGCGAGGCCGAACGTCATGGGCCAGAGAGAACCTTTTCTCGCCCAGTTCACCGCTTTTTCAACGGTGGTCGTGATGACATCGGGAGCGCCGTCCTTGTCGTGACGCCCTAACTGGATTAGTCCCATTCCAAGGCCCCTTTTCGCCAGGCATACACGTAGGCCACGACAAACAACCCGATGAAAACCATCATTTCGACCAGTCCGATCACCCCGATTTTTTTGAACACGACGGCCCAGGGATAGAGAAAGATCACTTCGATGTCGAAAATGACGAATAACATCGCAAAGATGTAGTACCGAACGGGGAACGGCATACGAGCATCAGAAAACGGTTCAGAACCGCATTCGTACGTCGACAACTTTTCCGGCTCAGGATACTTGGGTTGAACAAGATAGCTAATCACCAGCGTCACGACTCCGAACGCGAGGGCGATGAAGATAAAGAGCAGAATTGGAAAGTATCTTGTTAAATAATCGAGGAGGAGGTCCAGACCGCTCATCGTCTTCGTCTCACAAGGTGTTGACCTGGAAAGAAGAGTCGAGATCTTAGTGCTGGGGTCTTGGGGATAGCAAGCGGACAAAGGACCTAATGACACAAGACCCGAAAGCCCTAGTGAAATGGCCAGTGGCAGTTCAAAGCGGGGAAGAGGTTTTCGTATGGATAGTGAAGAGGAAGAAAACGCGAGATCTCGTCGATCAAGCTATTTTTCTGGATGAGTTACTGTCTCCTCGATCGCTGATAGGCCCAAGGCTCCACTTGTCTGCTTGATTGAATCAGGGGATTGCTTGGGTGAGGGAGACAACCGTAATTGGGTTGGAGGTGAAGACTGGGAAATATCCCATTCTGGCACCAAAGGGGAATGCGCTTTGGCTTTCCGTCGCCGATGGATTTGCGTCTCGATACGGTCTTTTCTGCGAGAACCCAGTGAGCTGGCGGGCGTTTGATCGTGTGGACTGTCCATATTCAAGCCCCCTCGAATTCCTACTGCAACACAAGGCTGAATGGATGTCACCATAACATCCGATGAAATCTTCGTCAAACCCGTGTCAAATAGCTCAAATTCTTGACAATACAGCGAGATTTGCTATGGTTTGCCAAGCAGCACTTGCCTCAAAAAGGAACCAATCCATGAAAACTCTTGCACCGCTCATTCTTGCTCTTACCCTTGGCATCAACGGCTCGCTCCAGGGAGCACTGGCCCAAACGGAAGATGCCAGTTCAGTGAAGGCCGGTGAGGCAGCCCTGGCGTTTGCTGCAGGCGCCATCCAAAAGTCTTCTCCCCGAGATGGAATCGTGAATCTGATCACCGGGGATAACCAGACAACAGGTAACCGGATGATCTTGGGCAAACTCGATGTGTTCTATCTCAAGCTCGATAATCCTTCTGATGTCGTGGTCGGAGATCTTTTCACGGTCTATCGGCGGGTTCGCAAAGTCTTCCACCCAGTGACGAAACAGTATCTCGGGTTTACCACGATCCGATTGGCAGTGGCGAAGGTGACGGAGGTAGACCATCGCCTCGCGACGGTTGAAGCCATTCGAAGTTACGGCACGATTGCCCCCGGAGATCTTGTGATGCGGTTCTCCGTTCCGGCACCTGGCGGAGAGATCGATCATACCGCGGATGTCGCTGACATCAGTGGAATGATTGTAGAGCTTCAGGCGGACAAAACGATGACACTCGTCTCACAGGGCGATGTGGTGTACGTGGACCGAGGGCGTGAAGACGGACTCAAGGTCGGCGACCTGATGGATATCCATCGGCGTAGCGCGGGGCTTCCTTCTCGGAAGATCGGTCAGTTAAAAGTATTGTCCACTGAAGACCGAACGGCGACGGCCAAGATTGTGAAAGCCAATACCCGAATCATAAAAGGGGATCGGTACAAGCTCGTGGGCTTCTCAGCCCCGGTAGTTCAGCCTGTCGAATTGGTGCCGGCACCACAACCGTCTCAGGCAGTCCCAGCCAAGCATGAGCAGACCGTTGCGGTCCCAGTGCCAACTGATCTTGTGGCGAGCACACTCAAAGTAAAGGATATTTCAGGGCAGAGCCGCATCAATCTGGGCGAACTGACCAATTTCCTTCGCTATGATTCCGGCGAAGCAGCCATCAAGTCTGAAAGCTACAAAGTGTTGGATCAGTTGATCGAATACTTGCATAGCAGTGGCGATGAACGGTTGATTCGTGTCGAAGGCCATGCTGACAACGTGGAGATCGGTCCTTTGCTGAAGTCGCGGTATCCGAGTAATTGGGAGTTATCCAAGGCTCGTGCGAGCGGCGTCGTCCGCTATCTTGTGGAGAAAGGCGGACTGGATTCTGCTCGGCTCAGCTCGGTGGGCTATGGCGATAGTCGGCCGGCTGCCACCAATACGATTGAGGAAGGCCGCACGAAAAATCGCCGTGTAGAGATCCTTCTCTATGCACCCACGCAGGGTGCCTCTGAAGCGACGAAACCAGAGATTCCAAACCAAGCGGGTAACGATCCGTCCAGTTTGAGTGCGCGCGGCAGTGACGATCCGGCCACGGCCCCAGCGGCAGCCCCTGATGCGAAGACTTCAGTGACCGATCCGTCAGCGGCCCTTGGGCAGTATCCCGTTCCCGGCGTGGATGGGCCTGGGACCTTGAGCCTTCCCGATTCGAGCGGAACAGTCTCACCAGAGGCTGGCTCACAGGATCCTGCGCAACCGGCAGGGGCACCACTCCAATAGCTCTATCGTCATAGGCGGGTGGGATTCAGATCCAAGAGAATCCCCCCGCTACCGGCGATCCGCAGTCGAAGCCTTCTCCATTCCCTCCTGAACATTGCCATGTAACCAGCGTCGATTCGTAGCGTTGTTCTCCCTTTTCCCGCGCTGCTACAATGGCGCATGTCTCTTGAAAAATGTTCTGGTCCTCTCCGTGAAATCCATGCCATGTATGCCGATGTCATCGTTCCTCGTCATATTGCCAAGGCCTTCACCTATCTCGTTCCAGCTGCGCTCGCACAGACGCTTGAAATAGGTCACCGTGTCCTCGTCCCGTTTGGGGGAGCGATGCTGGAAGGGGCGGTGATCTCGCTGAGTCATCAGGCTCCGGTGGGGGTGAAGGCTGCCTCTCTCAAAGAAATCCGTTCCCTGGCCAGCGGGCCAGGAGATGCCGACCTCTCTTCTACGCTGTTCGAATTGTCCCGTAAGATTTCAGAACACTATGTTGCCCCTTGGGGACAGTGTCTTCGCCTCGTCTTTCCTCCGATACCAAAGCACAAGGCCCCAGCCTCACGGTACGTCGCGACCGATCAGGGCCGAGCCGCGCTCGAAGCAGGGCGTTGTCCAGAAGATCTTCGGCCTCTCCTTGATCGGATTGCTCGACGATCCAAAGGGGTCCTGACGTCCACTCTCCTGCCATCTCGAAATCGAGACGGTCGGCAAGGCGTGGAAGCCCTCGAAAAGAAGTCTTGGATCGCTGTCGTGGCATCCAAGACCAAGGAGACGGACTCTCCCAAGCGGAGAGTGGGATCGACTGCAAACACAATGCATCAAGGGGACCAGGCAGGTCAGACCCGGTGGGTGGGGGATCTTCCTGAACCACATCCTGCTTGGGCCGCTCGCATCGCTGAAGGTCTTCAATCCAATCAAGCCAAGCGGATCGTTCTCCAGGCCTCTTGGGAACAGCGAGTGAGCTTGCTCGCTGGTGCGGTTCAACAGGCGTACACGATGAATAAGTCCGCCATCATTCTCTCTGGCGAAGTCGCTAGAGCAGAATGGTTGGGACAACTTCTTTCAACCGTCACCAAGCTTCCGATCACCGTTCCCCATCTATCCTCCGGCTCCGATCGAGGGAGGCAGGTTCAGGAGGGAGCTCCATCGATTATCGTCGGTACGCGCTCCGTGATCTTTTCTCCGGTCACATCGATCGGACTGATCTGGGTGGATGGAGAAGATGATCCAGCCTTCAAAGAACCTCAGGAGCCTCGCTATCATGCCCGCGACGTGGCCTGTATGAGGGCGGAGATCGAGCATGCCCTCGTTGTGCTGGCCTCCGCTCATCCGTCGCTTGAATCGACATGTGATGCCGCTGCTGACATGTGCACCGTGCAGCCGCACGCTGCTGTTCAACCGCAGCTCGAACTCGTCGAACTGCGCTACGAGCCGGGAGGAACGCTGTTGAGCCAGAGGCTTGTGGCGGCCATGCGTGAGGCGGTTGAGAACAAGGCCGGGGTGACCCTCTTTTTGAATCGGAAGGGCTATGCGGGAGCTTTGGTGTGTCGAGATTGTGGCTGGATACCGCGCTGTCCCTCTTGTGCAGTGGCGCTGACCTACTATCGGGAAGTGGGTCGGATGGCCTGCCGGTATTGCGGCCTGACAGCGGTTTTGCCTGACTCCTGTTCGACATGCCAGGCCTCTCGACTGAGTCCCGTTGGAGGAGGGACCGAACGTGTGGAAGTCGAAGCCCGGCGCTTGTTCCCCAACGCGAGGATTGCTCGGTTCGATGGCGATACCCTCCGCCGTTCGGCCTCCGCTCATACCATATGGGAAGGAGTCAGGTCGGGGGCGTGGGACATTTTGATTGGGACACAGGCGCTGTTTCAGCGGGAACCACTTCCGCACATGGGGCTGGTGGGGATCATCCATGCGGATTCCGGATTGAATGTTCCAGACTTTCGCGCGGCCGAGCGGACATACCACATGCTGGTCGATGCCGTGAGCCTGGCACGGCCTGCGTCATCGGGAGGGCGGGTCATTGTGCAAACGTGGCTTCCCACTCACCATGCTGTGCAATCCGTTCTATCCGGGGAGCCCAATCGGTTTTACGATGAGGAATTGGCGGCGCGCCGGTTGCTGAGTTATCCGCCGGCCTGTCATCTGGCCAGCCTCTCGGTTTCCGGCAAGGATCTACGATCGGTGGAAACAGCGGCGAAGCAGTGGAGAACGCGTCTCGATCAATCGGTCAGCGGACAGGAGCCTGTCATGCTGCTGGGACCCGTGCCGGTGATGAGTGGACGTTTGCGTGGGCACCACCGGCATCAGATTCTCGTGAAGGGGGCTGATCGCGCTCTCCTCTGCCGTGGGATACGTGAGTCGGTCGAGAGTATGGAACGTGAGTATCGGAAGGGACAGATCAAGTTTGTCGTCGATATTGATCCCGTTGAGATGGGGTGAGGCTAGCGCGTTGTATTACGCTTGGCAGGGTGAACGGAAGGCGGCGGGCTGAGTGCGTTCGTCGGCGAGTCGACAGCACTGCCCCACGCGCGTTTGAAAAGGCCGTAGGAAAAGGAAATCCAAAACACCGATGAGAACAGGCCCAGCACGACGGCTGAGAGAATCGTTCCCATCTCGTCTTCAGAGGGCGTTGTGGATGCCGCCTTGAGTTGAATCATCAGCGTCAGTGGCCAGGCGAAGCTTTCCAGGCCGAGCACCAGGGTGGACCACGCCCATACTTGGGTGATCGTTCGCGCCCTCCACCACAGTAATCCTCCCACGGCGAGCGCCCATCCAGCCACGATGACCGGGGAGACGGTTCCCCAGAGCAGCCAGAACCCGACGGCCACGACGAGGGTACCGAGGAGCAGGTTGAGGAGCATCATGGTGAACATGAGGCATACATGAGGGGCGAAGTCTGACGGCTGTGCGTCGGGATGTCAACGCAAGTCAACGGCAGAACGTGAGGGCGGATTGTTTAGTTGCTCAATTCAGCGGCGACTGCATCGAGCAGGGTTTTCATCTCGAACGGCTTTTGGAGGGTCCGGCGGGCTCCCAGCATCTTCGCCACGTCTAAGAAATTGAGGATGCCGATCATGTCGCTGCCGCCGGTGATGGCGATCACGCGTGAAGCGGGAAATTCTCGGCGGAGCGTCATGGTGCTCTCTAAACCATCCTGATCGGGCATCAGGATGTCCATGATGACCAAATCAGCCGGGTTGGCCCGATACCGCTCCAGCCCCTCTTTTCCATCGCGGGCTTCCTGGACATCGTAGCCCGCCTGTTCCAGAGTTTCCCGGATGAGCTGGCGAACCTGATCTTCATCGTCAACGACGAGTACTGACGGCATCTGACTCCTCCATCAGCAGTGTGGATAATTCCTGAGGCCTACTCGACAATCTGGGGGTCGGCGCGGGCAGGTCCAACACCCGCCGAATCGTGCGCGCGAGATCGTGCAGCATGAGCGGTTTCAGCACGTACTCGGTGACTCCATGAGACCGCGCTGTGTCCGCGGTCAGCGTCTGGTCCGATCCGGTGCAGAGGATGATGGGGAGATCCGGCCTGAGTCGCTTGCATTCACGGGCAAGCATATCTCCACTCATCCCGGGCATCGCTTGATCGGTGATCAGCAGATCGAATCGTTGAGGTGCAACCTGGAACGCCTGCCAGGCCTCCGTCGCACTCATGCGCACGACCGGATAGTATCCCAGCGACTCTAGCATCTCGCCTCCAAACCGGGCAAGAGATTCCTCATCGTCGACAAACAAAATGCATTCATGCCCGTGGGGAAGCGGTTCGTCTTTCGCGGGAGCCGGTGCGGCGCGGGGTGGCAGCGCGGGAAGATAGACCGACACGGTCGTGCCCACGCCGACCTGACTCTCAACCAGCACGGTGCCGCCATGGGCCTTCACGATCCCATGCACGACGGACAGCCCCATCCCTCGTCCCTCGCCCAACGGTTTCGTGGTGAAGAACGGATCGAAGATCCGACTGGCCATCTCCGGCTCCATACCTTCGCCGGAATCTCGAACGGTCAAGCAGGCGTAACAGCCCGCGGCGAGTCGGCCATCAGGCGCCACCTGATCAGCGGCGAGATCCTTGTCTTGCAGCTGAATCTCCAGAATGCCGCCGGTCTGCCGCATCGCATGGAAGGCATTTTCCAGCAAGTTCAAGATCAGCTGATGCATCTGGGTGGTATCGGCCGAGATGGGGCGAGTCGAACTGGCAATCCGTTCCCGGAGCTCGATCCACGACGGAATGGTTGGGCGTAGGAGTTTGAGCGATTCCTTGACCAGTGAATGGAGTGAGAGGGGGCGCCGGACCTGGTCGCTCTGCTGGCTAAACGTCAGCAGCTGGTGCACCAGCTCACGAGACTTCCGCCCCGCGGTAATGACTTGTTGGATATGGCGATATGCTTTGCTGTCAGCCGGGACCAATGGAAGCGCTAACTCGCTGAATCCCAGCACGGCGGTGAGGCTGTTGTTGAACTCGTGCGCGATGCCGCCTGCGAGGGTGCCGATCGCTTCCATCTTCGACGAGTCGCGCAAGTAGGCTTCCGCGTTCTTCCGATCGGTGATGTCGACGACGGTCCCAATTGTACGGATAGGCACGCGCGCAGCTCCCTCCCCTTCAAACAGGGTTTGGGCGCGCACACTCACGTACCGAATTTCCCCACCGGTTTTGACGATCCGGTGTTCTGCTCGGAGCGTTCCATCTCCGGCCGGGTCGTGGGCCTTCCTGATTGCGGAGAGAATTCCATCACGTTCTTCGCGCGGCAGGAGTTCGACGTAGCGTTGGAGGGACACCGGCTCCTCGGCCCCTACGCCATACAGCTCGCGGAGTGTCGGGGACCAGTACAGGGTGTCGGTCCGGTGATGGTGCTCAAAAATGCCGACATGCGCGGCACGAACTGCGAGATCAAACCGTTCTTGGCTCTCGCGCTGAGCCTCTTCGGCCCGGCGGCGATCGGTCATGTCGATGATCGTCGCGAGGACAGAGGTGCCTGAGGAGAGATGAAGGGGGTTCAAGCCAATATCGACAGGGAATTGAGAGCCATCTTTGCGGCGGCCGAAGAAATCCTTGTCCCCTCCCATCGGCCGAAGGGACGGGGACGCGAGAAACTCGACTCGCTGCACGCTGTGCTGTTGACGAAGGTGCTCAGGGAGCAAGAGATCCACTGGACGCCCCAGCAATTCGTCCCGCGAGTATCCGAACATCCGTTCAATCTGTGCGTTCACCAGGGAGATGGTCCCATCCTGACGAACCATCAGCATGCCACTGGGAGCTGACTCCACGACGAGTTTGAACTGAAGGTCCCGCTCCTTCGCCACTTCTTCCATCAGCTTGTGCTCGGTGACATCTTGAACCGTTCCCGACAGTCGAATCGGCTGGCCGGACACGTGGCGTATCACCTCTCCCCGGTACCGGACGAAACGCATGTCGCCGCTGGGCTGGATGATGCGGCAGTCCACATCGCAGGGGCCATCGGAGGCGAGGGTGTGCTCGATAGCCGCCAGCACGTGGTTGCGATCTTCGGGATGCAGAGCGGATAGGAACGTCTCGTGGGTCGGTACAGTCGACCCTGGTTCCAGGCCAAATATTCGATATTGTTCCTCGGACCAGATTTCCGTCCCATCTGGAATATGCCATTCCCAATTCCCAAGATGGGTGAGAGCCTGGGCCGACTGCAGAGAGGCCTGGACTCGGTCAGTTGCCGATTCGATCGCAGTCCTGAACGTAGACTGAGAAACCAGCAGGAGGCAGGAGGCCTTCCCTTGCCACAGGATGGGCGAGGCTGAGAGGGTGACCTCAATGGCGCGCCCGTCAACTTGTAGCAGCTGCCCCGCAGTGCGCGCTGCGGCATCGGCTGGCTGGTGGTGCTCGATGCAGCGCCGAATCACTTCGGAATAGTCGGGATGGAGAAAGGACTGGATGGGCTTGCCGACGACCTGTTCCGGAGACGTGGCGGCGAAGAGTGCGAGGCCACCCGCATTGACATAGACGATCGTGGCCTCACTGATGACGATGACCCCATCCGACATGAGATCAGCCAAGACGCGTGACGGATCGTGGGAATCCTTGAGGGCGTCTTCTGCCTGCTGGCGTTGCGTCGCGTCACTCATCACCCAGATGTATTCGGTGACGCGCCCAGCCCGATTCTTGACGGGCGACAGCGTTACCTCATTCCAGAAGGGGATGCCATTCTTCCGGTAATGGCGGACCAAGACTCGACAGGCCCGTCCGTCTTGCATCGCCATGGCGAGTTTCTCTGTGACACCTCGATCAGTCTGTGGACCGGTCAGGAGGGAGAGTGATTGGCCGACGACATCCTCATCGGCATACCCGGTCAGTAACCGGAACGCGGAGTTCGCGTAGAGGACGGGATGACGGGGAACCGTCGCATCCGTCATGACGACGCTGCAGCTGGTGGCCGCGATCACCTTTGATTTCAGGAAACAGTCTTGTCGCAGTCGGACTAATCGCCAGAAGCAAATCCCTACAAGCAGAAGAGCTCCGACCAAAAGACCCGTGGTGATGTCTACCAAGCGATGCGGCCTCCTCGTGAGTTGCGGCTCTTGACACTCGTCAGTCTTGATGAACGGGCCGGCCAGTACAGCTGAACAGCAAGGACGCTCAGGAACGCATTCGTGCTGAGAAGAAGGTTTCGACAGGTGGCCGCCATTCAGATCCTTTTCGGTCCAAACCGGGCCTCGGACGAAGGCGACACTGGAGTCTTCACGAGTCGCCGTGATAACGATGCAACCATACTGAAAATCAGGAGAAAAATCTAGATATGGAAGTCTAGGAAGTATAAAACTTTGCACCTAAGACGATAGAGCCATATGACTCCGGCTATGACTGCCTTCTGACAAAAAAGGCCGCAGCTTGAGCGCGCCGGGTGATGCGAAGTTTCTGAAACACATTGGCGAGGTAGTTCTTCACCGTCTTGTCGCTCAATCCTAACGCGGTCGCAATCTCTTTGTTAGTTTTCCCTTCGGCTACCAGCGCCAACACCCGCTCCTCCTGGACCGACAGCTGCTCAATGCCCGGCAGCTGTCGGCCATTGCCGAGTCCTCTCAGCCAGCAGAGCGCGCGTTCCGTGACCGTGGGATCCAAAATGGATTGGCCTTCCGCGACTAAATGGATCGCACGAATCAACGCGGTCGAATCAATTTCCTTGAGCACATATCCCTGCGCGCCGGCGAGGACAGCCGCAAGGACGGAATCGTCGTCGGCATAGGAGGTGAGGAAGATAATACGGATGCGCGCATCAGCAGCAAGAATGTCCCGGCAGGCATCGACGCCGGACCCGTCCGGCAGGCGGACATCCATGAGGATCACGTCCGGCTTGAGCCGAAGCGCGTCCTGCACCGCCGAAGCCATCGTGGCGGATTCTCCAACGACGGTCACCCCGCCCTGCTGAGAGAGCACCGTTTTGAGACCGATCCGCACCACTTCATGATCGTCGACGAGCAACAAGCGAATGGGCTTTATCTTAACCGTGGACATACGACTCCTCCTTCGGCAGATCTATCGTGATACGAGTTCCCCGTTTGGGTCTGGATCGAATGGCGAAATGCCCACCCATTTTCTGCGCTCGCGCGGCCATGTTCGTCAAGCCGTGTCCGATCCCTCGTGCGTTGTCGGGGCGAAAGCCTGTGCCGTTATCAGTGACCGACAACCGGAGTGAATGGGCCAGCATCTTGAATGAGATCGTCGCTCGCGTCGCCTGCCCGTGGCGCACGCTGTTGCTCAGCGCCTCTCGTACCACATTGAGGAGATGGAGCGCTTGTTTGGGCGAGACGCTGCGTGCGGCGGCATCGTCGAGGAGGAGCCGGCATGTGATTGACTGAGAAGCGGTCAGAGCCTGCACCATCGTCCGCAAGACGGTGGGGAAGTGACCTCCCTGCATCACCTGTGGCTCTAGCCCGGCGATGAAGTTCCGGACCTCGGCCATGACTGCATTCAGTTGGCCGACGGCCTGGTCGAGGGCCTGATTGAGAGTCTTGGCAGCCTTCTTGCGCTGCTGCTGCTGCTGCTGCTGCTGCTGCTGCTGCTGCTGTAGTAGTAGTAGCGGCTTGCAGGCCTCGAGGCCGAGGCCCACCGCGTAGAGGGACTGGAGAATTCCGTCGTGCAAATCCTG